>NZ_JANIJZ010000006.1:0-201073 GCF_024580675.1 Brevibacterium sp. 50QC2O2
CTGCCAAGGGCATGGCTGGTTTGCTACGTTCGGGAGGGATAACCGCTGAAAGCATCTAAGTGGGAAGCCTGCTTCGAGATGAGGTCTCCTTTAAGGTGTCCTAGAGATGATGGGGTTGATAGGCCAGGTGTGGAAGATGGGTAACCATTGGAGCTGACTGGTACTAATACACCGTTCACTCACCCAAACAACACTCGTGCGGGTTTTGTATCCGTGTGGGGTGTGTGGTGGGTTGGGTAACACGAGTTAAACAACGAGCGTAAGAGTTATGCATGGCCCCGTGTGGGGGTTGGTGTTCACGTCTACTAGTTTCACTGCACGATCCAGTGACGTACACGCATGCGTGTGTGTGTTGTTCTGTGGTTTTGCGGTGGTGAGAGCGTTGGGGAAACGCCCGGTCCCTTTCCGAACCCGGAAGCTAAGCCCGATTGCGCTGATGGTACTGCATGCGGGAGTGTGTGGGAGAGTAGGTCACCGCCGCATTTTTTTTGAATATCTGATGGTCTTCTGGCTTGTAGCCACCCCGTGTGGGTGTGCTCGCTGGGGGACCATCAGTGCATTCACGGGGGTGTTTTTCGGGGTGTGGTTTCACTCGTGCACTGGTGGTGGTAGGACGCGTGTGTTTTGCTGCCACACGTGCACGAGTGGAGCCACACCCCGGTAGAGGTGAACGGTGGTTCAGAACTCCTGGTAGCGGCGGGGGTCCTGGTCCTTCAAACGGCCGTCGGGCCGGCCCAGTGCGGTGATCGCTTCTACCTCTGCCGGAGTGAGCTCGACTTGTGCGGCTGCGAGATTCTCCGCTTGGCGCGAGGAGTTAGCCGACTTCGGGAGTGGCAGCGATCCAATCGCCAGATGCCATGCAAGGAGGATTTGTGTGGGCGTGGCGCCGTGTGCCGTGGCCGCAGCGACCACCGGAGCCGCTGACTTGAGGTCGTTTCCCCGCCCCACCGGTGACCACGCCTCTGTGATGATTCCGTGGTCGGCGTTCCACCGCAGCTCGTCGACCTGAGGGAAGTACGGATGCAGCTCGATCTGATTGACTGCGGGCAGCACGCCCGTTTCACGTTGTAGCCGCTCGATGTGTTCCGGCAGGAAGTTGGAGACTCCGATGTGCTTGACGAGCCCGCGTTCCTGCGCGCTGATGAGTCCTTGCCAAGCCTGGACGTAGAGGTCTTCGAGCGGGTTGGGCCAGTGAATCAGGTAGAGGTCGATGTGGTCCAAGCCCGTGCGCATGACCGATTCCTCGACGGTGTACTCCACCTGGTCCCGTGCATGGTGGCGCCCGGGGAGTTTCGAGGTCACGATGATCTGGTCGCGTGGTACCTGGCTGGCACGGATGGCGCGTCCGATCGCGCCCTCGTTCTCGTAGTTGAACGCCGAGTCGAGAAGGCGGTATCCGTTCTCCAACGCCGAGATCACCGCGCGGGCGCCTTGGCTGCCTCGCAGCTTGTATGTTCCGAGTCCGATCTCCGGTAGTTCTAGGCCGTCATGAGCCCGCATGCGCTTCGTCCTTTCGCTGGGATCCGGTTCTACGTCTATCCTAGACAGGTGGCCGTAGATTCGTCCGGGTCCACTGCAGGACCCGGCCCAGGAACAAGTTCACCGAGTGTCGTCTTCTTCACCGGTGCTGGTATCAGCACGGCCGCAGGCATTCCCGATTTCCGCGGTCCCGCCGGGGTGTGGACGTGCGATCCCGATGCTGAGCGGACTTCGACCCTGTCGCTTTATTTATCGGACGAGGCCGTGCGGCGGGCCGCCTGGCAGCGTATTGCGGCCTCGCCTGTGTGGGAGGCGGAACCGACCGCCGTTCATCGCGCGATCGCCTCTGAACTCGTCCGTGATCCCCGCGCCGTGGTCATCACACAGAATACCGATGGCCTTCACCAACTGGCCGGCGTCCCGGCCGACCGGATCATTGAAGTGCACGGCAACGTCCGGTACTGGCGCTGCGAATCCTGTGCCGCAACCGGCGATATGATGGACATGGTCATGCGTGTTCGCGCGGGTTCCGTTGATCCCCGCTGCCCGGAGTGCGGCGGAATCGTCAGGGCCCGCACGATTCTGTTCGGCGAGGCCCTCGACGCCGAGGTGGTGGATCTGGCCTTCGAACTGGCCGGCGGGTGCAGGGTCCTCTTGGCACTGGGTACATCCCTTACCGTTGCGCCGATCGCCGAGCTTGTCCCGACCGCAGTCCGCGCCGGGGCCAGAACCGCTATCGTCAATGCTCAGCCGACGCCGTTCGACTCCCTTGTCTCGACCGTGGTGCGTGGCAATGTTCAGACTGAGCTGGCCGGCCTGCTTTCGGCTTCGCAGTAGTACTTGCGAGCGGGAGCGTGCGGTCGAGTTCTGCGGTGGAATTGGCCACATCGGGGGAATAGGCCGGGTTCGGGTGAGGGCAGGCGGGCTCGGAGCAACTAGAATAGGTAGAACCCGGGTTCGGGTCCGCGAGCATTAGCTCCCCAAGGGCCGCAGGGACAACGGGAAGTCAGCAGTCCAATAGGGAGTAGCGTGCCGAAGTCAGACGATCGCCGGTCATACGGAGACGGACAATCACAGAACAGGGGCCGGGGTCAGCGCCGCGGTGACGGCCCGAAGAAGTACAACCGTTCCGATAACCGGGGAGATCGCTCGTTCGACCGGCGGGGTGAGGACAGGCGGGATCGCCGGGACGGCCGTCCGTCCGGTGACGGGCGTCGCTACTCGGACAATAGGCGCGGCGGTTCGGAAGGTCGTGCTGAAGGACGCCGCGATTTCGATCGCCGGGGCTCCCAAAGGCGTGATGATCGCGGATTCGGGACGGCGCGTGACAACGGCGGCTACCGTGATGACAAGCGCGGCGGCTACCGCGCGGATGATCGGCGCACCGATCAGAGGAACAGCGGCGGCGAAGAACGCCGTTTCGACCGTGATCGGAAGTTCTCCGGCGACAGGCGTGACGACCGTCGTGGTGGGGGCCGCGGGTTCTCCGGCGACCGCCGAGACGAGCGGCGCGATAATCGTCGCGACGGTGACCGTCGCGATACTCGATTCCAGCGCGACGACCGGCGCAATGGCGCGGACCGGCGTAATGAGCGCTTCGACGACCGCCGTGGTGGCGACCGGCGGCGTGACGATCGGCCCCGTTTCGACGGCGATCGCCGTTTCGACGACCGTCGGAACAAGCGTGAGGGCTTCGAACGCCGCGACGACTTCCGCGGCGACCGCCGTAACGGCTCCGGCCGTGGACCGCGTCGCTTCGACGGCGATCGCAGGCACGATGATCGGCGCCATGATGATCGCAGAGGCAATGATCGCCGTTTCGACGACCGGCGCGGCAATGACCGCGATTACCGCGGTCGCGGGGACGACCGGCGGTTCGATGACCGCCGCAACAATCAGCACGACCGCGGCGATGACCGGCGCGGTAACGGCGGCGAGGGCCGTCGTTTCGACGACCGGCGCAAGCACGACGGTCGATTCGACCGCGGCAACCAGGACCGACGCGATGACCGGCGCGGCCGGGATTTCAAGGAGCGTGGTCCCCGCTCGAATGGCCCGCGCAATCGTGATGACTGGAAGCGCGGGGACAAACAGCACTTCGAGGATCGCCCGCACAAGCCCAAACGGATCGAACCGGATCTGCCCGAGGACATCACCGGTCGTGAACTCTCCGGCGAGGTTCGCGCACAGCTGCGCCCGCTGGCCAAGGACAACGCCGAGGTTGTCGCGCGGCAGCTGGTCGCCGCCGGTCGGCTCATCGACAGCGACCCCGAGGCCGCACGCGAGTTCGCCCAGGCGGCTGTCAACCGTGCTGGTCGGATCGGCGTGGTCCGCGAGGCGCTTGGCCTGGTCGCCTATGAACTCGACGATTACGACACCGCGCTGCGAGAACTGCGTACGCACCGTCGGATCACCGGATCCAATGACAACCTGGCCCTGATCCTGGACTGCGAGCGTGGACGGAAGAACCCGGCGAAGGCCCTTGAACTGTTCGAGGAGATCGACCGTTCCACACTCAGTGATGAGGAATGGGTGGAATGTGTGATCGTCGCCGCCGGCGCACACACCGACGCGGGGAACATGCAGGGTGCCAGGGACCTGATCGAGGCCCAGGGGTTCACCGGTCACAAGCCGGCGGCCATCGTTCGCCTGCTGTCGGCGTACAGCGATCTGCTGCGCATGACCGGTGAGCGCGAAGTGGCCGATAAGTACGAGGAGCTGGCCCGCCGCACCGCTAGGTCCAACGCGGTCGTCTTCGGCGACGAGGAGATCGACCCGAACGAGGGCATCGAGATCTTCACCGTCGAGGAAGAACCAGAGGAAGAGGAAGTCGCAGAGCTCGCGCAGGCCGAAGACGAGCCCGCGAATGAGCAGGGCGCTGATGCCGCGATCGTGCGGGCTGAATCAACACAGGCGGAGACCACCGGGGCTGAGCCGGCAAGTGCTGAGACCGAAGCCGTGGTCGAGGCGAAACAGTCGGACTCGGAGCCATCTTCCCCGACGCCGGAACAAGCCGATTCGCAGGCCGGGCCCGAGGTCGCCTCGCCTTCAACCTCCTTCGCCCAGGAGGTCGAAGACGAGGTCGACGAGATCCTGCGCGAAGCGGGCCTGACCGAGGACTGATTCGCTAAGGGCCCCGGCCCTGGACCTACGGAGTTGAACTACCGGTGATCACTCGCTCTGCCCTCGAACCCGACTTGGTCATGCTCGATCTCGACGGGGTCGTCTATCACGGTGCACGCGCCGTCGTCGGAGCCGTGCCGGCACTGCGCGATTTCGCCCGCCGCGGTTTGCCCTACGCGTTCCTGACGAACAACGCCTCCAGATCTCCTGAGACGGTGGCCGAGCAGATCGCGGAGTTCGGCGTGCCCGTGCACCCGGCCCAGGTGCGCACCTCGGCCCAGGCCGTGGCGCAGGCTCTGGCCCAGCGCCTGCCGGTGGGGGACTCGGTCGCCGTCTTCGGTGCCCCTGCCCTGGCCGAGGCCGTGGCCGGGGCGGGACTGCGGGCCGTACAGCCGCCGGAGCTGCCGCCGGAGGCGCGGCTTTTAGAACAACCGCCGGCTGCGATCGCCATGGGGTACAGCGCACAATTACGTGCCGGGGACCTGTGCGCCGCCATTTCGTGTGTCCGCGCTGGATCGGGTTTCTGGGCGACGAACCCCGACCCCTCGGTACCGGGTGAACACGGCGTCTATCCGGGTAACGGAACCTTCGTCGACATCGTCGAGCGTTTCACCGGGGTCCCGGCGCGGATCGCGGGCAAACCCGCGCCCTTCCTACCTCAGCAGGTCATCTCCGAATACCGTGCGCAGCGCCCTGTCATGGTCGGGGACAGATGCTCGACGGATATCGCAGCCGGTCGAGCAGCCGGCTGTCTGAGTGTTCTGGTACTCACCGGCATCGACGATGTGCACGTTGCGCTGCAGGCGCCGGCGGAGCAGCGGCCCGATAGGATTGTGGCGGACCTGCGGGATCTGCTACGCCCCCTGCCCGCAGTCGAGGTGTCCGGTGACACGGCTGCCTGCGGCAGTTCCAGTGCCCGGCTGGTCGCCGGTCGGATCGAAGCGCGGGGACCGGCCGAGGGCGCCGTACAGGCGGCTTTGGCCCTGAGCCGAGCACGTGGTGGGCTTCCACTGGATCCGGGAAACCTGCCACGGCGCTTCACAGCGGAGGAGCTTCATGACGAATGATCATATGCGGACCCGGACGGAACCCGCTGACCGGGACTCCACCGGCGGGGGGCCCTGGCGGGCCGAACTCGCCGAGTTGGCCGTGTCCCAGGATCCCAGGGCTCTGGTGCGCGGCGCCCATGGACTGATGGATCGTCTGGAAGCGGAGCTGAAAGAGCTGTGAGTGCTCTCAGACTCGACTCTGCGCTGGTCGAGCGCGGACTGAGCACTTCGCGCAATCGCGCAGCGCGGGAAATCGCCGCCGGCAATGTGCTCGTCGACGGCAGCAGGATCGTCAAACCGGCGCACCGCGTCGACGGAACAAGCCGGATCGAGCTGCTGGCCGAGGATCCGTGGGTGGCACGGAGTGCGCACAAGCTGTTGGGTGCGATCGAGGCCTTCCACTTGGACTCGCGGATCGCCGGACGGATCTGCCTGGACGCCGGCGCTTCGACCGGTGGTTTCACCCAGGTGCTCCTGCACCACGGAGCCCGCCTGGTTCACGCGGTTGACGTCGGACACGATCAGCTGCACCCCAAGCTGCGCGCCGATGCGCGCGTGCACGAACTCTCCGGTCACAACCTGCGCGAAATGACACCGGACTGGTTGGGTACAGACCAGCCGGTGGACCTGGTCTGCGCCGATGTGTCCTTCATCTCCCTGACCCTGCTGATCGCCCCGCTGCTGGGTGTCCTGGCCGCCGACGGCCGGATGGTGCTCATGGTCAAACCACAGTTCGAGGCCGGGCGGGGCGCCCTGGACAAACACGGCGTGGTGACCGACCCGCGGCGGCGCGCCCAGGCAGTGGCACAGGTGGCCGAAGCGGTGTTCGCTGCCGGTGGCGCGGTGGCCGGATGGGCGCCCTCGCCGCTCCCGGGGCCCGCTGGGAATAGGGAGTATTTTCTCCTAGTGGCACCTCATTCACTAGGATCGCAGGATGAGGAACCCGCGCGCATAGCCCGCGCCATCGTGAAGGAGGGATAGTGGACCGCAGCATCGTATTGGCCCTGCACCCGCATCGGGAGGCGGCCCGCAGAGCGGCTCTGACCGTAGCGACGATGCTTCAACGCGAAGGCATCACACCGGTCATGTTGGCCGGCGAGCACGCGGCCCTGATCAGCTACACCGGCCCGATCGACACCCACATCCATGTGGTCCCCGACGATTACATGTCGGGCACACACGGTGATTCGGAACTCGTCATGGTGCTCGGCGGGGACGGCACCATGTTGCGCGCCGCCCGCCATTTCCATACCTCGCAGGTTCCGATTATGGGTATCAACCTGGGGCACATCGGCTTCCTGGCCGAGTCGGAGCGCAAGGATCTCAAAACGGCCGTGCACCGGGCTGCGAACCGCGAATACACCGTCGAGGCGCGGATGGCCGTGGACATCACGGTCAGTCACGGCGACGAGGTGATCCACCAGGACTGGGCGCTCAACGAGGTCACTCTGGAGAAGAACCGGGAGACCGCCATGATCGAGGTGGTCGTCGGCGTCGACGCCCGCCCTGTGTCGTCCTTCGGTTGCGATGGCGTCATCCTGGCCACGCCGACCGGTTCGACGGCCTATGCCTTCTCCGCCGGTGGCCCGATCGTGTGGCCGGAAGTCGAGGCACTGCTCATGGTGCCGATCAGCGCCCACGCGCTGTTCGCCAAACCGCTGGTAGTCTCCCCGTCATCGCGGCTGGGCGTTGAATACCTCGATCGGCGCCCGGCGGTGCGGGCCAGTCTGTGGTGCGATGGCACGCACACCTTCGATGTTCAGCCGGGCAGCAGGCTCGAGGCGGTCCGCTCCGCGGCCCCCGTCCACTTCGCCCGGTTGAACCTGGGACCGTTCACCGACCGCCTGGTCGGCAAGTTCCAACTGCCCGTTGCCGGCTGGCGTGGGCCCCAGGACGCAGCATGATCCAATCACTGGGGATCGACAACCTGGGCGTCATCACCCACACGGAGGTCGAGGTGGGCCCCGGCCTGACGGTGGTCACGGGGGAGACCGGTGCCGGTAAGACGATGTTCGTCACCGCATTGGGCCTGCTGATCGGCGGGCGAGCCGACTCGCACGCAGTGCGGGCCGGGGCGAAGCGCGCCGTCGTCGAGGGCGTCTTCGACATCACCGGGATGGACTCGGTGCGGGAGCGGGTCGCCGACGCCGGCGGCGAGGCAGACGACGAGTTGATCGTCAGTCGCCAGATCGTGCCGGGGGGCCGGGGCAGGGCCACAGCGGGAGGCCGTACGGTGCCGATGGGAGTACTGGCCGAGGTGGGCCAGGAACTGGTCAGCATGCACGGTCAGACCGAACAGCTGCGGCTGAAGTCCACGGCCAGGCAGCGCGAACTGCTCGACGGCTTCGGCGGTCGGGAGCTCGCCGGGCTGCTCGCGGATTACCGTGCCGCCTATGCCCAGTGGCGGGATCTGCGGGCAGAGGACGAACGCCTGCGGGAGACCTCGGTCGAGAGGGCCGGACGCATCAACTTCCTGGAATCCGCCCTCGAGGCCATCGACGCGGTGCGCCCGGCCCCTGGCGAGGACGCCGAACTCAAAGCCCTGGCGGCCAAGCTCGCCGCGGCGGAATCCCTCAAACAGGCGGTCGGAACGGCCCACGCGTCTCTGGTGGGCGACGACTTCGCCGAAACGGAGAACGTCTCCGACCTGCTCGGACGGGTGGCTGCGGACCTGGAACGGGCGGCCGCCGATGATGAGGTACTGGGTGAGCCGGCGGCACAGGCCACCGATCTGGCGATTCGGGCGGCCGATCTGGGCGCGGAACTCAGTGCCTACCTCCAGGGCTTCGACGACCTGGAGGGCGCGTCCCTGCAGGAAACGGAGGAGCGCAGGGCGCAACTGGGATCCCTGGCCGCCTACGGCCCCGATGTCGAGGCGGTTCTGGAATTCGAGGAGCGGGCGGGTCGCGAACTGTTGGACCTGCGCGGTGGCGATGAGTGCCTGGGACTCATGCAGGAACGCCTGAACGCGGCGGAGGAGGCTCTGCGCACCGCCGCGGACTCTCTGCACGAGGCCCGGGTGAAGGCCGCGGGGGAGTTCTCCGTCTCTGTGTCGGAGGAACTGCGTGCCCTGTCCATGCCGAAGGCGAAGGTCGGCTTCGCGGTCGAGCCGTGCGAACCGGCGGCGCACGGAGCCGACCAGATCAACCTGTGGTTCACCGCCCACGAGGCACAGGCCCCCGGGGAGATCGGCCGGCTGGCCTCCGGTGGCGAGCTCTCGCGGGTGATGTTGGCGATCGAGGTCGTCACCGCGCGCAGGGTGCACTTCCCGACCTTCGTCTTCGACGAGGTCGATGCGGGAGTCGGCGGAGCCGCTGCGATCGAGATCGGCCGTCGTCTGGCGCGCTTGTCCGTCGGCAGGCAGGTGATAGTCGTCACCCATCTGGCGCAGGTCGCGGCCTGGGCCGACAACCACATCACGGTGCGCAAGGAGGACGGCGAAGACGGTGCGGTCTCCGGGATCACCCGGCTCGACGGGGCCGAAAGGGAAGCCGAACTGGCCAGGATGTTGGGTGGGATGAGCGAATCGCAGGCAGCCCAGGCGCATGTGGTCGAGCTCATATCGCAGGCTGAAGAGGGCAAGTCGGCCTTCTAGGACATGGCAGAATAGAGCAATCATGACGGAGCAAGAGACAAACCGCCGGAGCGCGGAATTCGACGATGCCGTCGCCGAATTCTCCCAGGCAGTGACGGAGACGACCGACGATGTCGCGGCAATCCTCGACCGTGATATCCCCCTGCCGCCGGAGCTTTCGGTCGAGGGCACGGACCGCCACTTCCTCATCGTCTCCCAGGGCAGCCACTATAAGGAAGACCTGGCGATGCTGGGCAATTACATCCGTGAGTACAAACCGGTACTGGTGGGTGTCGGCGGCGGTGCGGACGCGCTGGTCGAGCTGGGCTACAAACCCGACCTGATCGTCGGCAATCTGGACGCCCCCGGGGAGTCCGCGATCGTCACCGGCGCCCAACTGGTCATCCATTCCACCCCCGAGCACCCCGGCAACGGTGCGGCCCGACTCGATCACCTGGACCTGCCGTACACGACCTTCGAGCTGCGCGGCAACGACGAGGACGCGGCCTTCGTCATCGCCGATGGCCTGGGTGCCCAGCTGATCGTCGCAGTGGGTTCGAACGACACCGCCACCGAGCTGCTCAAGCAGGAGCGCCGCGACATCGCCTCGACCCTGTTGACGCGCATGCGGGTGAGCACGAAACTCATCGATGCCAAGGGACTGGGCCTGATCTACCACCGGCGCATCGGCGTCTGGCCCCTTGTGTTTCTGCTCGTCGCCGGCCTCCTCGCACTGGTGGCGGCACTGGCCGTGACAACCGCCGGACAGACCGTACTGGGCCTCATCGGCGCGCAGTTCGACGGTCTGTTCGGATGGATCCGCTCGCTTTTCACCGGCACCTCCACAGCGGCGCTGAGCGCGCTGCACCTCGTGCGTCTCTAAGGGAGAAACAGTCTTGGTTGATTTCCGCTACCACCTCGTCTCACTCGTCTCCGTGTTCATGGCCCTGGCCGTGGGCATTGTGCTGGGCGCAGGCCCCCTCAAGGCCCCCATCGGGGATTCGCTGCAAAGCCAGGTCGACTCCCTGCGCACCGACCGCGACAAGCTGCGGCAGGACGGGGAAGTCAAGGACACGCACCTCAAAGACGATTCAGATTTCATCATCGCCTCGGCCCCGCGCCTGCTCAAGGGCACGCTCAAGGGCAAGACGATCGCGCTGGTGCGCACCCAGGGCGTTGATTCCAAGCTCGTCGACGCCCTGGAGAACCGACTGGGCGAGGCCGGGGCCAAAGTGGTCCAGGCGATGACTCTGACGGACAAGACGCTTGACGAGCAGGCGGCGACGGACTTGACCGGGCAGCTGCACACGCTCGATTCGAGCCTGCCGGACGATGCCGCCCAGGCGGTGCCCCAGGCGATGGCAAGGGCCGTGGGCTTCGGTTCGGGCAGCGCCAAGTCGGTCGATGCCAATAAGGCCGCGGAGCTGCAGAAGGCGCTGGGCAACGCCGGCCTGATCCGTGCGGGAGACACGGCCAAGGCCAACGGTGTCCTGGTGGTTCTGCCCCAGCAGGACACTGCAGGCTCGGAGGAGTCCTCGGCCGCGCTCGACGTGGGCGACGGCGCCGATCTGAGCGTCGATGTGGCAAGCCTGCTGCCCAGCGTGGCGGCAGCACCCGAACGCGGCGATCAGGACGGACAACTGGCGACCCTGCGCAGCAAGGAACAGCGGTTGACCACCGTCGATTCGCTCGGGCAGGCGACCGGCCCCGTGATCGTGTCCCTGGCGCTGGCCGATGTGCTCGGCGGCGGGCGGGCGGGAGCATACGGATTCGGCACCCAGGCATCCCGCCTGGCGCCGGGTTTCGGCCGCTGACCGCAACAGCGCGGTGCCCGGACACGGACTCGGGGGTCGGACCGACCGGCCGGGCCCGGGCCGGGCGGCCGCGGACTAGAATGGGCGACAAAGCAACTGCGTCGAAGGGAACTCCCGTGTCCGAAACCGAAATCGAGCTTGCCAGATCCACCAGGATCCTGCACATCCTCACGGAGTCCGACTCGGTCTTCGCGGAATCCGCCCTCATTGCGATTTCGGCACAGGCCGCACAGGGACTGCACGTGGCAGTCGCCGCCCGCCCCGAGGTGCTCGACGCCTTGGGGCTGATCGAATCGGGCACCCTGCGGTTGATCGAACTGCCGGTCCACAGTCAGGCCCACCCTGCCGACCCGAAGGCGGCCTTCGCCCTGCACAAGCTCTACCGGCACATTGATTTGGTACACGCACATGGCCTGCACGCCGCGGCACTGGCGGGCCTGGGCCTGACCGGCCTGCCGAAGTCCATGCGCCCCGTCATCGTGGACACCGTGGGCAATGAACGTGGATCCGATCGGTTCTCGGCTTCACAGCGCAGGTTCATCGGACGTACCGCGACCCGCGTGTTGGGTTCCAACGCCGCAGTGGTCGAGGAGTTCGCAGCCGCCGTGCCGGAGGCCACCAGGGCACCGTTGGCCCGCCCCGACGTGATCCGCAACCTGGCGCCGGCCCATTCTTCGCGGACCGTGCGCAAGCAGCTGGGGATCGCTTCCGATGTGGTGTTGGTCGCCAGCCCCGTGGCCCTGGTCGACGGGGATGTGCTGACGACGATCGCGGAGGCCGCGTTGCGTCTGCCGGCAGCCCGCGCCGATCGTCGCTGGGCGTTCGTCTTCACCGGCACGGGCCCGGCCCGCACCACCCTGGAGACCGAGATCGCCGGCCGGGCCGAGCACGTGTACGTGGCCTCGCCCTCGCAGGCGGTCGACGTGCTGGCCGCGGCCGAGGTCGTGGTGGCGGCCGAGCAGATGTCTACGGTGGACGCAGCGGGCGTCATGCAGCTGCGCCGCCCCGTCGTCTTCGTCGGCGCCGATGAAGACGCGGCGGCTTACGGCCAGACCGCGGTACGGGTCCCGGCCACCGACACCGGTGCGCTGCTGCACGGAATCGAGTTCTATGCGGACCGTCCCACGATCCGCACGCAGATGGCCTTCGCCGCAGCGGACCGGGTGCTGGCTACCACAGATGTGGCGCAGATCCCCGCTCGTGTCGAAGCCGACTACAGCCTGGCCCTTGAGGCCGGGGTCCGCTGACGATAGGATTGAATCCCGTGGTAAATCGAATCTCAAACAACGGCCAGACGCCTGTGCGTCACATCTTCGTTACCGGCGGGGTCGTCTCCTCCCTGGGCAAGGGCCTGACGGCATCATCTCTGGGCCACCTGTTGCGGCAGCGGGGCATCAAGGTCGTCATGCAGAAGCTGGATCCCTACCTGAATGTGGATCCCGGCACCATGAACCCGTTCCAGCACGGCGAGGTCTTCGTCACCGACGACGGTGCGGAGACCGATCTGGACATCGGGCACTATGAACGTTTCCTCGACATCAATCTGGATGGTGGCGCGAACGTCACCACCGGTCAGGTCTACTCCACGGTCATCGCCAAGGAACGGCGCGGCGCCTACCTGGGCGACACCGTGCAGGTCATCCCGCACATCACCGATGAGATCAAGTCGCGGATGCGGGCCCAGGCCAATCGGGAGGACGGGAACACCCCCGATGTGATCATCACGGAGATCGGCGGCACCGTCGGCGATATCGAATCGCAGCCCTTCTTGGAGGCCGCACGGCAGGTCCGTATGGACCTGGGCCGGGAGAACGTGTTCTTCATCCACGTCAGCCTGGTGCCCTATATTGCGCCCTCGGGAGAGCTGAAGACCAAGCCGACCCAGCACTCGGTGGCCGCCCTGCGCTCGATCGGTATCACCCCCGATGCGATCGTGCTGCGCTCGGATCGGGAACTGCCCGACAGCATCCGGGCCAAGATCGCAGGCTCCTGCGACGTCGATCTGGACGCGGTGGTCTCCTGTGTCGACGCGCCCAGCATCTACGACATCCCGAAGGTCCTCCACAACGGCGGCCTGGACGTCTATGCCATCCGCAAGCTCAACCTGCCCTTCCGCGACGTCGATTGGGAACAGTGGGACCGGGTGCTCGAACGCGTGCACTTCCCCAAGCACCACCTGACGGTGGGCCTGGTCGGAAAGTACATCGACTTGCCCGACGCCTACCTGTCGGTGACGGAGGCGCTGCGCCACGGTGGTTTCGCCAATGATGCGAAGGTCTCCATCAAGTGGATCGCCTCCGATACCTGCCGGACCCCCGAGGGAGCGGCGGAGGCGCTGGAAGACGTGGACGCGATCTGCGTACCCGGCGGCTTCGGCATCCGTGGCATCGAGGGCAAGCTGGGCGCGCTGCAGTTCGCCCGCGAACACCAGGTGCCGACCCTTGGCCTGTGCCTGGGACTGCAGTGCATGGTGATCGAATACGCCCGCGACGTGCTGGGCATCGAGGGTGCTTCCTCGACGGAGTTCGACCCGGAGACGGCAGAACCGGTCATCGCCACGATGGAGGAACAGCAGTCCTACGTCTCCGGTGAAGGAGACCTGGGCGGGACCATGCGGCTGGGACTGTACGAGGCCAAACTGGCGGAGGACTCCATCGTCGCCGAGGTCTATGGATCCACCAGCGTGCACGAACGTCACCGTCACCGCTACGAGGTCAACAACGCCTACCGGGATCGTCTCGAAGCCGCTGGTCTGCGGATCTCGGGTACCTCGCCCTCGGACGAACTGGTGGAGTTCGTGGAACTGCCCAAGGAGTCCCACCCCTACTACGTCTCCACCCAGGCGCACCCAGAGCTGCGTAGCCGGCCCACCCGACCGCACCCGCTGTTCGCGGGTCTGGTCAAGGCCGGGCTGGAGCAGAAGGGGATCTGAATCGCGATGACCGAGTTGCGTGATGAGCTCGAAGCCGCTCCCGTGGTGGAATCCCGGATCGCCTATCCCGGCGTCATCTGGGATATCCGCTCGGAGACCTTCACCCTGCCCGAGGCCCCGCGGCCGATGTGCAGGGAGTTCACCGCGCACACCTCGGCCGTGGCGATCGCCGCAGTCGACGCCCAGGACCGGATTCTGCTGATTCGGCAGTACCGCCATCCGGTCCTGGCCAGGGAATGGGAGATCCCCGCCGGCCTACTCGACCAGGCCGGCGAGTCGGGCCGCCCCGCGGCGGCCCGCGAACTGTTCGAAGAGGCGGATCTGCGCGCCGCAGAATGGTCGGTGCTGGCAGACCAGTACACCACTCCGGGCAGTTCCTCGGAGGTCCTGCGGATCTTCCTGGCCCGCGGCCTGTCCGCCGTGCCCCAGGAGGAACGGCACGCGCGCGAGGACGAGGAACTCGGCATTGAGAAGCGCTGGGTCGATCTGTCCGATGCCGCTGCGGCCGTGAGCGCCGGTGGTATCCTCAACGCCACCTGCCAGTTGGCCGTCCTGCACGCCGAAAGGGCAAGGGCCGCCGGCTGGACCGGACTGCGGCCGGGGGATGCGCCCTGGCCCAGTCTGGAGCATATCCGGGCGGCCGGTCACGCCCGTATTCCCCGGGGCTGAGGTCTGCGGCTATGAGCCCTCGGCCGCCGGCACGCCATGCTGCGGCACTTCTGCCAGATGATCTGCCGCCACGCCTGCGCGAGGCGGCGGCCGCCTATTTGACCCACATCGGGTTGGAGCGCGGTCTCACGCGCAACACGGTGGACGCCTATGCGCGCGATCTGGCGCGGTACCTGGCGAGTCTTGCGGCCCGGGGGATCACCGAACCCGCGACTATCACCGCGGAGCACATCCGGGCCTTCAGTGCCGAACTCGCCGCAGCCGGGCTGGCGGTGCGCAGCCGTGGTCGTATCATCGTCGCCCTGCGCCGCTTCCACTTCTTCCTGGCAGCCGAGGGGATCAGCCCGGCCGACCCCAGTGCCGAAATCACTCCGCCGACGGATGCCTCCCGCCTGCCCAAGGCCCTCCGGCTGGACCAGGTCGAGGCCCTGTTGGCGACGGCGGAGGGCGACGAGCCCGCGACGCTGCGTGCGGCCGCCCTGCTGGAGTTCCTCTATGCCACCGGTGCGCGGATCTCGGAGGCCGTCGGCCTGGACCTCGACGACCTCGACCTCGATGCCAGAATCGTCAGACTCTACGGCAAGGGGAACAAAGAACGCCTGGTGCCCATCGGGTCGCACGCGGTAGCGGCGCTGGGGCGCTATCTGGTCAGCGGCCGGCCCCGCTTGACCCCGGCCGGTGGGGCCAGCGGGGTGGATGTCGCGGCAGTGTTCCGCAATGCGCGTGGCACCCGGTTGTCCCGGCAGTCGGCCTGGGCCATCGTCAAACGAGCTGCGGACCTGGCCGGATTGGGTCACGAGGTCACAGCCCACTCGCTGCGCCACTCCTTCGCCACGCACCTGCTCGAAGGCGGTGCCGACATTCGGATCGTGCAGGAACTGTTGGGGCACGCCTCTGTGACCACTACGCAGATCTATACTCGGGTGACGGCCGCGAATCTGCGCGAGGTCTACGCTTCGACCCATCCCCGGGCACACTGAATTCTATACCACACCCGTGTAGTCATATGCTGGCGCGACACGGCCTCCACCGCTGCTAAGGTAGAGGCACAGTCGTAGGGAAGGTGAGTAGTGACGAGTCAGCATGGAACACTCGACGCACCGGTGTCCGAACTGGGCCCCACCGGTCGTCCGATCACCGAATTCCCCATTCCCACACCATTGGGCCAGCACGGTCCGGCGCGGATCATCGCGATGGTCAATCAGAAGGGCGGGGTCGGTAAGACCACCTCGTCGATCAACCTGGGTGCGGCACTGGCGGACTACGGCCGCCGGGTCCTGTTGGTGGACTTCGACCCGCAGGGCGCCCTGTCCGTGGGCTTCGGCATCAACCCCAACGCCCTGGATCTCAGCGTGTACAACATGCTGATGCAACCGCGGATGGACCCGCACGACGTCGTCCATCACACCGCGTATGCGAATATCGACGTGCTGCCGGCCAATATCGACCTGTCCGCCGCAGAGGTCCAGCTGGTCGGCGAGGTCGCCCGCGAACAGGTGCTGGCCCGTTCGCTCTCGAAGCTGGCGGGGGAGTATGATGTGGTGCTCATCGACTGCCAGCCCTCGCTGGGCCTGTTGACCGTCAATGCGCTGACCGCGGCGCATGGCGTCATCATCCCCCTGGAGACCGAGTTCTTTGCGCTGCGCGGTGTCGCACTGTTGGTGGAGACGATCGAGAAGGTTCAGGACCGTCTCAACCCGGTCCTGCAAATCGACGGAATCCTGGCCACGATGTACGACGGTCGCACCCTGCATTCGCGCGAGGTCATCGCCCGCGTGGTCGAGGCCTTCGGGGACAAGGTGTTCGAAACCGTGATCGCACGCACCGTGAAGTTCCCCGATGCCTCGGTTGCGGCGGAGCCCATCACCGCATTCGCACCCAAACACGCGGGTGCCGAGGCCTACCGCCGGTTGGCCAGGGAACTCATCTCCCGTGGGGGCGCCCCCTGAGTACCCACATCAACGCCCGACAGCGGCACGGTGGAGAGAGGCCGGAGGTCCCCGCACAGGGGGGAGCCTCCGGCTTCTCCGTGGTGCTGGAGAATTTCTCCGGACCCTTCGACGTGCTGCTGGGGCTCATCGCCAAACACCGGCTGGACCTCACCGAGATATCCCTGGCCCGCGTGACCGACGAATTCCTCGCATATGTCGCAGCTCTGAGATCCAACGGCGCAGCGGGTCTGGAGGAACTGTCGAACTTTCTCGTCGTCGCATCCACCCTGCTCGACCTCAAAACCAGCCGCCTGCTGCCGGTGCGGCCGGGGGAAGCCGAAGTGGATCTCGAACTGCTCGAAGCACGCGATCTGTTGTTCGCCCGCCTGCTGCAGTATCGGGCCTATAAGACGGTCTCCGGGATGTTCGGTCACAGGTTGAGCGAACAGGGTCGCAGCGTGGCACGGGACGTGGAGCTCGAAGAGCGGTTCCACGGGCTGTTGCCACCGCTGGTCCTCGATCTCACTCCGGCCGACCTGGCGGCGATGTGCACTGCGGTGTACGAACGTGCCCAGGCACCGATACCGGTCGTCGAGGTCGACCACGTCCACCGCCCGCGGATCAGCCTGGCCGAACAACGCCGGTGGATGCTGGTGAAACTGGCAGAGGGGCCTACGAGCTTCTCGGGACTCACTGCGGGTCGGCCGAATCTGGTGGTGGTCGTCCGCTTCCTGATCCTGCTCGAACTTTTCAAAGCGGGAATGGTCGAACTGGCGCAGCCTGAGCCGCTGGGGGACCTGCGGGTCCTGCCCACAGCAGCGCTGCTGGAACCGGACACTCACAACGGGCGATCCGGAGAGGATGAGGAGGGAACCGGTGAATGATCCGAGCGCTGTGGACCCCGCCCTGGACACCGCGCTGGAGGCGGTGCTCATGGTGGCCAGGGAGCCCCTGGCCGAGGACCGCCTGGCCGAGGGGCTGGGAGCCACCGCCGGGGAAGTGGCCCGTGCTTTGCGACGGCTGGCAGCAGACTATGATGGTCAGGTGCCCGGCGCTCGCCGCCGGGGCTTCGAACTGCGGTGCGTGGCAGGAGGCTGGCGCATCTACTCCCGGGCCGACCAGGCGGAGAACGTCGCGGAATTCCTGACCGCCGGGCAAACCGCCAGACTCAGCCAGGCGGCACTGGAGACCTTGGCGGTCGTCGCATATCGTCAGCCGGTGTCGCGGCCGCGAATCGCGGCGATCCGCGGGGTCAACGTCGATGGGGTGATGCGCACCCTGTTGTTGCGCGGACTCGTCGAGGAGGCCGATGTGGAACCGGTCACCGGCGCACGACGCTACACCACCTCGGCGACCTTCCTCGAAATGCTGGGGATCGGCGGCCTGGACGAATTACCCGATATCGCACCATTCCTACCGGAGGCCGCAGACGCGGAAACCGGCGAGACTTTGAGAGAATAGAACCATGAGCTACAGCGACCCCCGATCTCCCGGCCACAAGTCGAAACGGCCGACCCGCAAGCAGCGCGCGCAGAGGACCCCGGCGCCGGACCGCGACGTGCACGCGGCCGGCGGTGAGCGACTGCAGAAGGTGCTTGCAGCAGCGGGCCTGGGCTCGCGCCGGTCCTGCGAACAGCTGATCACCGACGGCAGGGTGATGGTCGACGGCCAGCAGGTGCGTGAACTCGGTGTGCGGATCGATCCGCAGAAGCAGTCGGTGACCGTCGATGGGATGCCGATCGTCACGGCGCAGGGGAAGGTCTACCTGGCACTGAACAAACCCGCCAAGGTGATGACGACGATGAACGATCCGGAGGGTAGGCGCGACCTCAACGATTTCCTCCGGGGTCGTGAGGAGCGGTTGTTCCACGTGGGCCGGCTGGACTACGACACCGAGGGCCTGCTGTTGCTGACCAACGACGGGGAACTGGCCAACCGCCTCACCCATCCGCGCTACGGTATCCGCAAAACCTACCTGGCCGAGGTCAGGGGCCAGGTGGCCCGTGACGTCGGAAAGCGCCTCAAGCAGGGCATTGAGCTCGAGGACGGGCTGGCCCATGCCGATGAGTTCAAGGTCGTCGATTCGCTACCGGGCTACAGCCTGGTCGAGATCACGCTGCACGAGGGCCGCAATCGGATCGTGCGCCGCATGCTCGAAGAAGTCGGCTATCCGGTGCTGCGCCTGGTGCGCATCAAGTTCGGACCGATCGACCTCGCCGAGCAGCGGCAGGGCAAGCTCCGCGACCTGCGGCCGGACGAACTGGCCGCGCTGTTCGAAGCCGTAGGCCTGTGAGGGTCCATATCATCGGCACCGGGCTCCTCGGCGCCTCCCTGGGCCTGGCCCTGCGCGCAGCGGGCCATACCGTCACCCTGGCCGATGCCTCGCCCGTGGCCGCTCGGCTGGCCGCCGACATCGGCGCGGGCACCGTGGACACCCCGGCCGACCCGCAGGTGGTGGTGGTCGCCGCGCCTCCGGACGTCGTGGCCGGAATCGTCCTGCGGGCACTGCACGATTGGCCCGCGGCGACGGTGACCGATGTCGCGAGCGTCAAAGGCGGGATCCTCGCCCAGGTCGCGGCCGGTGCCCACGACCACGAACTCGACCGCTACATCGGCTCCCACCCGATGGCAGGGCGGGAGAAGTCGGGGGCGATCGCCGCACGCGAGGACCTGTTCCGTGCCCGGCCCTGGGTGGTGTGCTCGGACGAGGACACCCCGCCGGAACGTTTGGCTCAGATCGTCGCCCTGGCCCAGGACGTCGGGGGAGCAGTGGTCCATCTGGACCCGGACTTCCACGATTCCTCGGTGGCCCGGGTCTCCCATGCCCCACAGGTCGTGGCCAGCCTGCTGGCCGCACAGCTCAAGGAGATGCCGGAGGACGGTGTGGCCCTCGCGGGGCAGGGCCTGCGCGACACCACGCGGATCGCAGAATCCGATCCGGGCCTGTGGACGCAGATCCTGGCCGGCAATGCGGAGGAGGTCCGCCGGGTGCTTGCCGGGTTGCGCCGCGACCTGGACGCGGTGATCGGGGCACTGGATTTGGGACCGGGCTCCCTGCGGGTACTCGCGGGCGCCCTGGCCGCAGGTAATGAGGGCCGCGCGCGGATCCCGGGTAAGCACGGATCCGGTCCGGTGCACTATGCCGAGGTCACCGTGTTCCTCGACGACGCGCCGGGAACGCTCGGCCGGTTGTTCAACGACATCGGCGAGCTGGGCATCAACGTCGAGGACATCCGCATGGACCATGCGACGGGCGTTAAGCTGGGATCGGTGGACGTGGCGGTGCTGCCGGCTCGTGCGCTCGAGCTCGTGCACGGGCTATCTGCCCGCGGCTGGTGGGTCCCGGAGACCGCGGGTGCCCAGGCGGCCGAAGAGACAACGACAGACAACAGCGCCGGAGACCTCGGCGATGATACGAACAGTGGGGAACAATGACCGTCATTGGAATCGATGGCCCGTCCGGAGTCGGCAAGTCGAGCGTGTCGCGGGAAGTCGCACAGCGCCTGGGCTACGGCTATCTGGACACCGGCGCGATGTACAGGGCGATGGCCTGGCTGTGCCTCAATCGCGGTGTGGAGGATCCACAGGACGTCGTGGAGCAGGTGCGCGGTGTGGATCTGGAGATCTCCACCGACCCCGCCGACCGCAGCGTCCTCGTCGACGGTGTGGACGTGACCGAGGAGATCCGCTCTGAAGATGTTTCGCAGAATGTGCAGTTGGTCTCGGCAGTACCCGAGGCCCGCGCCGACCTGATCGACATGCAGCGCCGGATCATCGCACGGACCACCCCCGGGATCGTCGCGGAGGGCCGTGACATCACGACCGTCGTGGCCCCGGACGCCCCGGTGCGCATCCTGATGACCGCACGGGAGGACGTGCGCATCGCACGGCGGGCCACGGAGATCCACGGCGGAGCCGATGCGCAGAGCACCGCTGCCACCCGTTCGCAGATCGCCGATCGCGATGCGAAGGACTCCCAGACGACCAGTTTCCTCTCCGCCGCAGACGGCGTGACGACATTGGACACCTCCGATATCGACTTCCCGACTGTTGTCGAGGCGGTCCTGGACCTGGTACGGAAGGCCGAGGCCAAGTGAGCGAGAACAACGAACCGGTCGCCCGGAGGCGCGTGGACGCCCAGGCGGACGCGGATTTCAAACCGGCCAACGAGGACGATCGGCTGGTCGAACGACTCGCCGAGATCGGTGACGAGGAAGCCCAGCAGCGCGCGGACTCGCTACGCGCGAGCCTGGCCGACTACGACCTGGACGACGAGGACCGCCTGCTGCTGCAGGAACTGACCAGTGGGGAGATCCCCGCCGGTGAGACCGGCGCCCCTCCCGTGCTGGCGATCGTGGGCAGACCGAACGTTGGAAAATCCACCCTGATCAACCGAATCCTGGGTCGGCGTGAGGCGGTCGTCGAGGATGTGCCCGGGGTGACCAGGGACCGGGTGAGCTACCACGCGGAGTGGAACGGCCGCAAGATCACCCTGGTCGACACCGGCGGTTGGGACATCGATGTGCGCGGTATGGCCTCGCGGATCGCCGAACAGTCCGAGATCGCCGTCGAGCTGGCCGATGCGGTCGTGCTCGTCGTCGATTCGCGCACCGGGGTGACCGCGACCGAGGAGCACATCGTCAAGATGCTGCGGCGGGCCAAGAAGCCGATCATCCTGGCCGCGAACAAGGTCGACGACGAACGTGGCGAACTGGCGGCGGCGGAACTCTGGGCCCTGGGCCTGGGGGAGCCGCACCCGGTCTCGGCAGTGCACGGGCGCGGCGTGGCCGACTTGCTCGACGAGGTGCTCACGGTCCTACCCGAGTACTCACGTGTCGAACAGATGGTCGAGGAGGGCGGACCACGGCGGGTGGCGCTGGTCGGACGGCCGAATGTCGGCAAGTCCTCCCTGCTCAACCGCTTGGCCGGCTCCCAGCGCGTGATCGTCGAGGACTTCGCCGGCACGACCCGCGATCCGGTCGACGAACTGGTCGAGCTCGGCGGGCGCCAGTGGCGCTTCGTCGACACCGCGGGGATCCGCAAACGTGCCAGGCAGGCCTCGGGCGCGGACTTCTACGCGGCCCTGCGCACCCAGACCGCGATCGAGCGCGCCGAAGTCGCGGTAGTCCTGTTGGAGGCCAACGAGACGCTGAGCGAACAGGACGTGCGGATCATCAAGACCGTCACGGAGTCCGGCCGGGCCCTGGTCCTGGCGTTCAACAAATGGGACCTGACGGACGAGGAACGCAGATGGAACCTGGGCAGGGAAATCGAAAAGGACCTGGCCCATGTGGACTGGGCGCCCCGGGTCAACCTGTCTGCGGCCACCGGTCGTCACTCCGACCGTCTGGTTCCGGCGATGGACCGGGCCCTGGCCGGCTGGGATTCCCGGATTCCGACCGGCCGGTTCAACGCCTTCCTCGGCGAACTGGTCGCGGCCAACCCACATCCGCTGCGCGGCGGTAAGCAGCCGCGCATCCTGTTCGGCACCCAGGTGTCCAACCGACCGCCCAAATTCGTGCTGTTCACCACGGGCTTCCTGGACCCCGGCTACCGCCGTTTCATCACGCGCCGCCTGCGCGAGACCTTCGACTTCACCGGCACGCCCATCGAACTGTCGATGCGGATCAGGGAGAAGAGGAAGCGCAAATGAACCGTACCGCCGGTTCGTCCGAGCAGCCCGCCGTCACCGGGACCACCGGTGGCGGCGGGCTGCCGCGTTTCCTGGCCGTCGTCCTGGCTCTGGCGGCCTTCGCCTTCAGCATGCAGTTCATCCAGGGTCTCAATTCGATTCTGGCCCCACTGTTCCTGGCACTGAACCTCGTCATCGTGGTCTACCCGCTACAGCGCTGGTTGGTCCGACTGAGGGTGCCGGCGTTCCTGGCAGCGGCAGTGACGATCGTGCTGGTCCTGGTGCTCATCATCGGATTCTTCGGCCTGACGGCCTGGTCCCTGGCCGAACTCGTCCTGGTCATCCCCAAGTACTCGGTGAAGATCGGGGCGCTGTACACGGATGCGCTGCACGGCCTGAACGAGTTGGGTCTGACACCGGATGTGCTGGCCCAACAGCTCAGCGGTTTCAGCGTGTCGAATCTGTTGAACACCGTGATGTCCCTGCTCTCGAACGTCTCCCTGATCGCCACGGCGCTGACCACCGCGGTGATGGCGGTGTTCTTCCTCGGGATGGATTCGATGACCCTGCCACTGCGGATGCGCTTGGCCGGTCGGATGCGCCCGGGGTTCACCCGGTCGCTGACCGACTTCGGCAACGGTGTGCGGCGCTATTGGATCGTCTCCACGGTTTTCGGCCTGATCGTCGCAGTGCTCGATGTCATCGCGCTCATCATCATCGGTGTGCCCCTGGCATTCGTGTGGGGCGTACTGGCCTTCTTGACGAACTACATCCCGAATATCGGCTTCGTCATCGGCCTCGTGCCGCCGGCTCTGATGGCCGTGGTCAGCGGGGACTGGTGGGACGCGTTGTGGGTCGTCGTGTCCTATTGCGTGCTCAACTTCGTTATCCAGTCGATCATCCAGCCGAAGTTCACCGGCGAGTCCGTAGGAGTCTCACCCTTCATCTCATTCCTGTCCCTGCTGTTCTGGTATTGGGTACTCGGCTGGCTGGGCGCTCTGCTGGCGCTGCCGGCGACCCTGTTGGTCAAGGCCTTGTTGGTCGATGCGGATCCCGCTTCCAGATGGGTCAACACGTTCATCGCCTCGAGTCCGTCCACCGGACAGCCGGCTCCGGAACCGGGGGAGGGGTCGAAGCGCGTGCCGGGGATTGCGGGCGGGCGCAGGTCGCGTACGGTAGTCGATACGACGTTCGTCAACGAGAAGGAGTGAGATCATGGCGGAGATCATCGAGATCCATCCGGTCAACCCGCAGCCACGGCAGATCACCCGCGTCGCCGAGGCCCTGCGCGCCGGGGCGCTCATCGCCTATCCGACAGACTCCAGTTACGCGCTGGGCACTGGGCTCGGCAATAAGGAGGGCATCGAGCGCATCATCCGCATCCGACAGCTGGGCAAGAAGCACAACTTCACCGTGATGTGCCACGATTTCGCCCAGCTGGGCCAGTTCGTCATCGTCGACAATGCCGCGTTCCGTACGATCAAGGCGGTCACCCCGGGGCCCTACACCTTCATCCTCAAGGGCACGAAGGAAGTCCCCAGGGCCATGCTGCAGCCCAAGAAGCATACGGTGGGCGCACGGATTCCCCTGAATCCGGTGGCTTTGGACTTGGTGGCGGAGATGGGGGAGCCGATCCTGTCGTCGACGCTGTTGCTGCCCGGCGACGAGGAGCCCCCGGCCGAGGCCTGGCAGATCGAGGAGCGGATCGGCCACGAGGTGGACATCATCGTCGATGCCGGGGTCGCCGGCACCGATCCGAGTACGGTCGTCGATTTCACCTCCGGCGCTCCCGAGGTCACCCGCGTGGGCGCCGGTGATATCTCACCGTTCGCCTGAGCTCGATCCGGGTCCGCACGCGCCGGTGCCCCCGCCGTTCAAGGCGGGGGCACCGGCGCGTGCGGCATTATCCGGGATTCAACCCCAGGGCCCGCAGCCAGATGTCGCTGAGCTCCTCGGCCAGGTTTCGAGCCCCTGCCCGTCCCCGGTAGGTGTCGAGTTCGTGGCCCTGTACGTAGACGTAGTTGCAGGTGCGCGAGACCATCAGAGACAGCGCCCTGGCCGTGGAGTCCGGTTCGATCATCGCAGACACCAGGCCCAGCCGGATCAGCTCACGGATCGTCTGCGCATTGCGGGCGAAGAGCGCCAGCGCCCTGGCCGCTCGCATCGCACGGATCGACTCGTCCACCAGAGAGGCCTCGTCGATGATCCGGTGGACGTCGGCGTGGCTCCGGTAGGACTCGACGTACACCCGGTTCCCGTGCCGGATCCGGTCCAACGGCCGACCCTCGTGGACGTCCCTGGCTCCGCGTGGGTCAAGGGAGTCGGCGTATGACTCGGCGATGATCTGGGCGAGCAGTTCCTCTCTGTTGTCGAAGTAGATGTAGAACGTTCCCGCGGCCACGCCCGCGTGTTCGGTGATGTCGGAGAGCTTGGACTCCAAGTACCCGTGCTGGTAGAAGACCTCCCGGGCGGAGTCGATGAGCGTCCGGCGGGTTCGCTGCCCGCGATCGCTCAGTTCCTCCGGTGTGCGTCTGGTCCTGGCCGGCTCCGCGGGGTACACCCGCGGGCGGCCCCCGGCCGTCCCCATCGGATCACAGGCCCAGGTAGGCCGCTTGGACTTCGGGGTTGACCAGCAGATCCGCCGCATCGCCGGAGAGCACGACCCTGCCCTCGGAGAGGACGTAGCCGCGGTGTGCGATCGACAGGGCGGCACGGGCGTTCTGCTCGCTGAGCAGCACGCCGATCCCGTTGCCGTTGATCTGTGCGACCGCCTCCAGGACCTGGTCGACGACGATGGGGGCCAGGCCCATCGAGGGCTCGTCGAGGATCAGCAGCGATGGATCGCTGACCAGCGCTCGGCCGATCGCCACCATCTGCTGCTGCCCGCCGGAGAGCGAACCGGCCGGCTGCGCGGCCTTCTCCTTGAGGATCGGGAACAGTTCGTAGACCTCGCCGAGGATGCGCTCGGTCTTCTGCTTGTCGCGGTGCGGATACGAGCCCAGGCGTAGGTTCTTCTCCACCGACATCTTCGGGAAGAGGTGGCGGCCCTCGGGACACTGGGCGATGCCACTGCGCACGACCTTATTGGCCTTGAGCCGGTGCAGCTGTGCGCCCTCGTAGGTGATCGAGCCGGAACGGGCCCGCAGCAGCCCCGAAATCGTGCGGAACAGAGTGCTCTTACCCGCACCATTGGCCCCCAGGATCACGGTCAGTTCCCCCGGATTGGCCGTGATGGACACATCGTGGAGCACATTGACGGCGTCATAGCCGGCACTGACGTTGTCGACACTGAGCATCTCAGCCCTCCTGTTCATTCTGCGCGGCCGGAACGGTCGCCTCGTCGACGTCCGCCGAGGAACCCAGATAGGCGCGGATCACATCCGGGTTCGAGCGGATCTGGGCGGGTTCGCCGATTGCCAGCTGCTGGCCGTTCTCCATCACGAGGATTTTGTCGGCCAGGCTCATGATCATGGACATTTTGTGTTCGACCAAGAGTACGGAGATGCCGCGGGGGACCAGGGAACGGATCAGTTCGCCGAATTCTGCAGTCTCCTCCTCCGGGATACCACCGGCGGGCTCGTCGAGCAGGATGAGTTCGGGGTCGGTGGCCAGGGCCATCGCCATCGCAGTGCGTTTCTGCACTTCCTGGGGGACCTGGCCCGCCACATCGTCCTTGTAATCGAGGATGCCGCAGAAGTCCAGGGCCTCGAGCGCCTTGTCCTCGTTGAGCTCGGCCTCGCGGCGGTGGCGTGGAGTGTTGAGCACGGCGTCGAAGACATTCGACTTCGAACGCACGATCCGGCCGGCCAGGACGTTCTCCAGAATCGTCGTATCGTCGAACAGATGCGTCGTCTGGAAGGTCCTGGCGATGCCATCGGCCACAGTGCGGTGTGGGGAGGTGTGTGTGATGTCCTCCCCCTTGAAGGTCACGGTCCCGGAGGTGGGACGGTAGAACCCGTGGATCAGATTGAAGAAGGTGGACTTGCCGGCGCCGTTGGGGCCGATGACTGCCGTGATCTGGCCCTCCTCGACGTCCAGATCCACGTCCTTGACTGCGTCCAGGCCGCCGAAGCGCTTACCCAGACCGCGTACTTCGAGCAGCATCACTGCACCTCCTGAGTCTCTGTGTTTCGAGTCGAGTCGCCGGTCGCGGCTGCGGCCGTCCGCCGGGCGGCGGCCTCGGCCTGGCGTTTACGGGCCCTGCGCTTGTCCAGCCATCCGCCCAGGTAGCCCACGATGCCACGCGGGGCGAAGATCACCAGGGCGATGATGATGGGGCCGACCAGGATGAACCGGTAGGCCTGGAAGTCCTGGAACAGCTCGAAGATGAACGTCACGATCAGGGTGCCGATCAGTGGGCCGGCCACCGTTCCCAGTCCGCCGACGAGGATGAACATGAGCATCTCGAAGGTCTTGTCGACCATGGCCGAATCCGGGCCGATGAAACCGATGACGCTGGCGTAGAGACCGCCGCCCAGACCCGCCAGAGCCGTGGAAGCGGCGAATGCCAGCTGCTTGTTCACACCGACGTTAACACCGATCGCATCGGCCAGGTCCTCGGAGGTCCTGATGGAGATGAGGGTACGGCCCACCGAGGACCGGCGGATCGCCCAGGTCACGTAGACGATGAGCGCCAGAATCGCGAATACCAGGTAGAACAGCGGGATGGGGTCGGTGAAGTCGATGACCCCGCCACCCTCGGGCAGCTTGACGTTGTTCACGCCAGTGTGGGCATGCGTCACCGATTCCCACCGGCTGACGATGAGGTAGATGATGAAGCCGATGGCCATCGTGAAGATGGCGAAGTACTCGTCCTTGGTCCGCAGGGCGATGAGCCCGCACAGGTAGCCGAGGATCGCGGCGACGAGCACCCCGGCGATCAGCGCCGGCCAGAACGGCCAGTCGTAATCGGTGGTCAGCAGGCCCACGGTGTAGGCGCCGACCCCGAAGAACCCGCCCTGGGCCAGGGACAGCAGGCCGGTGAATCCCAGCAGGATGTTCATGCCGTAGACGGCGATCGCGGTGCACAGGGCGCCGGTGAACAACCGCATCACGTAGTTTTCATTGCCGAAGACGATGGGCACCAGGGCCAGGGCGATGAGGATCGCCCAGGTGCCCCAGACCCGGGGGTTGTGCAATGCCAGTTTCAGCGCGTTCATCGTTGCACCGCCTTTGCGAACAGGCCGGTGGGTTTGATCGCCAGAACCGCCACCAGGACGATGAAGGCGATCGCCTCGCCGACACCGGCGGAGATGTAGGTGGAGGTCATTGTCTCGGCGACGGCCAGCACGAAGCTGCCGACGATGGCGCCGGGCAGGGAGCCCAGTCCGCCGAGGATGATGATGGCGAAGACCTTGAGGTCCAGAGCCGAGCCCATGGTGGGCGAGAGCAGATTGATCGGCGCCACCAGTCCGGCGGCGATGGTCGCCAGCAGGGCGGATAGGCCCAGGGTCAGCATCGAGACCATCGACGGGTTGATGCCCACCAGTGACGAGCCGGTGCGGTCCTGTTCGATCGCCTCGATCGTCTGACCCTGCAGGGTGCGCTTGATGAACCAGGTCAGGATGACCAGGACGACGACGGCCACCAGGATGATGACCAGGCGCTGCACGGAGATCTGCGCGCCGGCGATGGAGACGTTCCCGGTCAGGGGCGAGTCCATTCGCCGGAAGTCGGCGCCCCAGATGGCCTGGGCGACGGCTTGGAAGAAGAACATCGCACCGACCGCGGCGATCATGTAATGGGTGTGTGGGGCGTTGCGCAGTGGATTGAACACCAGGCGTTCCATCAGCACGCCCAGGAAGAACATGATGATGGCGGAGATGCCGATGGCCGCGAAATACGGTACGCCCACGGTTGTCAGGAAGAAGTAGGTGACATAGGCGCCGAGCATGTAGATCGAGCCGTGGGCCAGGTTCGGGATGCGCAGCACACCGAAGACCAGGGTCAGGCCGATCGCGGCCAGACAGTACACGCCGCCGAGTGCCAGGCCGTTGAAGAGTTGCTGGATGAAGAGTGTCATGGGTGCCTCACTTATCCGGTAGGACCGGCACGGTGAACAGTTTGTACTCGCCCTTGTCGTCCAAGTAGGCCGACTCGATCTCCTTGCTGCTCAATCGCCCCTCTGCGGTCATCTCCGTCGGGAAGATGGAGACGTGGAAGGACTCATCGGTCTGGGTGATCGCGTTCTTGAGCGATTCGCGCAGCTTCTCGGCGTCGGTGCTCGTTCCCGCGTCCTCCATCGCCTTGGCGAACAGCCCGACGAACTGGAAGGTGAAGGCCGATTCGGTGGTGGCGACCTTGTCCTTGCCCGCCTTGGCGGCGAAGTCCTCGAGGAACTTCTCCGTGCCGGATTCGGTCATGGTCTTCACCGGGGCGACGCCGATCGAATTGTGCAGGTTGTCTTCCTTGGTCACGGTGGCCATCTCATCGAGTTTGGCCTGGTCCATCACGAAGAAGCTGCCCTTGAAGCCCTGCTTGCGGGCCTCCTCCATGATCAGTGCGGTGGGCTGGGAGGGCCCTCCGACGAAGATCGTGTCGGGTTTTTCGGCCAGGGCCTTGGACACGGGCCCCGCGAAGTCGGAGACCGTCGCATAGTCCAGGCTGTTGTCGGCGCCCACGCTGCCCCCTGCATCGGCCCAGGCCTTCTTGACCACGGTCGTCCACTGCTGACCGTACTCGCTCTGGGTGCCGAGCAGTGAGAGCTTCTTGGCTCCCATGGACATCGCCTTCTTGGTGAAGGGCTCGGCATAGGAGTTGAAGTTGGGGGTGCCGAAGACCGTCAGCGGGTTGCCGGTCGTGAAGATCTCCGGATCCGAGGTGTAGGCGCCGATGAGGAACTTGGAACGGCCGTTGTTGACCTGCTGCATGGCCTTGATGGCACCGGCGTTGGGGGAGAAGACGATCGCCGCCTTGTCCTGATCGGCCAGGCGCTGGGCGTTGGTCGCGGCTGTGGAGGGGACGTACTTGTCGTCGAGCGACTTCAGTTCGAGCTTGACGTCCTTGCCGTCGATCTTCAGGCCCATGTCGTTGACCTTGTCCACGCCCATTTCCAGGCCGATCTTGACGTTCTCGCCGTAGGCTGCGCCGCCACCGGACAGCGGGCCGGTGTAGCCGATCACGACGGTGTCGCCGCTTGAACCGGCACCGCTACCGCCACAGGCGGCCAGGCCGAGGCCCAGCGCCGCCATGGTGGTCAGTGACAGTGTTGTGCGCAGCAGGGCGCGTGGTGTCTTCTTCATGACTGCTCCATTGCATCTGAGAAGGAGGAAAGGGTGGTCGGGCTACTTGGAATCGTCGGCCTGCGGGACCTCGACGGTCTGGTACTTCCCCGACTTGTCGAGGAACGATGCGTCGAGGGTGTCTGCCATCAGGTGACCGGCATCGGTGACCTTGGTAGCAGGGGTCTGGACGTAGAAGGACTTGTCGACCTGGGTGACGGCCTCGGACATCTTCTCGCGGATCTTGTCCGGATCGCTGGTCGTTCCGGCCAGCTCCATCGCCTTGACGAAGACCGGCACCGCCGAGTAATGCAGGGCCGATTCGCTGGTGGCGACCTTCTTGCCTTCGGTCTTGGTCTTGAAGGCGGCCAGGAAGTCCTTGGTGCCGGGCTCGTCGTATTCCTCTACGGGCCGCACGCCCACGGAGTCGTAGAGGTTCTTCTCGTCGGTGATGGTGGCCATCTCATTGAGTTTGGCCTGGTCCATCACGAAGAAGGAGCCCTTGAAGCCCTGCTTGCGGGCCTCTTCCATGATCAGTGCGGTGGGCTGGGAGGGGCCGCCGACGAAGATCGTGTCGGGTTTTTCGGCCAGGGCCTTGGAGACGGGGCCGGCGAAGTCGGAGACCGTCGCGTAGTCCACGCTGTTGTCCTTGCCGACGGTGCCACCGGCTGTGCTCCAGGCCGTCTTGACCTCGGCGGTCCATTGCTGGCCGTATTCGCTCTGGGTGCCCAGCAGCGAGATCTTCTTCGCGCCCTCGTCCATCAGCTTCTTGGTGAAGGGTTCGGCGTAGGACTTGAAGTTCGGGGGGATCATGATGGTCAGGGGATTGTCGTGCTGGACGATTTCGGGATCGGAGGTGTAACCGCCGATGAGGAACTTGGAGCGGCCGTTGTTGACCTGCTGCATGGCCTTGATGGCTCCGGCGTTGGGGGAGAAGACCACAGCTGCCTTGTCCTGATCCGCCAGGCGCTGTGAGTTGGTCGCCGCGGTGGAGGGAACGTACTTGTCGTCGAGCGACTTCAGCTCGATCTTGACGTCCTTGCCGTCGATCTTCACGCCGGCTTCGTTGATCTTGTCCACGGACATTTCCAGGCCGATTTTGACGTTTTCGCCGTAGGAGGCGCCGCCGCCGGAGAGCGGACCGGTGTAGCCCAGGACGACGGTGTCGGAACCGGATCCGGACCCGCTACCGCCACAGGCGGCCAGGCCCAGGCCCAGTGCGGCCATGGTGGTCAGGGACAGGGTCGTGCGCAGCAGGGCGCGCGGGGTTTTCTTCATAATTGCTCCATTGCGTTTGAGAATGGGAATGGGTTGGAAGGTTGGCTACTTGGAGTCGTCGACCTGTGGAACCTCGAAGGGCTGGTATTTCCCCGCCTTGTCGTAGTAGGCGGCGTCGAGCTTGTCCGAGAGGAGGTGGCCGGCATCGGAGATGCTTGTCCACGGAGTCTGTACCTCATAGGACTTGTCGGCCTGTTTCAGGGCCTCCGGCATCGCCTCGCGGATCTTGTCGGGATCGCTCGAGGTTCCGGAGATCTCCATTGCCTTGACGAAGATTGGCAGTGCCGAATAGTTCAGCGCCGACTCACTCGTGGCGACCTTGTCCATGCCGGCCCTTGCGGTATAGGTCTTAAGGAATTCTTCGGTCCCGGTCTCCTGATAGTCCGACACCGGTCGGACACCTACGGAATCCCGGAAGTTCTCCATTTTGGCAACAGTGCCCATTTCGTCGAGCTTGGCCTGGTCCATCAGGAAGAAGCTGCCATTGAAGCCCTGCTTGCGGGCTTCTTCGGCAATCAGCGCAGTGGGTTGGCTGGGTCCGCCCAGGAAGATCGCATCGGGCTTTTCGGCCAGTGCTTTGGATACCGGGCCCGCGAAGTCGGACACTGTGGCGTAATCGACGCTGTTGTCTTTACCGACGGTCCCACCGGCCTCGGTCCATGCGGACTTCGCGTCCGTAGTCCACTGCTGCCCGTATTCGCTCTGGGTACCCAACAGGGCCAGCTTCTCCGCTCCGTCGGCGCGCAGTTTCTTGGCGAACGCCTGCGCATAGGACGCGAAGTTCGGCGGTGTCATCACGGTTAGTCCATTGCCGCTTTGGATGATTGCGGGATCCGAAGTATAGGCGGAAATGAGGAACTTCGAGCGGCCGTCGTTGACCTGCTGCATTGCCTTGATAGCACCGGCGTTGGGGGTGAAGATCACCGCGGCCTTGTCCTGATCGGCCAGGCGCTGTGCATTGGTTGCAGCGGTCGAGGGGACGTACTTGTCGTCCAAGGCCTTGAGAGTGACGGTGACCTTCTTGCCGTCGATTTCCACCCCGGACTCGTTGACTTTGTCCACTGCCATTTCCAGGCCCGTTTTGATGTTCTCACCGAATGCCGCAGCGCCTCCGGACAGGGAAGCCGTCAGGCCGATTACCACGCTATCGTCGGATTCCGTGTCTGCGGAACCGCCACAGGCGCTGAGACCTGCGACCAGGCCACACGTGGTGGCGGCGGCCAATAGCGCACGGATCGGGCGAGTGGTTGAGCGGGGCATCTTTTCTCCTTTGAAAAGCGATCCGGCGGGGTTGCCGGTTCGGTGTCCGCGGTGTGGACCCGGTTGTCCACAACCAATATGAAACGGGTTTCACATTGGGCTCTCAGCAATCTCAGCACAGTAGCGATGTCTTGTCAATCACATTTCCATGCCTCCTTCGATCGCCTGGAGTGCGAGAGCCCGGCGGGACTTGAAGAGTTAATGAACAAACGTTTGCTCAGGCTTGAAATTCACGTGCGCTTAGGGCCAGAATGGCAGGGACAGACCGGCTCAACGAGGAGCCGGAGACCAACGAACCGGGAGGACGCACATGGATGTGCACTCGAAGACCGCCGTCGTCACCGGTGCCGCCGGTGGGATAGGATCCGCAATCGCCCGCGCCCTGACGCAGCGCGGTGCCCGGGTCATGCTGGCGGACCTGGATCCCCGTGTGCAGGAGATCGCGGCCGAACTCGGCCAGCGGGCCTGGTCCGGAGACTGCACCAGCACTCAGGGCATTGCGGAGCTGATCGAAGCCACCCGCGCCGAACTCGGCGAGGTCGATCTTTACTTCGCCAATGCCGGAATCATCGGACCCCAGGACCTCGGCGAAGACGAATCCGACTGGGACCTGATCATCGACGTCAATCTGCGAGCCCATATCCGCGCGGCCAAGGCCCTGGTGCCCGGCTGGGCGGACGGTAGGGGCGGGCACTTCGTGGCCACCGCATCGGCTGCCGGGCTGCTCACCCAGATCGGCCAGGCCGGCTACTCGGTGACCAAGCACGCGGCCGTCGGTTTCGCCGAATGGCTCTCGATCACCTACGGTGATCGGGGAGTCGGTGTGACCTGTCTGTGCCCGATGGGCGTGAACACCGCGATGCTCCACGGCGCGGACAACACCGAGGACTCGTTGGACGCGGCGGCCCAGTCCGCAGTGACCTCGGCCGGCCGCGTGCTCGAGCCGGACGAAGTGGCCACCTGTGTCCTGGCGGCCGTCGAATCCGGAACCTTCCTGGCCCTGCCCCACCCGGAGGTACTCGAGATGTACCGGATGAAGGGCTCCGACTACGACCGCTGGCTGCGCGGAATGCGCCGCTATCAGAGCAAACTGCTGGCCGGCACCCGCTGAGCCTGCACATTTTCACCAGGAATGCACGACACAAGGGAGTGACAGTGAACAACCTCTTCGAACAGACCGCTCGTGGCCAGGAATACTATGACAGGGTAAAGGCCTTCATGGACGAATTCGTCTACCCCGCCGAACCCGTCTACCGGCGGCAGATGGCCGAGGCCGCCAGCCCCCATACGCAGCCGCAGATCCTCGAGGACCTCAAGGCCAAGGCCAAGGAGGCGGGGCTGTGGAACCTGTTCCACCCCCACGCGGAATGGGGTCCGGGTCTGACCAACCTGGAGTACGCGCCGCTGGCCGAACTGATGGGCCGCTCGGGTGGTCTGGGGCCCGAGGTCTTCAACTGCAATGCCCCCGACACCGGCAATATGGAGGTGCTCACCCTTTTCGGGACTGATGAGCACAAGGAGAAGTACCTGCGCCCGCTGCTCGACGGCACCATGGCTTCGGGCTTCGCGATGACCGAACCGGCAGTGGCCAGCGCCGATGCCACGAACATCGAGATGGTCATGAAGAAGGACGGCGACGAGTACATCCTCGAGGGCCGCAAGTGGTTCACCTCGAACGCTCTGCACCCCAATTGCCAGGTGCTCATCGTGATGGGCAAGACCGATCCCAATGCGGAGAAGCATCGCCAGCAGTCCATGATGGTCGTGCCGATCGACGCCCCGGGGGTCACCGTGGTGCGCAATCTCCCGGTGTTCGGCTACGAGGACCGGGAGGGTCACGCGGAGATCATCTTCGATCAGGTGCGGGTGCCTGCCAAGGACGTCCTCAAGGGCGAGGGCGAGGGCTTCGCGATCAGCCAGGCCCGGCTGGGGCCCGGCCGCATCCACCACTGCATGCGCGCCATCGGCGCCGCCGAGCGCGCGCTCGAGCTCATGTGCAAGCGCGCAGAGGAGCGGGTGGCCTTCGGGTCCAAGCTCTCGGAGAAGGCGAACATTCAGGATTGGATCGCGGAATCGCGCATCGCCATCGACCAGGCCCGGCTGCTGACCCTGCAGGCGGCGTACCTGATGGATACCGTGGGCAACAAGGTGGCCCGTACGCTGATCTCGGAGATCAAGGTCGCGGCACCGGAAATGGCACTCAAGGTCATCGACCGGGCCATCCAGGTGCACGGCGGCGGCGGCGTTACGAACGACTTCCCCCTGGCGGAGATGTATGCGCATGTGCGCACTCTGCGCCTGGCGGACGGACCGGACGAGGTGCACAAGATGACCATCGCCCGGCACGAACTCAAGAAATACCGTAAGTGATTCGACCGACAGGTCGTGAAGGAGACAAGAATGACCCAGCGTACCGCAATCGTCACCGGCGGGGCCCGTGGAATCGGCGCGGCCATCTCGAAGCGCCTGGCCAAGGACGGACTGGCCGTCGCCGTCGTCGACATCCGTGAGGAGGACACCCGCGGCGTCGTCGAGGAGATCAACGCCGCAGGCGGCCAGGCGATCGGCATCGGCGCCGACATCACCGACGAGGCCGCCGCCAATGCGGCGGTGGAGAAGATCGCCGAGGAACTCGGTGCGCCGACCGTGCTGATCAACAACGCCGGTATCATCCGCGACCATATGCTGTTCAAGATGCCGCTGGCGGACTTCCAGAAGGTTCTGGCCGTTCACCTCGAGGGCAACTTCATCATGACGAAGGCCGCGCAGAAGTACATGGTCCAGGAGAACTTCGGCCGGATCATCTCGATGTCCTCGACCTCGGCGCTGGGCAACCGCGGCCAGGCCAACTACTCGGCGGCCAAGGCGGGCATCCAGGGCCTGACGAAGACCTATGCGATCGAACTCGGCCGCTACGGCGTGACCGCCAATGCGATCGCCCCCGGGTTCATCGAGACCGATATGACCAAGGCCACCGCGGAATCCGTCGGGGTGTCCTTCGAGGAGTTCACCAAGGCCGCCGCCGCGCAGATCGACGTGCGCCGTACCGGCAAGCCCGAGGACATCGCGCACACCGCCTCGTTCCTGGCCAGCGAGGGCGCGGGCTTCGTCTCCGGGCAGGTCATCTACGTCGCCGGCGGCCCGAAGAACTGATCGGCCCCGCCGGGCAGCCGACGCAATCGAAAGAGGAACAATGACCGATGCAGTGATCGTCTCCACCGCACGCACGCCGATTGGCAAAGCGTACCGTGGGGCCTTCAACAACACCCAGTCCCAGGAACTCGCCGGCCACGCGATCGCCAATGCGGTCAAGCGGGCGGGGCTGGAAGGCGGCGAGATCGAGGACGTCGTCTTCGGCGCCGCCGTCCAACAGGGCGCGCAGTCCATGAACTTCGGCCGGCAGGCGGCGCTGCGCGCCGGGCTGCCCGTGACGGTCGCCGGCCAGACCGTCGACCGGCAGTGCGCCTCGGGTCTGATGGCGATCTCGATCGCCGCCAAGCAGATCATCGCCGACGGGATGGACATCGCCGTCGGCGGTGGCGCCGAATCCATCTCCCTGGTGCAGAACGAACACCAGAACACCTTCCGCGCGAAGGACCCGTGGCTGAGCGAGAACCATCCGGGACTCTACCTGCCGATGCTCAACACGGCCGAGGTCGTCGCCGAACGCTATGGCGTCACCCGCGAGGCGCAGGACGCGTATTCGCTGGAGAGCCAGCGGCGCACCGCAGCCGCGCAGGAAGCCGGCCGCTTCGACGCGGAGATCGTGCCGCTGACCGCGACGAAGCTCGTCATGGACAAGGCGACCAAGGAGGTCTCCGAGGAGACGGTCACGCTGGGCAAGGACGAGGGCAATCGCCCTTCGACCACGCTCGAGGGCCTGTCCTCACTGCAGCCGGTGCTGGCCCCCGGAGTGGCCTCGGCGAACCCGTCGATCACCGCGGGCAACGCCTCGCAGCTGTCCGACGGCGCCTCGGCTGCGGTGCTGATGAGCGACGCCGAGGCCTCGCGCCGGGGCCTCGAACCGCTGGGCATCTACCGCGGCATCGCGGTGGCCGGCTGTGAGCCGGACGAGATGGGCATCGGCCCGGTCTTCGCTGTGCCGAAGCTGCTCAAGCGCCACGGGCTGACCGTCGACGACATCGATCTGTGGGAGCTCAACGAGGCATTCGCGGTGCAGACCCTGTACTGTCGTGACCGCCTGGGCATCGACCCGGAGAAGTACAACGTCAACGGCGGCGCCATCTCGATCGGCCACCCCTACGGCATGTCGGGCGCCCGGATGGTCGGGCACGCCCTCATCGAGGGTAAGCGCCGCGGTGCCAAGTACGTCGTCGTCACGATGTGCATCGGCGGCGGACAGGGCGCGGCCGGCCTGTTCGAAGTGGCCTGACCGAGCCCGAACTCATCGGTTGGAGCGTGCCCGGGGCCAAGCGCCCCGGGCACGCTCGTCTATGGAGAAAGTGAACGGAAGAAGTATCGATGGCACCCGAAAACCGACCCTGGTTGAACACCCTGGCCCGCGAACCGCGCTATTTGCGCGAGCTGGAGCCCACGACGATCCCCGCGTTACTTCAACGCGCACTGGCGGAGGCGGGGGAGTCGACCGCGGTGGAGTACTTCGGGTGGACCTGCAGTTGGCGCGAACTCGACGAACACGCTCAGGCTACCGCGGCGTACCTGGCCGAACGCGGCTTCGGGCCCGGCGATGCACTGGGGATCTATCTGCAGAACGTGCCCCACTATTATTTCGCCGCTCTGGCGGCCTGGCGGCTCGGCGGGGTGGTGGTGCCGCTGAATCCGATGTACCGCGACGAACTGGCCCATGTCTTCGCGGATGCTTCGGTCAAGGCCCTGGTGGTTTCGGCTGCGGCGTACAACGACCGGGTCAAGGACTATGCTGCGGACCTCGACATCGTCATCACCTGCAATGATCGGGGCCTGGTGGAGCTCGAATCGGAACGCGTCTTCGGATCGTTCCCGTCCCATATCGAAACCGACAGGGACGAACTGCTCGATGTGATCGAACGCCACCGCGGAGCCCGCGTCGACCAGGCACCGGTCACCGTGGACACCCCGGCGCTCTACGGTTACACCTCGGGAACCTCCGGCAAGTCCAAGGGCGCGGTGCTCACCCACGGGAACCTGAGTGTCAATGCGGTGATCAACCGCGAATTCCAGGGCTATCGACCACCGTTCACCTTCTTCACCCTGGCCCCGGTGTTCCACATCACCGGTCTGGTCACCCAGTTCCTGGCCAATATCGCCGTCGGGGGCACCCTGGCGATGAACTACCGTTTCGAGGCCTCGACGACCCTGGAGATCTTCCGGCGGACGCGTCCGAACTACATGGCCGGTCCCGCCACCGCCTATATGGCGTTGCTGGCCCACCCCGACTTCCACGGGGACGACTTCTCGTCCTTCGACCAGATCATGTCGGGCGGAGCCCCGCTGCCCGCGGCCATCCTCGCGAAGTTCGAGGAGCGCACTGGCCGCTACATCGGCCAGGGCTACGGGCTCACAGAGACCAGCGCGCAGTGCGCGGTGGTACCCAAGGGCTTCCGTGCCCCGGTCGACGAGGAGTCGGGGAACCTGTCCTGCGGGCTGCCGATCGCCAGCGTCGACTTGCGGATCCTGGATGAGGACGGCCGCGAAGTCCCCCAGGGCGAGGTGGGCGAGGTCTGCGTGTCAGGGCCCATGGTCACCGGCGCATACCTGAACAACCCGGAGGCGACGGCGCGCGACATCCCCGCCGGAATGCTGCACACCGGGGACGTGGGCTACCTCGACGCCGCGGGCTGGCTGTTCATCGTCGACCGGATGAAGGACATGATCAACGCCTCGGGCTTCAAGGTGTGGCCGCGCGAGGTGGAGGACGCGCTGTATCTGCTGCCCGAGGTGCTCGAGGCCGCCGTGGTGGGCGTGCCCGATGAGTACAGGGGTGAGAGCGTCGTCGCCTATCTCACGCTGAAGCCGGGCCGCAGCCTCACCGAGGCCGATGTCATCGCCCATGCGCGCAAACATCTGGCCGCGTTCAAGGCCCCGCATCGGGTCGTCATCGCCGAGGCGCTGCCCAAGACGGCATCAGGCAAGATCCTGCGCCGTGAATTGCGCGACCAGGCGAGCGGGCGGGAGGACGAAACGTCCAGGTGAGCAGTGGTCCCGCGTTGAATGAACGAACGTTCGGGATATTATGAAGAAGTGACCGGCGGCACAGCCCGTCGGCGCCGGAACACGATGAAGTGGAGGACACCGATGTCACTTTCGACCGATCGCCCCTGGGTGACGACGCTCTCGAGTGAGCCGAAGTACATCCAGCCCCTGGAACCGACCACAGTGCCCGAACTCCTGGCCGCCGCAGTGGCCACGGCACCGGAGGCTCCCGCCGTGAAGTATTACGGGTGGGAGGCCACCTGGGCCCAGATCGACGAGCAGGCCGGCGCCCTCGCGGCGTACCTGGCCGAACGTGGCTTCGGGCCCGGCGACGTGCTCGGCATCTATCTGCAGAACGTGCCGCACTACTACGTGGCGGCCCTGGCCACATGGAAACTCGGCGGGGTGGTGGTGCCGCTGAATCCGATGTACCGCGACGAACTGGCCCATGTCTTCGCGGATGCTTCGGTCAAGGCGCTGGTGGTTTCGGCTGCGGCGTACAACGACCGGGTCAAGGACTATGCTGCGGACCTCGACATCGTCATCACCTGCAACGATCGCGACCTGGTGCAGGTGGAGGCCGAACGCATCTTCGGCGCCTTCCCCGCGCAGATCCCAACCGGGCGCCCCGATCTGTCCGACATCGTCAAGGAGTACTCCGGCCGCAGCGTTCAGCAGGCTCCGGTGACGCGGGAGTCCCCTGCGATCTACGGCTACACCTCGGGAACCTCCGGCAAGTCCAAGGGCGCCGTCCTGACCCACGGGAACCTGACGGTCAACGCGATCATGAGCCGGGACATGATGGACTACGGTCCCGGCAATGTGATGTTCACCCTGGCGCCGGTCTTCCACATCACGGGCTTCGTCTGCCAGTTCCTGGCCAATATCGCCTGCCGCTCCGCACTGTCGATGAACTACCGGTTCGATCCGGTGACCTCGCTGGAGATCTTCCGCCGTGACCGCCCGAACTACATGGCCGGCCCGGCCACCGCATTCATGGCGCTGCTGGCCGTGCCGGGATTCGAGGCCGCGGACTTCGAGTCCTTCGATCAGATCATGTCCGGCGGCGCGCCCCTGCCCGAGGCGATCGTTGCGAAGTTCGAGGAGCGCACCGGCTACTACATCAGCCAGGGCTACGGGCTCACAGAGACCAGCGCGCAGTGCGCCCTGGTGCCCAATGGCTTCCGCGCCCCGGTCGACGAGGAGTCGGGGAACCTGTCCTGCGGGCTGCCCCTGGCCTCGGTGACGGTTTCGATCCTCGACGACGAGGGACACGAGCTGGCGGCCGGGGAAGTGGGAGAGGTCTGTGTGTCGGGGCCCATGGTCACCCACGAGTACCTGGGCAATCCGGAGGCCACGGCGCGCGACATCCCCGGCGGATTGCTGCACACCGGCGATGTGGGCTACCTCGACGCCGAGGGCTGGCTGTTCATCGTCGACCGGAAGAAGGACATGATCAACGCCTCGGGCTTCAAGGTGTGGCCGCGCGAGGTGGAGGACGCCCTCTACCTGATGCCCCAGGTGCTCGAGGCCGCCGTGGTGGGCGTGCCCGACGAGTACCGCGGTGAGAACGTCGTGGCCTATGTGACCAGGCAGCCGGGCAGTGAACTGAGCGAGGCCGATGTCATCGCCCACGCGCGCAAACACCTGGCTGCATTCAAAGCACCGCACCGGGTCGTGATCATCGACGAGATGCCCAAGACCGCATCGGGCAAGGTACTGCGGCGCGAACTACGCGCCACAGCCCGTGAGACGGCCGAAGCGGCGCGGACCGCCGCCGGCGCAGAAGACTGAGACGAATACTCGAAGGAGAGTGGAACATATGGTGGGCAATGGGGAATGGTCGAAAGCGGCCGCGGAACTGGAAGCGCTGCGGACACTGCGCCCGGCCTCGGTCCCGGGGGAGATACCACGCGCCGACTACGAGCGGCCGCTGAACGAATTCCTCATCAGGTGGGCCGAAGAGCGGCCGCACACCACCGCGATCCACTTCTACGGCCGCGACATCGACTATGCCGAACTCGAGGAGCTGGTCGCAGCTGCCGCGGGCTGGTTGCGCGGCCAGGGCGTGGCCGCCGGCGACCGGGTGGGCGTGTTCATGAGCAACTGCCCGCAGTTCATCATCGCGCTCCTGGCGATTCTGCGCCTGGGCGCGGTGCACCTGCCGATCAACCCGATGTTCCAGGCGCGCGAACTGGCACACGAACTGCGCGACGCAACCCCGCGGGTCGTGATCGCGCAGGCGGAATTCCAGCCTCTCATCGAACGCGTCCTGGCAGACCCCGAAGCCGGCGTCGACGCCGATCTCACGGTGGCCTACACCCAGTTGGCCGACACACTGACGGGACCCGCTGTGCCCGCCGCGCCGTTTGCCGCCGCCAGTGGGGACCTGCCCAGTGACTGGGCGGACATCGTCTCCCATTCTCCGGCCGCCCCGGCCGAGGTGGATCCGACCGCCCTGGCGGTGCTCAACTACACCGGCGGGACGACGGGTCTGCCCAAGGGCTGTGAACACACGCAGGCCCATATGGTCTACTCGGGCCTCAAATCGCACGCCGGCCGTGGACATGTGCCCGGCACCGACGCCGAACCCGAGGTGATCCTGGGCTTCCAGCCGATCTTCTGGATCGCGGGGGAGGACTTCGCAATCCTGTCCCCGCTGGTCGACGGCTCGACCCTGGTGTTGATGAGCCGCTGGCATCCGGGTGTGGCCCTCGAACTCATCGCCGCGCAGCGGGTTTCCACCCTGATCGGCCTGGGCGACAGCTACTGGGAACTGCTGGAGGAGCCCGGCTGTACGGCCCAGACGCTGGAGAGCCTGCGCGACTGCACGGCGATCAGTTTCGTGCGCAAGCTCGACCGGGACCTGCGCACGGCCTGGCGGGAGGTCTCCGGGACGACACTGCGGGAGGCCTCCTACGGAATGACCGAGACGCACACGGCCGACACGTCGACCCTGGGCCTGCAGGACGGGGACATGGACCTGGCCAAGGAACCCGTGTACTGCGGATTCCCCGTGCCCGGCACGCGGATCGTCGTCGTCGACGCCGATCTGAACCCGGTTCCGGTGGGCGAATCCGGCCAGATCATCGTGAGCTCCCCCTCGGTGATGACCGGCTACTACCGCCGGCCCGAGGCCACCCGCGACTCCCTGGTCGACGGCTGGCTGCTCACCGGCGACACCGGACGCTTCGACGAGCACGGGGCGCTGACCTATTTGGCGCGGACCAAGGAGATGATCAAGGTCAACGGGATGAGTGTTTTCCCCGCCGAAGTCGAAACGCTGCTCAAGGCCCATCCTGCGATCGAGACCGTCGCCGTTGCCCCGCGCGCGGACGAGCGCAAGGGCCAGGTGCCCGTGGCCTTCACCATCCTGACGGCGGGCTCCGCCGCCACCGCCGAGGAGCTGCGCACATGGGCGCTGGAGCAGATGGCCCGTTACAAGGTCCCGGAGTTCGTCTTCGTCGAGGCGATGCCGATGACGGCCACGGGCAAGATCCGCAAGGTCGAACTGTTGGAGAGCCTGGAGAAGTGACGCACGTGAACCGAGCCCCCGTCCTGTTGGTCGCCAACCGCGGGGAGATCGCCGTGCGCATTATGCGCACCGCCCGTGATCTGGGCATGACAACCGTCGCCATCCACCCCGCCGATGACGCGGACAGCCTGCACGTGAGCCTGGCCGACCGGGCGGTCGAACTGCCGGGCCTGGGAGCAGGGGCCTACCTGGACATCGCCGGACTGGCGGCCGTGATCGGCCGCGTGGGCGCCGATTACGTCCACCCCGGTTACGGATTCCTGTCCGAATCCGCAGAGTTCGCCAGGGCGGTCGCCGCCGCCGGCGCCGTATTCGTCGGTCCCCGCCCGGCGGCGATCGAAGCCGTCGGCGATAAGGACAGGGCGAAGACACTGGCCGCAGGACTGGGGATCAACACGATACCGGCCACCGGCGTGCTGGCGGGGCCCGAACAGGCCAGGGCCTTCCAACGTGAGGCCGGGGGCCCGATCGCACTCAAGGCAGTCGCCGGCGGCGGGGGCCGGGGGATCGTGCCGATCGGCCCCGCCGATGATGTCGACGCCCTGTTCGCCAGGGCCGCCGCCGAGGCCGCGGCGGGCTTCGGCGACGAGCGGCTACTGGCCGAACGCTGGCTCACCGGCACCCGCCACATCGAGGTCCAGGCGCTGGGCACAGCCGAGGGGATCAGGATCCTGGGCGATCGGGACTGCTCCCTGCAGCGCCGCCGCCAGAAATTCCTCGAGATCGCCCCGGCTACGGTGCCCACGGATATCCGGACGGCGATCCACGCGGCCGCAGGCACCCTGCTGGAGGCGATCGACTACACCCAGCTGGCCACCGTCGAATTCCTGGTGACCGACGACGACTGGTTCTTCCTCGAAGTCAACCCGCGCATCCAGGTCGAGCACACGGTGACGGAGGAGGTGCTGGGCATCGACCTGGTGGCCGCCCAGCTGCGTCTGGCCCAGGGACTGGAGATGTCCGCTCTGCCGGACGGGCAGCCGACGGGACGGACATCGGTGCAGGCGCGGATCACCGCCGAGCGGATGAGCGCTGACGGCACGGTCCACCCGGCGACGGGCACTCTGGCATCAGCCGACTTCCCCCTGGACCGGCATGTGCGAGTCGACACCTGGGTGCGTTCGGGTACCCGGATCGGCGCGAGCTACGACACCCTGCTGGCCAAGCTCATCGTCACGGCCGATGACTTGGAGACGGCCGTGGCCCGACTGGACCGGGCACTGCTGGAGACCCGCATCACGGGGGTGGAGACGAACATCGGCCTGCAGCGCGCGGTCATCGCCGCGGGCCTGCCCGGCCACGCGGATACCGGCACCTTCGATGCGCGCAGCGCCGAACTCCTCGCCTCGATCCCGGAGACCGGAACGGGGCCCGATGCGGCGCCGGCCAAGGCCACAGAGGCGCCCGCGGTCGAGCTGGCCGTGGACGAGACCCCGGTACCCGCCCCACTCTCGGGTACCGTCGTCTCGCTCGAGGCCAGGCCTGGCGAGTTGGGCCTCATCGAGGCGATGAAGATGCACCATGCGATTCCCGCCCCACCCCACACCGCGGCGCGCGCCCTGGTGGCAATCGGCGACACCGTGACCGAGGGCCAGCCCGTGTTCGCGATCGTTGCGGGCAATACCGACCGGACGGGGGCTGCGAGCACCGAGCTGGTCGACCACCCGGCAGTGGCAGAGGCCGTGGCCAGGCACGCGGGAACAAGTGATGAGGCACACCCGGCCGACGTGGAGAAGATCCATCGCCGGGGTCGGCGCACGGCCAGGGAGAATCTGGCCGAACTGGTGGTCCCCGGCACGTTCGTCGAATACGGCGGCCTTGCGATCGCCGCCCAGCGGGCCAGGCGCTCGCACGCCGATCTGATCGACCGGACCCGCGGGGACGGGCTGGTCGGCGGGATCGGCACAGTGCGCACGGACCGTGGGGACGTCCGCGCGGTCGTCATGAGCTACGACTACACGGTGCTGGCCGGCACCCAGGGAGCGCGCAACCACGCCAAAACCGACAGACTCCTCCACGTGGCAGGGGACACCGGCCTGCCCATCGTCTTCTTCTGCGAGGGCGGCGGCGGGCGGCCCGGCGACACCGACATCCCTCCGGGCCCCCAGCTCAACGTCGGGACGTTCGCCGCGCTCGCGGGCCTGCGCGGGCGGGTGCCGCTGATCGCGATCGCCTCGGGCCGCTGTTTCGCCGGCAACGCGGCGCTGGCGGGAGTGTGCGATGTGATCATCGCAACGGAGGACCTCAACCTGGGAATGGGCGGCCCGGCGATGATCTCCGGTGGCGGCCTGGGCGACTACCGGCCCGAGGACGTCGGCCCCGTCCGCGTGCACCGTGATTCGGGAGCCGTCGACCTGGTCGTCCCCGGCGACGCCGAGGCCGTGGCTGCCACCCGTGACTACCTGGCCATGTTCGCCGCAGGCGGAGCGGGTGAGGGAGCCGCTGCGGGTGGGCAGGAGGACGCCACCGGTGGAACCGAGCCGGCTGCGCCCGATAGGGCCGCAATCCTACGGGCAGCGGTGCCGGCCGACCGGCTACGTGCCTTCGATATGCGCTCCCTGCTGCGCCATGTCTTCGACGACACCGGTTTCACCGAGTTGCGCTCAGGTGCCCGCGGCGGGGCGATCTGCGGTTTCGCGCGGATCGACGGCGCTCCCGTCGGGTTCGTCGCCAATGACAATCGGCACCTGGGCGGGGCCATCGACGTGGACACCGCGCGGAATCTGACCCAGCACCTGCGCCTCGTCGAGTCCTATGGCCTGCCGCTGGTGGCCTTCATCGACACCCCCGGCTTCATGGTCGGACCCGAAGCCGAGCGGGAGCCCGGCGTGCGCGCCTTCGGCGACCTGTTCTGCGCCGGCGCCGCGCTGACAGTGCCCACCGGCTCCGTGGTGATCCGCAAGGCCTACGGGCTCGGGGCGATGGCGATGAGCTTCGGCTCGCTGCACGAGACCCGTTTCACCGTAGCCTGGCCCTCCGGCGAACTGGGCCCGATGGGGCTCGAGGGCGCGGTGCGCCTGGGGTTCTCCAAGGAGCTGGCCGCGGTGCCGGAAGGCGAGGAACGCGATGCGCTGTTCACCCGGCTGCTCGACCGCCTCTATGAGCAGGGCCGGGCCATGTCGGCGGCCGAGACCTTCGACATCGACGACGTCATCGACCCTGCGGACACGCGGGCGTGGCTGGGCCTGTTGCACGATGAGCGGGGTAGCCGGATCCGGTCCTGAGCGGTCCGCCTAGGATGGGACATCGTGCACTCACGCGATAAACAGATCATCGCCCTGGCGCTGCCCGCCCTGGGCGCCCTGGCGGCCGAACCGGTCTTCCTGTTGGCGGACACCGCGATGGTCGGCCATCTGGGACCGGAGGCCCTCGCCGCGCTGGCCCTGGCGGGGGCCCTGCTGCAGACGGTGCTGGGCCTCATGGTCTTCCTCGCCTACGCCACCACGCCGCGGGTCGCGCGCTTCCTGGGCTCGGGCGATCGACCGGGGGCGATCGGCGCTGGGATCGACGGGATGTGGTTGGCTGCCGCCACCTCGGTCATTCTGGTGGCGGCCGGCCTGCCCCTGCTCGACACGGCACTGGGCTGGTTCAACCCGACCGCCGAGGTCGCGGCCCTGGCCCGGGAGTATCTGACGATCTCCTGGTGGGGCCTGCCGTTCATGCTCATCGTGATCGCCGGCACCGGGCTGCTGCGCGGGCTGCAGAACACGAAGGTGCCGTTGGCCATCGCGGCGGGTGGTTTCGCCGTCAACATCGCACTCAACGCCCTGTTCATCTACGGCCTCGACCTCGGTGTGGCGGGCTCGGCGCTGGGCACCGTGTGCGCACAGGGACTCATGTGCCTGACCTATGCGTGGATCGCGGTGCTGGCGGCTCGGCATTACGGTGCCAGGCTGCGGCCGGATTTCCATGGGGTCTTCCACGCCGCGCGGATGTCGGGCTGGCTGCTGCTGCGCAACGCCTCGCTGCGGGCCGCCATCCTGGTGCTGGTCGCCCTTGCCGCAGCTCAGGGGACCGTGCAGCTGGCGGCGGTGCAGGTCGCCCAGACGCTGTTCAACAGCCTGGCCATGGTGCTGGACTCACTGGCGATCGCCGGGCAGGCGCTCATCGGCCTGGAGCTGGGGCGCAGGCGGCGCGCCGAGGTCCACGCCGTGCACCGGCGCCTGATCGGCTGGGGTGTGGGTTTCGGCACCATCACGGGCGTCGTCATGGCCTGTCTGTCGCCCTGGCTTCCGGCGCTGTTCACCTCGGACGAGCACGTCCGGCCCGCATTGACGGTCCTGATCCTGGTGCTGGCCGCAAGCCTGCCGCTGGGCGGCTATGTGTTCACCCTCGACGGGGTGCTGATGGGCGCTGAGGATTCCCGCTATCTGGCCCTGGCACAGCTGGGCGCATTCCTGGGATTCGCCCTGCTGTGCTGGCTGGGGCACCTCGCCGGCTGGGGTACCTGGGGCCTGTGGGCCTGCTTCTGCTGGGGCTTCCTGGCCTTCCGTGGGATCGGCCTGGGCCTGCGGATGCGCGGCGATGCCTGGATCGAACGCGCAGAGGCCCGCGGCTAGACTGCCGCGGGCCCCTGCGCGCCGGTGATCAGGAGGGTCGGCGGGGGAGGATGACGTCCTGGTAGACCGCCTCGCCCATCGGGCGGTAGTCGCTCTTCGGGTCGTACCACTCGTCGAAGTCCGCTGTCGTGCCCTTGTCGGAGTAGCCGAGTTCCTTGGCCTTAGCCGTCCACTTCCTGGCGGCCGCCTCGACCCGTTCGGCCAGATCGTCGCCGGCGATACCGGACTCGGCGATCTTCTTGCGGTTCTCCGAGTTGAAGGCCGCCACGTCCTTCTGCAGTGCATCATCGAAGCGTTCGATCTTGCCGCCTGCCTTCTTCGCGGCCGTGACGGCTGCCGCATTGCCGCCGATGCCGGTCTGCAGCTGTCCATGGAAGTGGTCGGCGTAGACGTCGAAGATGATCTGCCGGTAGCCCAGGGGCAGCTCGGCGAACTTCTTGCCGGCGACCAGGGAGCTGGCGCTGCGGGAGATCGACGTGTCGGTCATATAGCCGATATTGGGGGCGACCTCGAACAGCCCGCCCTCGGCCGCGGTGACCAGCTGCGCCAGCGAACAGTCCACGGTGCCCCGCTGCATGGCCTCGAAGGCCTCGGTGTATTCCATGGAGACGGGGGAGGCGCCGATTCGGCTCATCAAGCCACTCTGCGCCTTCGAGGCGATGCGGACCTGCCTGCCCGGATAGTCGGATTCGGAGACCCCGGTCTTCGTGCAAACCGAGTAGTAGCCACCCGAGGCGATGAAGGGGGCGATCGGGTAGACGCTCTGATCCTCGTATTCTTGGAGTACCTGAGGAGTGTTCCAGGCGACATCGACGCCCACGGCGTTCGTGATCATCTCCCCGGTGTAGGGCGAGGACGGAAGCCCACCGAGGGCCTCGCCCACGGCATTGGTGGCGGGGAACTCCGCGGGTTGGTAGACCGGCAGCGCCAGTGCCAGGTCCACGCGCCCGTCGGACAGGGCGTCGAACAGTTCGGAATAGCCGGCGATGGCCTGTCCCCACACCGTGTCGACCTTGATCTTCCCGCCCGAGCGCTCCTCGATGGCCGCGGCCAGGACGTTGCCCGAGGGGGCCTGGATGGAAGCCGCGGACGCCGCCGAGGGCTGGAAGGTCAGTTCCACCTCGGGCAGGTCGGCCAGTGCCGCGTCGATGGTCGCCTGGTCGGCGCCAGGCGCATAGCCTCCGCCTCCACCGCCGGCCAGTCCTCCGGAGGTGCCGCCTGCCACGGATCCGGCACAAGCGCTCAGGGCCAGGCTCAGGACGCCGGCTATGAGGGGGAGGCCGAGTGTGCGGAGGCGGCTGCGGCCTGGTTTCATGGGGTTCTGCCTTTCGGAAGGTGACTTGCTGATCACTGGGCGCCTCCTGCGCGTTCGAGCAGAGCGGGGAGCCAGTCGGTCATCTGGGGAACCGCGATCATCAGGACGAGGAACAGGACCGCAACGGGCAGGAACCAGGTCAGGGAGACGAAGACGTCCTTGAGCGTGATGGTCTGGCCCAGGTTCACCGCGGGGTTCTTGGTGATGTTGTGCACGATGAAGGACAGGATGCCCACGGGCGGGGTGATCATACCGAGTTCGCCCAGTAGAACGACGAACACTCCGAACCACAGGGGATTGACATCCATGGCGGACAGGGTGGGCAGCAGGATCGGAACGGTCAGCAGCATCATCGACATGGTGTCGAAGAACATGCCCATCACCAGGTAGAGCAGCACCAGGATGAGCAGGAAGGCGAAGCGGGAGAGGCCCAGCCCCGTGATGTACGAGGTGATGGCAGGGGCCAGTCCGGTGATCGCCAGGAGCTTGGTCAGCATCTCGGCGCCGATCATGATGAAGAAGATCGAGGCGGTGGCCGAGACCGTGTTCATGGCGGCTACTGCCACCTTGCCCAGCGGTTTGTCCTTACGGGTGTGGATGAGGGTCAGGATCATCGCGGTGCACGCGGCCGCGGCACCGGCCTCGGTCGGGGTGAAGGCACCGGAGAACATACCGCCGAACAGGACCAGCATGATGACGGGGAAGCCCCAGATCTCCCCGAGCGAGGAGAAGCGCTCCTTCCACGTGGCGGTGGAGCCCCCGGCGGCGCCGGGCCGTCTGCCGACCAGGGAGGGCTTGACGAAACCGATGAGCAGGATGAACAGCGCGAAGGTCACGGCGATGAGGATGCCGGGTACCGCGCCGGCCATGAGCTGGGGGCCGACGGGAACCGATGCGATACCGGCGAAGACCACGAGCAGGATCGACGGGGGGATGAGCGCCCCGGGCAGACCCGCGACGATGACCGTGCCCACCGCCATGCGCTTGTCGTATCCGGCCTTGAGCATTTCGGGGATGCCGGTGCGGCCCAGGGTGTAGGTCATGCCGATGGTCGATCCCGAGACCGAGGCCAGGCCGGCTCCGGCTGCCGTGGTGCCGATGCCGATGCCGCCCGGCAGCCAGGAGAACCAGCGGTCTGTGGCGCGGTAGATCTTCGCCGCCATCCCCGACTGGGCCAGCAGCATGCCCATGAAGATGAACATGGGCAGGACCGAGTAAGACCATTTCGAGACGGTGTGGAAGGGTGCGGTGGCCAGGATGTTGACGGTCGCCGGGATGCCGGAGAGGCCGTAGACGCCGATGACCGATGGAATGGCCAGGCTCAGGGCGACGGGGACGGACATGAACATGAGCACCAGCATCATGGCCAGGCACCACAGTCCGGCCACGGGGCCGGTGGGGGAGAGGAAGAAGCCGATGAGGGTGACGGTGAGCAGGACCAGGCAGACGGCGAAGCCGGTGCCGCGTGGTCTGCCACGGCGGTGCGCCCTGGGCAGGAGGGTGGTCGGGCCGGTGCCGGTTCCGGCGGTGCCTGTAGTGGTTGACCGGTCGGCGGGGCTCGCCGTGGTCGTTGCGTCGGGGTTCATAGGGACCTCGGATTCGTACGTGTTGGGATCAGAGCGCCGATTCGGCGGGGTCGACGGTGGCGCTCGCAGTGCGGTCGACGGGGACGAAGACGTCGAGGACGTAGCACAGCGTCATGACGAGGAACACCAGGGGGACCAGGAAGTACACCGGCCAGGTCGTGATCTCGGTGACCCCGGCGGTGGCGCCGATCGTCATCTTCTCGATCGCCTCCCGGAGGCCGAACACCATCAGGCAGGCGCTGAGCAGCCCTCCGGCACATGCGGCGAAGATCTGGCAGGCCCGGGCGGAGGTGGGGCCGAGCCGCTCGGTCAGCAGAGTGACCGTGATGTGTTCGCGTTGCAGGTGGGCCGCGGGGATGCCCAGCAGCGCGATCGCCGGCAACCACCAGAAGGACACGATCTCATTGGTGCCGTAGAGGGGAGCGGAGAAGAGGAACCGGGACAGGGCGTGGGCGATGACGTGGAGCATCATCGCGACCACCGCGATGGCCGTCAACGCGGACAGGATCCGGTTGAGGATGGAATGGGCCTGCTGCATATGAAGCCGCCTTTGCCTTCATGAGGGATGGGATGGTCTGGGGGTGGGAACGGGATCGGCGATGATCCCACTGGATCGAAAGGTGCAGGAGAGCGGAGTCACCTACAATGCATCAGAGTATAGAAAATGCATTTTATGTGCAAGAAGTATGTTTCTGTGTTTCTTCAGGATGTTAGATGCCTGCTCATAAGCGACTACAGTTGCAGACATGGTGAAGATCCTCCCCGTAGACCCGAGCCCGGCCGGCGGCGAGTCGCTGGCACCGTTCCTCGCCGCCAGCGCGAACTGGTCGCTGGACCGTCCCGAACTCACCGCCGCGCAGGCCCTGCGCGATCCACAGCTGTCCGGTTATCTGGCCGGCTGGGGGCGGCCGGGAGATATCGGGGTGCTGGCCGTCGCGGACGACGGTACGGGGGTGCTCGGCGCTGCCTGGGCGCGTATTTTCCCTGCGGCCGAGGCCGGTGCGGGCTTCGTCTCCGAGACGATTCCCGAACTCCTGGTAGCGGTCGATCGGGACAGTCAGGGCTCCGGCCTGGGTACTCGGCTGTTGCATGCGCTGTTCGGGCTGCTGCGCTATAACGGTGCCACCGGGGTGTCGGCCGGTGTCGCACAGACCAACTCGGCCATCGGCCTGTTCGCCCGCCTGGGGTTCCGCGAGGTCGGCACGGGAGAGGGCATCGCGATCCTGCTCAAGGACCTGTGCGCCTGAATCGGCTACTGCGGTAGCAGTCGCTGGACGCTGCGCCTGCCCAGCAGGAACCAGATGATACCGATCGACAGCAATCCCTGGATCGTATTGACGACCACCCCGTGGGGCACGAAGACCAGCACCAACAGGGGCAGAACCAGTGCCTGGAGACAGTAGGCAGTCAACGACATGGTGCCGAAGGGCAGTAGGAGCCAGCCCAGGTACTTCTCCAACGGAGTGCGCAGGATGTGGAACAGGGCCAAAAAGCCCGCGAACCACAGGAAAGCCAGAGCCACGCGGCCCGGCATCGTCGGGTTGTTCGAGAAGAAATCGGCGGTGGCGGGCTGGAACCACTGGTAGAAATCCCACAGGCCGATGCGATCCCAGAACCCGGGAGCGTGCACCGTCAGCCCGCTCAGGCTGGTCGTCGTGACGAGCAGGACGACAAGGGTCCAGCCGAAACCGGTCTTCAACCCGGCGCGCCCGCGCAGCCAGGCGCGCACGTCCTCGAACCGATAGCCCATGAGTGCGGCTCCGAAGAAGTACAGCTGCCACTGCAGTTCCGCATCGGGGATCTCCTGGAGGAAACTCAGCGCGTAGACGGCCACGCTGAGCAGGGCGGCCAGCCAGGCCAGGCGCCGGCGGACGAACCACAGGAAGATCGGGGTGACGGCCAGCATGACCGCGTACAGGCGCAGGAAGTAGATCCAGTCGTTGAACGCGTCCATGGTGACCAGATGGCGCAACAGGGCGAACGGAGTCGCCAGCTGGTCCTCGGTCGGCAGCTTGGGCAGGCGGCCATCCCCGCCGACCAACAGGGTGAAGCCGATGATCGCCAAGGAGATGCCGATGCCCCACAGGTAGAGCTTCAGGGCCCGGCGCAGAAGCACCACGGTGAGTTCGCGCAGGGGTTTGGTCCGGCCCTTGTAGGCGCGGATATAGCCGATGAGGAAGCCAGAGACCAGGAAGAAGCCCTCGGCGGCCGAACCCCATAACAGGCCCTTGCCGCTGAGTAGGTACAAAGGCGAGGGCCACATCTGCAGGTGGTCGAGGATGATGACGATGACGAAGAACCCGCGCAGCAGGTCGAGCTCCACGATCCGCCTGCGCACGGGTGAAGCGGGCTGTGGGTCCGGTGGGGTGCCGCCCGCTGCACTGTTCGCCTTGTCGTTCATCATCTCCATGGTAAAGGTAACGGTTGGGTAACACTGGCAGCGGGCTGTCTGCGGGCTGTGGTGGTGGGGCGGGATATCCTTGAAGCGTGTACGAAGCCACAGCCCCCGCCCTCGCCCGCGCCCAGTCCCTGATCCGCTCGATCCCCGATCACCCCGAGCCCGGCATCGTGTTCCGCGACGTGATGCCGCTGTTGGCCGACGGCCCCGCCCTGCACGCCACGGCAGCCGCACTCATCGCCCCGTTCGCCGATTCCTTCGATGCGATTGCCGGCGTGGAGGCCCGCGGGTTCCTGCTGGCCGGCGTGGCGGCCGGACTGTGCGGGTGCGGTCTGGTCCCGATCCGCAAGGCCGGCAAACTTCCCCGGCCGGCCGGGCACCAGGAGTACACGCTCGAATACGGCAGCGCAACCATCGAAATGCAGACGGATCTGCCCGCCGGTTCGCGCATCCTGCTCATCGACGATGTATTGGCCACCGGCGGCACTCTGCGCGCCAGCCGTGAGTTACTGCAGCGGCTGGGATACGTGCACGCGGGGACCGCGGTGCTCTTCGAGATCGCGGACCTGGGCGGGCGGGCGCGCCTGGCCGACGACACCCTGCGCACGGTGTTCAGCGCCTGAGAGATCGCCGTGTAGAGGTGTGATGGGACCCACTACTATGGACGCATGAGCGATCCAAAGGCGGACACCGCCGTGCACTTCGACCCCATCCCACCGACCCCGGACAGCCCCGCCGGCCCCCTGCGACACACGACCGAGGGCCCCGTGCGCGGGCTGGCACAGGGGGCGACGGACGCCTGGTACGGGATCCCCTTCGCCGCCCCGCCGGTGGGCGAGCTGCGGTTCCGCAGGCCGGTCCCGCCCGCAATGCGCACGACCGTATTCACTGCGGATTCCTGGGGTCCCGCTCCCGTCCAGACTCCCAGGCCGGAGGCCTTCGGCGGAGTGGGCGAGAACCCGGAGATGGACGAGGACTGTCTGACCCTGACGATCGTCACCCCGCACACGGAATCACACGGGCCCCTGCCCGTGCTCGTGTGGATCTACGGCGGTGCCTTCGCCATCGGCGTCAATCGCAACTACGACGCCAGGGTGCTGGCCGAACGCACCGGCTGTGTCGTGGTCAGCCCCAACTACCGGGTGGGGCCCTTCGGCTTCATCGACTTCAGTGCCCTGTCCGGCCCCGAGCACGTCTTCGAGTCAAATGTCGGCCTCTACGATCAGATCCGTGCCCTGGACTGGGTACGCGAGAACATCGCGGCCTTCGGCGGAGATCTCGCAGCGGTCACGGTGTTCGGCGAATCGGCCGGAGCCATGTCCGTGCTCGCCCTGATGGCCATGCCCGACGCCCACGGGTTGTTCCACCGGGCGATAGCCCAATCCCCGGCCCCGGCCTCCATGCTCTCGGTCGAACAGGCCGGCCGGTGGGCAGAAGTGCTGCTGGACGACCTCGCCACGGATCAGACGAGCAGTGCCGAGCGCGCCCAGCGCCTGGCCCGGGCCTCGGCCGCCGAGCTCCTGCAGGCCTTCGAGGCCCTGAACGAACAGGCCCCCGAGCTGGCGCCGGGACTGATGATCTGCGGACCCGTGGTCGACGGGGAGTCGCTGCCGAGCGCACCGCTGGCGGCACTGGCCGATGGGAGTGCGGCGGCGGTGCCACTGCTCATCGGCACGAACGACAACGAGGGCACCCTGTTCGCCATCGGAGCGCAGGCCGGGGGAGGGGAGACGATTCCCGTGCTGCCCGAGACCCTCGAGCGCGTCTTCGCCGCGGCACCCGGCTGGCCCGAGGTACTCGCGGCCTACCCCGACTACCCCCGCGACGCGCCCCGACTCGGCGGTGACGCGGTCTTCTGGTACCCCACGGTGTGCGCGGCGGAACTGCACGCGCGCCACAACCCGGTCTGGCTCTACCGTTTCGACTATGTCTCGGAGGACCCCCGGTTCGGTGCCTTCGGGGCGACCCACGGAGCCGAGATCCCCCACGTCTTCGGGCGCTCGCGGGCCACGGTCATGGCAGAGGGGGACTCCGCCGGCGACAGCCGTGATGCGCGGTTCTCCGCCCGGATGATGGACCTCTGGGGCTCCTTCGCGCGGACCGGGCAGCCAGGTGGCGACTGGCCCGGCTTCGACGAGCGCGAACGCCGCACGTTGATCCTCGATGCGCAGCCGCGGGTGGAGTCCGATCCCCGCTCCGCCCGGCGCGCCGCCCTGGCGGCCTATGTACAGGGAGCCACCGGGGACTAGGCCCGGCCGTCGGCCGAGTGGGCGGCCAATTCGTCGTCGACGACGGCGGACTTGGCCGCCCGGAAGCCCAAGAGGGCCAGGACCAGTCCCAGGATGATGAGGACCACCAGAATCGGCATCCAGCCGCCGATCGCACCGTGGACGGTGCCGACCAGGAACGGTCCCGCGGCCGCCAGCAGATAGCCCACCGGCTGCGCGAACCCGGACAGCCGCGCGGTGACCATGGGGTCGCGGGTGCGCGCTGTGATCAGGCTCAGCGCGGTGGGGAAGCACAGGCCGCCCAGGCCCAACAGCAGCGCCCAGGCCAGCCAACCGGCAGCCGGCGCCACCAGGATGCCCGCATAGCCGGCCGTCATCAGCAGGGCGAACAGGACCGTGAATGGCCACAGATTCTTCGCCCGCGCGGTGATCGTCGGCATCACCAGACCGCCCAGGATCTGCATGAAGCCCGTGATCGCCAGCGCGAGCGAGGCCTGGGATGCCGAAGCGCCACCGTCACCGAGCATTGTGGGCAGCCAGCCCATCTGGATATAGGCATTCATCGACTGCAGACCGAAGAACAGCATGATGGCCACGGCCGTCGGCGACTTCCAGATGCGGGTGTGGGCGGCCCTGTCCGTTGCAGTCGCCGGTGGCAGGTCGTAGCCGGCCCTGGGCCAGACGAAGACCCACACGAGCAATTGGACGGCTCCGGCGATCGCCCATACGGCCAGTCCCCAGCGCCAACCGTCGGCGCGGGCCCCGAACGGCAGCGCAGTCAGCGGGGCGATCGTCGAGCCCACGCCCAACAGCGTCGAATACACGGTCATGAGCGCCACGGTGCGGACCCCGCCGTGACGCTTGATGAAGGCCGGCAGCAGCACATTGCCAACGGCGATGCCGATGACGCACAGTCCGGTCAGGAACACGAACGACCAGATGCCGCCCACCCAGGGCCGCAGTGCCAGTCCCACCAGCTCGATCAGCATGCCCAGGGTCAACGCGCCGGTCAGACCGGTCCGCCGTGCGATCGGAACCGCCAGCACTCCGAATACCGCGAAGCACAGGCCAGGCAGCGCGGTGAGCAGTCCGGCCAGAGTGGGGGTGCCGCCCAGCTCGCCCACCGCCTGATCCAACACCGCTCCCAAGGAGGCCACAGCGGGCCGGAGATTGAACGCCGCAACGAACACGGCGATGGCCACCAGGCCGGCGGGTACCAGAGGGGACAGGGGATCCTGCCGGCCCAGCGGCGGGCGTGCGGCAGGAGGGACAGCGGCGTCATTGCGTTTCATCACTTCGCCAAGTTATCAAGCCATCGAACCGCGCGGACACCCAGTCCACCTCCGGCAGCTGCCAGGCGTGGTCTAAGCTCACAGACATGACGATGACGCCACAGCCCAGTTCCACCCGGACTCCCACGCCCCAGACCTCCGACGAGGGCCCGCATGCGGCGGACCCCGCCGACCTGGCCCACCGTCGGCGCAGGGTCAAGGGCATCGTCAATCTGCGCGATCTGGGCTCCATCCCCGTCGCCGGAGGACGCATCGCATCGGGTCTGCTCTACCGTTCGGCCGGGCTGAACAGGCTGCGCCCGGAATCCTTCGCAGACTTCACCGCCCTGGGCATCGAACGAGTCTACGATCTACGGACCGGCCCGGAGCGCGACCACGCCCCGGATAAGCACCCGGCCGGGGTCAGCCTGAGCGTATGCGATGTCCTGGCCGACAGCGAACACTCCGCGGCAGCCCACACCGGATCGGCCTCCCAGGACCCAGCGCAGGTCGCCCGCTTTCTGCGCGCCCAACCGGAGGGCGCCTACCTCAAACGGTCGTACCGCGACTTCGTGATCCTGCCCAGTGCCAGGCGCGCCTACCGCGAGCTGTTCACCGCGCTCGCCGCACCGGAAGCCGGCGGGGCGGCCCTGTTCCACTGCACGGCGGGCAAGGACCGGACCGGCTGGGCGGCGGCCTCGCTCCTGCTCCTGCTGGGCGCGGACCCCGATGACGTCCTCGCCGACTACCTGGCCACGAACGTGGACTACCTGCCCAGGCAGGAGGGGTACCTGGAGCGCGCCGAGGCCCAGGGCATCCCGCGCGATCTGCTACTGCCCATGCTCGAGGTCAGACCGGAGTACCTGGAGACCTCACTGGCCCAGGTGCGCCAGGACTTCGGCGGAATCCGCGGCTACTTCGTCGATGGGCTCGGACTGGCAGACGACGCGCTGGAACGGCTGGGGGAGCGCTTCGTGTCCTAGCCAGGCGGGCCCGGGCACTCAGCGTTCGACCAGTACTCCGTCGGAGTCGGCCCAGACGTGCTTGCCCGGAGTGAACAGCACCCCGTCGATGGTCACGGGCACGTCGACCTCGCCGGCGCCGTCCTTGGCCGACTTGCGGGGATTCGATCCGAGCGCCTTGAGTCCCAAGTCGAGCGCGCCGATCTGGGCGCGGTCGCGGATTGCCCCGTTGACGATCACCCCTGCCCAGCCGTTGGCCGCTGCTGCGGCTGCGATGAGATCGCCGACCAGGGCCGATTCCAATGCGCCCCCGCCGTCGACCACCAGCACGGCGCCATCGCCGGGGGTGTTGAGGACCTGCTTGACCAGCGCGTTGTCACGGTGGCAGCGCACCGTGCGCACCGGACCGTCGAAACTGGAACGTCCTCCGATCGATGCCAGTTGCAGGGACAGGGAATCGAGTTCTTCGCCGCGCAGATCGTATAGGTCGGCAGTCGTCATGCTCATGTGTGACAGGTTACAGGCCCGCCCTGGCACGGTCCGGCCGGCGGTAGGATGGTCCGGTGCCATCTCCACGCCTCATCGCCACAGACCTCGACGGAACCCTGCTCGATCCCAGCGGACATGTCAGTCCGCGGACCAGGGCGGCCCTGGACGCCGCGCGGGCGGCCGGTGTCCCCGTGGTGCCCGTGACCGCCCGCAACCCCAATGGACTACGGGCGATCGGCGCGGAAACCGGCTTCGATTCCTGGGCCCTGTGCGGCAATGGGGCCTACGGCCTCGACCTGGCCACCGGCCGTGTCCTGTACACGGTCGAGGCCGCCCCCGAAATCCTCACCCCGTTCGCCACCGCCCTGTCCAGCCGGGTCCCCGGCGTGGTCTTCGGCGCGATCAGGGACGCCGGCGAAGGATTCGTAGCCGAGCCCGGTTATGCCGCACTGTCGAGTTTCGACGATCACAAACGCGATCCGCACACGATGCACGGTTCCACCCGGGCCGAGGTGGTGGGTGCCGCCAGCCTCAAACTGGTCTTCCGCCACGCCACGGTCTCCACCGCCGAGCTGTTCGCAGCTGCCAGGGGGCTGGGACTGAGCGGTTTCGAGATGACCCTGTCGGGCGCGCCCTTCGTCGAGCTCATGGCCGCCGGAGTGACCAAGGCCAGCGGCCTCGACCGGCTGTGCGCCCACCTGGGAATCAACCGCAGCGAGGTCGTGGCCTTCGGTGACGGTCTCAACGATGTCGACATGCTGGCCTGGGCCGGCACAGGCTACGCGGTCGCCAACGCGGGCGAGGCCGTGCGGGCAGCGGCAGACCTCGTGGCGCCGTCGAACGCCGAGGACGGATTCGCCGCGATCGTGGAGGACCTGCTGGCCTGATCCTGCAGGCTCCCGACTCCGCGTCGTCGCTGCGGAGCCGGGGCTCAGGCCCGGGTGGCGATGAGGAACCCCAGATAGACCGCATAGGCGGCGATGAAGAGGAACCCCTCCGTCCGTGAGATCCGTCGGCCGGTGAGGAAGACCGGAATGCACAGTACGGCGACGGCAACCATGATCGGGATGTCGAGGCTCACCAGAGTGGGGTCGATGTGCACGGTCCCCGGGGTCACGAGCAAAGAGACACCCAGGACCAGGGTCAGGTTGAACGTCGAGGAACCGATCAGGTTGCCGATGGCGATATCGCGCTCGCCGCGGATCGTCGAGAGCAGGGTTGTGGCCAATTCCGGGGCACTGGTGCCGATCGCCACGATCGTCAGGCCGATGAAGGCGTCGGAGACCCCCGCCGCACGCGCCAGTTCCTCTGCTCCACCCACCAGCCAATCGGCGCCCTTGACGATGACGAACAGTCCGATGGCCAGCAACACCAGCTGGCCGGGCAGGTACCAGCGGCCGGCGTTCGTCGTCCGTGTCCGTGCAGCGGTGGGGATAGCCTTGTCGCCCGGTGCCGCCGGGACCAGGGGCACCGGGCCGGTGCGGGCATCGAGGCCGGCGGAGACCTCGGCCTCCGTATGTGCGATTTCGGGCCCTGCGCCGGCGGCCCGCTGCCGGCGGACATAGACGATGAGCAGGGCTGTGTAGGCCAGGGCCGAGGCGAAGAGGACCGCCCCGTCGAACGTGCTCAGGGTGCCGTCGGCGGCCAGTGCCCAGAACAGCAGCGAGGCCACGACGATCGTGGGCAGGTCCAGCCGCAGGGTCTGCCTGTCCAGGGGCAGGGGGAGCAGAGCGGCGGACAGCCCCAGGAGCAGCAGGATGTTGACGACGTTCGTACCAGCGATATTGCCGATCGCCAGGGATCCGGTGCCCGCGTGGATCGCATCGATCCCCACGGCCAGTTCGGGTGCCGACGTGCCGATGGACACGACGGTCAGTCCGATGACGATGGGCGGGATGCCCAGGCGGGATGCGATCTTCGAGCCAGAGCGCACGACGAGTTCGGCACCGCCGATCAGGGCGATGAGGCCGATGAGCAGGCTGAGGATCGGGGCGATCATGGTATCGAGCCTACTGGGGTCCCGGGACGTGGGGAGGAGAGTCCGAAGAACGTTTTCCGGCGTCTTGGGATTCGAGCAGAGTGCGCAGATCCGCGATCTCCGCGCGCAGGGCCTCGACCTGGGCCCCGGTGGCGTGTTCGGCGGCCGTCGTGGCCCGGTTGGTCTCCGCGGACACGCGTTCGACGATCCACGATGACAGGGTCGCCGTCACGGTTCCGATCAGGGCGATGCCCCCGACCATCAGGCCCGCGGCGATGATGCGGCCGGCGGTGGTCACGGGGATGAACTCGCCGTAGCCCACGGTCGTCATGGTCTCGAATGCCCACCACAGGGCCTGGCCGAAGGTGTCGATCGTACCGTGGCCGTTCTCCGCGTCGAGTACTGCGAGCGCGGCGATCAGGATCGTCAGCAGGGAGGCCCCCACGGTGTAGGCGAGGACCCGGCCGCGCAGCATGTTCCCTGCCCCGCGTTGGATTAGGGAGAGCACGGTGAGGAAGCGCATCAGTCGCAGGGGTCGGAACATCGGCAGGGCGACGATGAGCAGGTCGAGCAGGTGCCGGGCGAACCACCGCAGGCGGTGTTCGGCCAGGCACAGGCACACCAGGTAGTCGAGTGCGAACAACAGCCACGTCACTCGGATGGCGAGCTCCGCACCAGCCGTGATCTGCGGATGGGCCTTGTCGATCACCTGCAGGGCATAGGCGATGAGGAAGACGAGGGCCGCCGCCATCAGGGGCCATTCGGTGAAGCGCTGCCAGCGGGCCAGGCGGGATCCGTACATGCGTCCATCGTATGGCCGGTGTCCGGTCGGGTTCTGAAGGGTGTGGCGAGTGGCGCCTCACAGTGCGATGGATAGTTTGTTGAGGCTATCCTGTGAATATGAATGACGTTCCAGCTGCGGCTTTGACGGATCCGGAACCCGATGCGGGGCAGGTCGCCCTGCAGGATGAACTATCGGACTATCTGAGTGGGCACACCACCGTCGGAGCACCCGCCGGGTACTACATCCACGGCCCTGCGGGGCGGGGCAAGACCTGGCTGGCGGGGCGGGCGTTCGCTGCCGCACCGGTGCCCGATGATGCCAAGGTGCGCATCCACTTCCATTCCTTCTTCGAGCGGATGCAGCGTGGACTGGCCGGGCGGGGCAGCAGCCGCAGTGCCATCGAACAGACGGTGGACGCGCTGCTCGACGGCATCCGGTTGTGCTTCTTCGACGAGCTGCACATCCACGATCCGGGTGGGGCGTCGTTGCTCAATCACCTCTTGGCGGAATTGGCGGACCGCTCGGTTCCGACGCTCATCACCTCCAACTACGAACCGGAGGGACTCCTGCCGCACCGGCTCTACCACCATGTGGCAGTGCCGGGCATCCGGACGATCAGGGAGAACTTCGAGGTCCGTCTGCTCGACGGGGGAGTGGACTATCGGCGTCCCGGCTCAGGCTCCGAGCGCTTCGCCCGCGGATCCTGGATCGTTGCGCCCGCTGGGCACGGCGGCGTCGCAGAGCTGGCCGCCGCCGGTCTGCGCGCCCCGACCGGGGAGGAGGCGACATGCGTGCTCAAGGCGCACCACGCTTTGCGCGCCAGGGCCGTGCGCGGACGGGAGGTCTGGTTCGACTTCGCGGATCTGCTGGAGGTCGGCAGTGTCAGCGGGGACTATCTCGAGTTGGCCCGACGGTTCGACGCCTGGGTCGTCACCGGGGTGCCGGCGGTCTCCGGAATGAGCAGAAATGCGCGCAAGCGCCTGGTGGATCTGCTCGATGTGCTCGTCGATGCCGATCGGATGCTGACGGTGGTGGCCAGTGTGCCGCGGACTGAGTTCGTCGACATGGAGCGGGCGCTGCCGGCAGATATGTTCCGGGCTCAGAGCCGGCTCGCCATGCTGTGCGAACAGCCCGCGGAGGGCATGCGCGCGGCGGCGGTGGCGGGTCGACTCCGGCCCGGAAAGCGTGGAGCCGGGCGGCTCAGCTGAAGGAGGGCTGCCCGGTCCATGAGGTCAGGCCGCCGTCCACCGGCAGGGTCACCCCGGTGATGAAGGAGGCGTCGGGAGAGGCGAGGAAGGCCGCTGCCGCTGCGATCTCGCTGGGCTGGGCCACCCGGCCCAGGGGGATCGAGGTGGCATAGGCATCGCGGACCTCGGGCTTGGAGTCGAGTACCGGCTGCAGGGCGGGGGTGGCCACCGGCCCAGGGGCGACGGCGTTGACGCGGACTCCGGAGTGGCCGTAGTCGACGGCCATCGAGCGGGTCAGATTGATGACCGCGCCCTTGGCGGCGTTATAGGCGGCCATCGCAGGATCCCCCACCCATCCCGGAGATCGAGGCGGTGGAGACGATCGAACCGTGGGAGGCGATGAGGTGGGGCAGCGCCGCGCGGGCGGTGTGGAAGACGCCGCCCAGGTCGATCGACATGATGCGGTTCCAACCCGCATCGTCGGTTTCCGTCACACTGCCGAACAGGCCGATGCCGGCATTGGCGACGAGTACGTCGAGGCGCCCGTGCTCCTGGGCGATTCCGTCGATTGCCGCTGTCACGGCTGCGGGGTCGGAGACATCGAGGATGATCGTGTGGAAGCGTCCGGCCAGTTCCGCATCCAGCTCGCCGGTGAAGCCGTCGATATTGGCCTGTGAGACATCGGCGGCGACGACGGTGGCACCTTCGGCCAGGAAACGGCTGGATTCCGCGGCTCCGATTCCGGAGACGCCCCCGGTGATGAAGACGACCTTGTCCTGGAAGCGAGGCGTATGTGTCATGGTTTCCCCTGTTCTCCGTAAATGCTGCGTACGCAGCTGTTAACCACGGGGCGGATGAGGAAATTCCTGGATCAGAGGGCACAAAAACCCGACATCGGAAACCGATGTCGGGTGAATTTGTCGGGTTGACAGGATTTGAACCTGCGACCCCCTGACCCCCAGTCAGGTGCGCTACCAAGCTGCGCCACAACCCGTTGCATGCCGTTTCTCATTGGCTGAGCAACGTTGATAACTCTATACCGACTCTGCGGCCGAATGCAAAACGGAATCGGTCGTAGGGGGATTTTGTGGCACATCCCACTCATCCCACACAAGGTGGTAGGTTTGTGGCAGTCGGACGGGCGGGCGTGGGACACGCAGACGACCATCGCGGGTTCCGACGTGGAGTCCGCGGTGCCGTTATGCTTGTGTTATCAACCCGTTCACGGGCTGCACGTACTACTTATGTCAGGAGATACAATGGCCACCTTGGAGTATCCGGCCGCACTCCGGTATTCGCGCGATCACGAATGGGCCGCGGGGACCGATGGTGACGGAGCCGTGCGCGTGGGGATCACCGCGTTCGCACAGGATTCCCTCGGTGACGTGGTCTTCGTCGAGGCCCCCGCTGTGGGTGATTCCGTCACGGCCGGTGAACAGTGCGGTGAGGTCGAAAGCACCAAGAGCGTCTCGGATCTGATCTCGCCGGTCACCGGGACCGTCGTCGAGGTCAACGAATCCCTAGGCGACAGTCCGGAAGTCATCAACTCCGACCCGTATGGTGAGGGATGGATCTTCACCGTCTCGCTCGAAGGAGACGGGGCCTTGGGCGATCTACTCGACTCCGCGGCGTATGCGGATTTCGTTGCGAATGAGGTGGCATGATGTCGCAGAACACTCCCGATGGTCGGCCCAACCCGGCGCCGGCGACTTCGGCTCAGCAGGTCCAGGCGACTGGCGCACAGGGACAGACGGTACCCGGTGTGGTGAACCCGCAGACGGGTGAGATTCATCCCGTGTCGAACCTGGAGCACATTGAGGACTCAGACGCCCTTTTGGTCGTGGTCTCCGGCCCCGACGCCGGCGCCCAGATCCTATTGGACACGGATACCATCACGGTGGGTCGCAGCCCCAACGCCGACATCTTCCTCGACGATGTGACGGTCTCGCGTAACCATGCGGAATTCGTTCGCACCCCCTCCGGGTTCATCCTGCGCGATGTCGGCTCGCTCAACGGCACCTATGTGGGTCGGCAGTTGATCGATTCGATCGAACTGCAGAACGGCGCGGACGTGCAGATCGGCAAGTTCCGGATGGTCTTCCAGCAGCGACCGCGCCAGAACTGACCAGCGGGCGTCCCCGGGGCGTCCGGCACCAAGGTTTCGCAGAACAGGGGATCATGTCCGATATCCAGCTCGAAGTAGTGGGTGTGCGGGTGGAGATGCCGGCCAATCAGCCGATCCTCCTCCTCAAGGCGGCCCATGCCCCGCGCTTCCTGCCGATTTGGATCGGCACGGCGGAGGCCCAGGCCGTCAGCATCGTGCTGCGCGGGCTCGAACCGCCCCGGCCGTTGAGCCACAATCTCATGCTCGAGATCTTCCGGGCCTACGACGATGCACCCGAGCGAGTGGTGATCACGGCTCAGGAACAGCACGTGTTCCACGCCGCCATCCACACCAGTATGGGCAAGGTCCTCGACGCGCGGCCCTCGGACGCCGTTCCCCTGGCCCTCCTGGCCCAGTGTCCTGTCTATACCACGGGCGACCTCCTGGACTCCGCCGGCATCGACGCCCCGCAGCCGGATGAGGAGGAAGTCGCCCAGTTCAGGGACTTCCTCGACCACGTGTCTCCGGAGGATTTCGAGAATGGAGACGGCTGAGGCCGTCCGCACCGGGCACCCGGTGCCACACCCAGGGGCGGGGGCGGTTCGCAATGTGAACCGCCCCCGCCCCTCGTCATGCAGACCGCTACATTGAATGGCGGTACACCAACCCGGTCGACGGAGATCCGCCGGCCGCATCTACAGAGGAGCACGCGCGTGAACCTGGATTCGCGGCAATACACGCAAGTGGACGGCGATGCGACCGCCACAGAAGAGACCATCGCAGGGCTTGACGCCTGGCGCGCGATGAATCCCCTGCAGCAGCCCACCTATCTCGACGAAGAGGAACTCGCCGGAGTCCGCACGCAGTTGAGCGCCCTGCCCCCGCTGATCTTCGCGGGCGAGGCCGACCGCCTCAAGGCGCAAATCGGCCAGGCGGCCGCCGGCAACGCCTTCCTTCTGGCCGGCGGGGACTGCGCGGAGGCCTTCGAAGACGCGACCGCCGACAAGATCCGCCGTCGCGTCCAGACGGTCCTGCAGATGGCAGCGGTGCTGACCTACGGTGGTTCGATGCCCGTGGTCAAGATGGGCCGGATGGCCGGCCAGTTCGCCAAGCCCCGCTCGGCCGACACCGAGACCCGCGACGGTGTGACCCTGCCCAGCTACCGCGGCGATATCGTCAACAACCACGCGTTCACCGCCGAAGCCAGGCGGCACGATCCGCACCGGCTGCTGCGCGCCTACCAGACCTCGGCGGCCACGCTCAATCTCATCCGGGCCTTCACCACTGGCGGTTTCGCCGATCTGCGCAGGGTCCACTCCTGGAACAGGGGCTTCCTGGCCTCGAACACCAACTACCAGCGCTATGAGGCGATCGCCGGCGAGATCGATGGTGCGCTGAAGTTCATGGAGGCCTGCGGGGCGGACTTCTCCACCCTGGCCACCACCGAGTTCTTCGCCTCCCATGAGGCCCTGTTGCTGGAGTACGAACGGGCACTGACCCGGATCGACTCGCGCACGGGGGAACCCTACGACGTGTCGGGACATTTCCTGTGGATCGGCGAGCGGACCCGGCAGCCGGATTCGGCGCACGTGGACTTCCTGTCCCGAGTGAAGAACCCGATCGGCGTGAAACTGGGTCCCACCGCAACCGCCGACGAGGTCCGGTTCCTGGCCGACAAGCTCGATCCCGAACACGAACCGGGCCGCCTGACCTTCATCACCCGAATGGGTGCCGGTGCCATCAGGGAGCGCCTGCCGAAGCTGTTGATGCAGGTCGCAGGTGACCTGCCGCAGGTCGCCTGGGTCTCCGATCCGATGCACGGGAACACGATCACCTCGAACACGGGCTACAAGACCCGCCGATTCGAGGACGTGATGGACGAGGTCGCCGGATTCTTCGATTCGCACCGCGAGGCCGGCACCGTCCCGGCGGGTCTGCACATCGAGCTGACCGGTGACGATGTCACCGAGGTGCTCGGCGGCGGGGCGCAGATCGACGAAGAGGGCCTGCGCCGCAGGTACGAGACCCTGGTCGATCCGCGGTTGAACCACGATCAGTCCTTGGAGATGGCCTTCCAGGTCGCCGAGAGCCTGCGCGCCCACCGCCAGGGATGAGCCCGGCCCCGGGCGAGGATTCCGGGCGGCGGGAGTCGTCGCAGAACAGGCAGGGGGTATGAGCGGAGGCAATCCGCCCATACCCCCTGCCTGTTACTTTTCGTCCTTCTTCCCGGACTTCGCGTCCGGCTTCTTCTTCTCGGGCTTCTTGTCCGTGGCGGAATCCTTGGACTTCTCCGCCTTCTTGCCCTTGGACACCCGGAGCAGGATCAGATCGTCCTTGTCCTTGCGGCTGCCCGGCCTGGGGTAGGAATTGACCACATCGCCCTTTTTCACGGTATCGCTGTAGACATCGTCGCGCCCCACTCGGAAGCCCAGCCGTGTCAGCTTGCCCATTGCGGCCTTGAAGGACATCCCGGCCACCTCGGGCACTGCGACGGGCTCCTCGCCCTTGGACACCGTCACACTGATCTTGGTCCCCGGTTTGAGCGTGGTCCCGGCTTCGGTGCGCTGTGAGATCACCGTGTCCTTGTCCACGGAGGAGGAGTACGTACGCGAGACCTTCCCCAGTGCCAGTCCGGCCTTCTTCAGTTTCTTCTGTGCGGCCGACTGTCCCAGTCCGGTGACGTCGGGGACCTTGACGGGTTTGGGACCATCGGAGACGACCAGGAGCACAGCGGACCCCGGCGCCACGGACTTACCCCCGCCGGGTTCGCTGTCGACCACCCTGCCCTTGGCGACCTTGGCGTTATAGCGCTTCTGCGTGCTGGTGCGCAGTCCCACCTGCCGCAACGACTGCTGGGCGACCGTCAGTTCGGCGCCGGCGGCGATGTGCGGCACGGTTGTCATGGGTGGGGTGGTGGTGGCCTCTGCAGTGGGCGCCTGCTCGTCGCCGCGACCGTGTGCCACACTGGCGATCGCGCCCCAGGTTCCGAGCACCAGGACCAGTGCGGCGGCCACCAGGGCCACCAGGCCCTTACGTCGCCTCCGGTAGATCGGACCGCTGGGCACCGCACCGGTGCCTGACTGTTCGGCGGCCGCAGCCGGTTCTGACCGCGCGGTGGGGGTCCCGGCTGCTGCAGCACCGACTTCGGCTTCGCCGACCGGCGCACTCGGGGCGCGCTGTGCCCGCTCGGTCGGTGCGGGCGACTCCGTTCGCACCGGCGCCGGTGGCACGGGTGTCGGCTGTGCGGCGGTGCCGGGCGCTGACGTCTCCACCACCTCGCGGGCGGGATGAGCGCCGGCGGCCGGTGCGCTGGTGCGCGGTTGGCTGCCCTGGACCTGCCCGCCGGGGGCGATCCGCCTGGCGGATGCACTGGTCTGGGGACCCGTGGAACGCGAGGTGCGCTGCGCCGCGGCACGGGCGCGCTCCGCGGCCACGGATCGGGTGGAGGGCCCCGTCGCATGGGTTCGGCCGTGAACGGAACCGGATGCTTCGGCTGCGGGTCCTGCGCCCAGGTCCAGCTGCCTGTCGGTCAGCCGGGCGCGCAGCTCTCCCAGGGCCGCCCGGACCGTCGTGGCGGAGTCCGGGCGGTCGGCCCTGTCCGGCGCGGTCAGCCAGAGGACGATCTCGTCGAGGCCGGAGTGCAGACCTGGGACCAGCACGCTGGGTGCCGGCACCCGGTCGTGGACGTGCCGATAGGCGACCTGGATCGGTACCTCGTCGGTATACGGCTGGGTGCCCGTGAGCATCTCGTAGAGCATGATGCCGACGGTGTAGAGATCGGTGCGCTCATCGGCCCCGGTGCGGGTGACGAGCTCCGGGGCCACATAGCCGACGGTCCCGATCAGCGTCTTGGTCGTCGTCTCGGTCGTCACCGCACGGGCCAGGCCGAAGTCCGTGAGCTTGATCTGCCCGTCGGTGCCCAGGAGCACGTTGTCCGGCTTGAGGTCACGGTGGATCATCCCGGCGCCGTGCACGGCTTCGAGTGCGGCGAGGATGGAGTCGGTCACGACGATCGCCTGACGTGGGGTCAGGGTCCCCGTGCGTTTGAGCTCTTGGCGTAGGGTGACCGACTCCAAGTACTCCATCACGAGGTAGACGACGGCGCCATCGCGGCCCTGGTCGGTGACGCGGATCAGATTCGGGCTGTGCAGGCGTGAGGCGTTGGCGGCCTCCCGCTCGAAGCGCTCGACGAAGCTCTGATCGGCTGCCAGATGCGCGTGCATGACCTTGACGCCCACAGTCGAACCCGTGCGCAGATCGGTGCCACGGTAGACCATGGCCATTCCGCCGCGGGCCACCGCCGCATCGATTCGGTAGCGGTCGTTGAGGATATCGCCGAGCAGCTGATCGCGCAGTTGCTTCACAGACTCTCACCGTCCGCGGGCGTGCTCAGAATGGGCGCGGTCATCACGGGCCCGGACGGAACCGCGTGCAGCCAGGTGTTCTGCCGCTTCAGCCGGTCCCTGGCGATCTGCACACCGCGGACAAAGGCGCGGGTGTCATCGGCCATCCCGTGTTCGGCCACACTGGCCGCGCCCTGATAGTAGGCGGCCAGTGCGAGCTTCTCATCGGGCGCACCCGCCAGTACGTGGTGCAGGATCGCCAGACCCGCGGTGATGTTGTCGAGGGGGTCGAGGATGTTCAGCTGCCGCCCACACAGACTGCCGGCCCAATCCCCGGCGGCCGGGGTGACCTGCATGATGCCAAGCGCGTTGACCGGCGCCACGGTGTGGTGGCGCAGCCCCGATTCCTGAGAGGCCACCGCAATCGCCAGATCCGCGGGGACTTCGAAATCGGGTGCAAGGCGGGCGATAGTCTCCCTGACCCACTGTTTGTCCGGCTGGGGTTCGGCCAGCAGCAGGGACTTGTTGATCCGGGCCGCGCGGAGCACCCTGGCCGGATAGGGCCGTCCGCCGACGCTCTCGGGAACGCTGGGCAAGTGCTCTGGCACCCGTGGGGCGATTCGCGATGAGCTGGCGCCGGTGCCCGTGAGGCTGAGCACCTCCCCGGTGACCAGGAGGTCTGCCTCGCCCAGCGCATTGGCCCGCCGCAGCACCTCCCGGCTGATCCGATGGGCAGCTGCGATCGAGGCCAGGGTATCGCCCGGCCGGACCCGGTAACCCGCGGGGTCGGCAGGGGCGTCGTTCTTCTCCGGCAGTGACAGGATCTGTCCCGGCCGCACATAGACCGGCCCGTGCAGGTCGTTGAGTTCGATCAGCGCCGGTGCGGAAACGCCGTGTCGTGCGGCGATGCTCAGGACATCGTCGTCGGTGCGCACCCGATAGGTCCGGCCACCGTGGCTGACCGGCACGGCGGCAGTGGTAGTGCCGCGCGTGAAACCGGGGCAATCGTCGAGCTGCTGGGGAATATCGATCTCCGGTACCGCAGTCGAGGCGGCCGGCTCGTCGGTCGGGCCACCGTCCGGCTGCCCGTCGGCCGTGGCCGACTGCGCGGTGGGGACCTCCCCGGTTGTCTGGACATGGGCCATCATGAGCGGCGCGTGCGCATCGGTGCCACCACCGGGGCGGCTGGATCTGGCCGTCCTGGTCGGCCTACGGCGAATGAAGCTCATGTGACCTGCAGTTCTAAGGGGAAGTGACGCCTTTAGCCCCTTCAGACTACTGCCTGAGCCCACAGCCGACGGAGCGGGCCCACCGGTTCGGCGTGTCGCAATGCGGCTCCGCCGAGTACCCTTAAGGGGTGAGTAGTGCAGAGGATAAAGTAGACGGATGGCTGACATACTCCCAGGTGGGCGAACTCATGGGGGAATCCGTGAATCGTGTGCGCCGGCTGGTGGAGGACAGGACGCTGGTCGCGCTCAAGCGCGGTAAGCCCAAGGAGTACTACGTGCCGGAGCTGTTCATGGACGGCTCGGCGCCGTTGGGCTCGTTGCGGGGAACGCTCATCACCCTGGGTGATTCGGGCTTCAGCGACGAGGAGGCGGTCGTGTGGTTGTTCACCGATGATCCGTCCCTGCCCGGGCGACCGATCGATGCGCTGCGCGCCGGCCGAAAGACCGAGGTCCGCCGCAGGGCCCAGGCGCTGGCCTTCTAACCGGACCGACCCACAGGGCACGGGAGGGGCTCAGACCTCGCGGCGGACCAGTTGCCGTGCGTATGTGCGCAGCAGACGGTCGTCCGCGGGGTCGAGTCCCAGTAGGTCGAGTGCGGCCATCGCGGAATCGTATTCCGCATCGATCCGAGCCTCGAGCGCCCCCAGCGCACCGGAGTCCCGCAACAGCGCGGTCATCCGGGACAGCTCCTGCGGTGTGAGATCCGATCCGCCCAGCCGTGCGAGGAACCAGTCGGACTCCTGCCGGTCCAGGGCCTCGAGTGCCAGGCCCACCAAGACGGTCTTCTTACCCTCCACCAGATCATCGCCGGCGGGCTTGCCCGTCACGGCAGGGTCTCCGAAGATGCCCAGCACGTCGTCGCGCATCTGGAACGCCCGGCCCAGCGGAAGACCGAAGCCGCTGAGCCCCTCGAGCAGTTCCGCCGGGGCGCCCGCCAGCGCCGCGCCTAGGACGAAGGGCTGTTCGACCGAGTACTTGGCGGACTTGAGCGTGAGCACCTCCAGTGCGGCGGCCTCGATATCGGCAGCGGCCACCGGCGTGGCCTCCAGGCGTAGGTCAAGGTACTGCCCCAGCATGACCTCCTGGCGGAACTCATCGTGAGCGGCCAGGACCCTCGCATCGCCCAGGGTGGGCAGTCCGGATGCCGCATAGAGCTGTTCGCTCAGGCTCAGGCACAGATCCCCGGCGATCACGGCGGCGGATACCCCATAGCGTTCGGAGGAGCCGCCGGCCCCGGCCGCACGGTGTTCGGAGCGGAACTCCGCGTGCACGGCGGGCATGCCCCTGCGGGTCTCCGAACCGTCGATGATGTCGTCGTGGATGAGAGCGGCAGCATGGAAGAGCTCCACGGAAGCCGCGATTCGCTCGATGCCGGGCGTCGTGGCGCTCGACCCCTGCCCGATTTCGAAACCCCACCAGGTGGCCAGGGCCCGCGTCCGTTTGCCCCCGGCAGTCATCCGCACGATCGGCTCCATCAACCGGGGTGCATGCGAGGACAGGGCCCGCAGCGCCTTCGCACGCTCCTCCATCACCTGGTCAATGGCCGCGTTGACGGCGGAGACGATCTTCACGGCCGGACTCAGCATGCGGTATTCAGCTCCTTGGCGGGTGTATCGGGTGGTGTGCGGGGTGCGCACCGATTCCCCAGCCTACCGGTTTAGGTTGGTGGCATGAGCAGGAAGCAGTTGGCGCGCAGCGGCGGGGACCTGCGTGCCCTGGGAACGGACGACACCGGATGTGTAATCCTGCATTTGGACATGGATTCCTTCTTCGTCTCCGTCGAATTGCTGGCCCGTCCGGAACTGGTCGGCCTGCCCGTCATCGTGGGCGGCCGGTCCGGCCGCGGGGTGGTGACCTCGGCCAGTTACGAGGCGCGTGAGTACGGTGTGCACGCGGCGATGCCGATGGCCAGGGCGATCCGCCTGTGTCCCATGGCCCACGTCATAGAGCCATCCCATGGGAAGTACCGGGAGTACTCCAGGGCTGTGTTCGACGTCGTGTCCGAAGTCACTCCGGATGTCGCCCAGGTCAGCGTGGACGAGGCCTATATCGACGTGTCAGGGGCAATCCGCCGGCTGGGGTCGCCTGCGCGCATCGCCTGGGAACTGCGCCGCAGGATCAGAGCTGTGACCGGGCTCAATGCATCGGTGGGCATCGCCACGACCATGGTCGTGGCGAAGATGGCATCGGCCCGTGCGAAGCCCAATGGCCAATTGGTCGTGCCACTCGACCAGGTCTCCGCGTTCACCGCACCCATGCCGGTCGAAGCACTGCCGGGGGTGGGCGGGCGGACCCAGCAGATACTGGCCGGCTACGGTATCACGACGATCGGCCGCCTGGCCGAATGCGATCCCGGATGGGCCCAGCGCGTGCTGGGCTCGGCGGGTCGGACCCTGGTCGGATACGCCCGGGGGCACGATGAGCGCACCGTGCACATGCGGGCGAAGGACCATTCGATCAGCGCGGAGCACACCTTCGAGCAGGACGTCTACGATCCCACGGTGCTGGTGCGCGAACTGCTGCGGCTGGCCGATACGGTGGCCTCGCGTCTGCGGGCCGAGGGCAAGGTCGCATCGGGGGTCGGCCTGAAGTACCGCACGGGCGAGTTCAAAACCTCCAGTCGCCAGGTCACCCTGCCCGCGCCCAGCGATGTGGCCGCGGAACTGCACCGGGCTCTGCTGCCGAGCCTGCAGGCCCTGCACACGGCGAACCGGGACGGGGTGCGCCTGCTGGGGTTACGGGCCGGAGGGCTGCTCGACGCGCAGATCGCAGGGCGCCAGGAGACGCTGTTCGACCCCGAGGTGGAACCGGCGTCCGGGCAGGCGGCGTCCATGCGTCCGGGTCGGGCGGCGCCTGGGGCCAACAGGCAGGCCGAGGTGGCGGCGGATCTGGTGCGCAAGCGTTTCGGCAGGGCGGCGATCGCCCCGGCTTCCTTACTGGGGCGGGACCCGGAGATGTCCGAGAGCACCGGGGAATCCCGGAGCGGGGAGGGGAGCGAATGAGGGAATTTGCACAGAGGAGGATCGCAATATCCTGCGAATGTTGGGTGACTGCGTTAGAAAGGTCACCCCGGCTAGTCGCCGGGTGCGACAACGACTAGAATGACAGGAGTTTTCAAACAGGCCTGTAGGGGGTTCGGGATGCCACTTTCTGATCACGAGCAAGAACTGCTCGACGAACTGGAGAAGCAGCTGTACCGCGAGGACCCTCGGTTCGTCCAGCACATCTCCGCAGCGCCGAAGGAGGCGGGCGGTTCGCTGAGTGCGAAGCACTTCGTCGCCGGTGTGCTCGTCCTGGTCGCCGGGGTCGCCATCGCGGTCGGTTCGTTGTTCTCCTTGCCGGCACCGTGGAACGTCGTCGTCGGCGTGCTGGGCTTCGCGATCATGGTGTTCGGGGGTTATTGGGCGGTGACCGGAACGAAACGGGGCCCGGCACAGACCACCGGTTCCGGTGCCTCCAAGCCGGCCAAGCCGGCCGGCAGCGCCGGGGGCTTCATGAAGAACATGGAGGACCGCTGGGACAAGCGCCAGGAACGCTGATCACGGGATTCGTCCGGTTCTGGGGCCCTACCCGCTGAAACCGGGCGAAGACCGGGGCTTCATTCCAAGCGCGGACCGCCGCAACACCAGAAAGGTGTTGCGGCGGTCCGCGCTTTTCCGCTGTTTCCCACGCCCCCGTCTGCGGCCCGTCACAGCCGCAGCCATTCCGCCCGGAAGCGGGTGGGCCAACCGGCGGCACTGCGCAGGCCCGCCCTGACTCCTGCCACCGCAACACGAGCAGTCGAGCGGTCCATGACCTTCTCAGTGCTGTCCCTGCCATAGCGGGAGACCTCCACTGCGGCACCGATCCGTTCGACCGCGCGGGTTGCAGCTTGGTCGCTCCCGGTCAGGTCGCACAGGATACCTGTGGCACCGGCTACCGTACCCGCAGGGTCCGCCGGCCGGCCATAATCGGCGAGGAGGGCCATCAACTCGCTCCACACGGCCTCCGGGTCGACGGGATCGCGCAGGCGGCGCGCCCGCCGGATACTGCGGATGGTCCGCGGTGCCAGCACCAGGACCAACAGCACCAGCACCGCGGCCAGGCAGGGGAGCAGCCACGCTGGGAGCCCGGCAGAAGTGTCCGGTTCGGCCGCCTCGGCGGGTCCGGTGGAGTCGGCGGGTCCGGCCTCCTCGGTCACTGCGGGGGCGGACTCATCCCCACCGGCGGACTCGCTGGCCTGCGCGGTGGGTGTTGGGGTGGCTTCGTCCCGTTGCCCCGTGTCCCCGGGTTGGGCCCCGGTCCACGGTGGGGGAGTCTCCCCGGTGCCCGGAGTCGGTTCGAACCGGACCCAGCCGGAACCGGGGAAGTACAGTTCCGGCCAAGCGTGGGCGTTGCGGTCGGTGATGGTGTAGGAACCGTCGTCGTCGGGCTGCCCGGGCGTGTAACCCACGGCGATCCTGGCCGGAATGCCCTCGACCCGCGCCAACACGGCCATCGTCGCGGAGAACTGCACACAGTAGCCACGCTTATCGCGCAGGAAGTCCGCAATGGCCGAATCGCTGGCCTGGGCCGGAGCATCGAGGGAATAGGTGAAGTCGTCCGAGCGCAGGTACGCCTGGATTCGGGCGGCCTTCTCCCAGGCGGAGTCCGCGCCCTTGGTCACTCGCGTGGCCGTTCTGGTGACGGATTCCGGCAGTGAATCGGGCAGGGACAGTTCACTGGCGAACCGGGTGCGGTCCGCGGTGCCCGCGGCGGCCAGCTCCTGCGGCTCGGGGGTGGCGGTCCGGGAGTCCACCGTATAGGTCTGATCGGCGCGCAGCCCGGTGTGTCCCACGATGGCAAGGGTCTTCGGATCGTAGATCCAGTCCTCCCCTGCGCCCTCCACAGCCACGGGGGAGTAGACGGTCGGCAGGTAGTTTCCGGTCAGGGCCCGCACTGTGAACGTCGTGCGGGATGCCGTGGTTTGCCCGGCCGGTGTCGATTCCGGTTCGGGCAGCCCTGCTGTCACCGCATTGTCGTTGCGCAGGGTGAAGTCCTCGGGCGACCAGGTGCGCCCGTCGAAGTCGGCCACAGCGGTCATCCGCACGGGCTCGGGGGTCTTGGCGTCGGTCGTATAGTTCAGCAGCGGGGTGTCGTCCTGTCGTGCCAGATCCTTGCGCAGGTCGAGGAAGGGGTTGGCGACCTTGAGATCGCCGGTGCCCAGCCTGTTGCGGTGGGTATCGGGGACATCGGGCAGTAGAATCGGCAGGCCCACGCCCAGCAGCAGAGCCAGGGCTCCGGCTCCCAGCGCTGTCAGCGGCACGCGGATGCGCCCCACATATCCGGTCAACAGCACGAGGACGAAGGCGACGCCCGCGCCGACGAAGTGCCAGGTTGAGACCAGCCCGCCCGCGAGGAAGACCGGGACCAGCCATGCCAGGAGGACGATGAAGGCGGCGGGTTTCGGGACGCGCAGGTCGGTGGCACACCAGTCGAGCACGATGACGAGGACTGCGAAGCCCAGCACGACCATGGTCGTGAACCCCGCAGTCGTGGCGGTCGGCGCAACGGTGTGGAAGACCTGTTCGCGGCCCTCGGAGATCTGGTCGACAACGGCCCCGTAGGCGGCGGGCCCCGGCAGGATCCCGCCGGCCAGTAGATGGGGCGTGCACAGATAGGGCAGGGCCACAAGCGCCACCACGAGCTGCACGAGAGGGGCCAGCCGCAGTCGGGCCACAGCGGGTATGAGACGGACGAGGCCACCACTGACGACGATGAGCCCCACCATGATCAGTGCGGGGGAGCGCCAGCCGGGATCGGAGAAGATCGCGCCGGTGGGCAGGACCGCAAGGCCTGCGGCACAGAGGACGAGCAGGCAGCGCAGCAGCGTTTCGACGGCACGGTTCACCGGCCCCACCTCCGATCCAGATGCCACGGCAGGACCGGAGCATCGACCTCGCCCAGCCGGGTGGCGTCGATGTGTCCGGTGAGGTCGGCCGTGGACCACACCTGACAGGAGGTCTGTCTGGGCAACCACTGCGCGAAGTGATCGTGCGCGGTGGGGGAGTCAGAGAGGACGAGGATGCGTTCGGGTGCCGGGCGGCCTGCACCCCCGCACAGTTCCGCCGGCCAGTCCTCGAGCCCGCGCGGCTCCCACAGGGCCAGGAACCGGTCGAACGCTGCCTCTTCGCCGGGGGCGAATTCGTGGATGGGGCCGTCGGAGTCCGTGGCGACGGCGGTCACGGCCACCCCCGTGTTCAGCAGCGTTCTGCCGAGTGCGGCGAATTGGGCGAGCACCGCCTCGGTGGCCGGGTCGGCATGGGACAGGTCGAAAGCGGCGGTCAGCAGGGGGTCCTCCTCCCTGGCCTCGACCCGCACCATGAGCTCGCCGGTCCGGGCGCTCGAGGTCCAGTGGACATGGCGCAGATCATCGCCGGGCACGTATTCGCGGGTATGGAAGTCGCGGCCTCCTGTGCCGCGGGTCAACCGGGCGCCGTGGGATACCGCGGGGTCACCACCGAAGGTGGCGGGGGCGTGGACGGCGAGGTCTGCGGGTGCGACTGCCACCTCGAAGGGGCCCGCGAGGCGTGCCGATCGTGTGACCAGGCCGAAGGCGCCGGAGAACACCGTGGAGATCCTGCGCAATCCCGAGGCTCCACGGTGCAGGGGATGGAACTCGGCGTCGACGGCCGCCCACCCCCGTCCGGCCAGACCCGGGACACCCGCGCTTAGCTGCGCGCCGAAGCCCTTGACCGGCTCGAGGGCGAGGACGAAGGCGGGCGCGGGCAGTGGCAGGGGGTTGTGCACATGGACGCGGATGTGGGCGGTCGAGCCCGCGCGCACGACCGGAGGGGAGGACGCCGACCCGACGAGTTCGGCTTCGGCGGTCACGCGTCCGGCCAACAGCCAGACGCCGAGTCCAGAGCAGACGACGAGTCCCAGCAGCAGGATGCCCAGGGGCAACAGGCCCGGTAGACCGAATCGATAGGCTGCGATGATGCAGGCGATACCCAGCGCGGTGAAGACGATTCCGGATGTGCTCAGGCGCATCGTAGCCTCAGCCCTCGACGGGAACGGTCGCGACCAGGTGCGAGACGAATTCCGAGGCGGCCCTGGCGTCTCGACTGCGCATCACCAGGCGGTGCGCCAACACCGGCTCGGCCAGGGACTGTACATCGTCGGGGGTGACGAAGTCGCGGCCGGCCAACACCGCATGGGCCTGGGCCGCATGGAGGAGCTGTTGGCCGGCCCGCGGTGATGCGCCCAGCAGGACGTCCCCGCCGCGCCGAGTGGCCGCCAGCAGGGAAACGACGTAGCCGCGCAGTGCCGGGGAGGTGTGGAGCAGACGCACCGCCTCACGGGCGGCGACCAGGTCGTCGAGCGCTGCCACTGGAGCCAGTGAGTCGAGCGCGCGGTGGGCGCTGCCCCCGCCCAACATCTCGACTTCCTCCTGGGCATCCGGATATCCCATCGAGGTGCGGATCATGAAACGGTCGCGCTGTGCCTCCGGCAGGGCGTAGGTGCCCTCCATATCGATCGGATTCTGGGTGGCGACGACCATGAAGGGGTCGGGCATCAGGTAGGTCGTGCCGTCGATCGAGGCCTGGCCCTCCGCCATGCACTCGAGCATTGCGGACTGCGTCTTGGGCGAGGCCCGGTTGATCTCGTCGGCGATGACGATATTGGAGAACACCGCTCCTGGTCGGAACTCGAAGTGCCGGGTCTCCTGATTGAAAAGATTGACGCCCAGGACGTCCGAGGGCAGCAGGTCGGGGGTGAACTGGATCCGCCTGACGGTTCCACCGACCGATCGGCCCAGGGCCTTGGCGACCAGGGTCTTGCCCACGCCGGGCACATCCTCAAGGAGCAGGTGTCCTCCCGCGAACAGGGCGATGACGCTCAGTGTCACCGCCCTGTCCTTGCCGGTGACGACTTGGGCCATTCTGGTCCGGATACCGCGGGCCAGGTCTGTCAGCCCCGCGGTGTCGACGGTGGTGTTGGGATCAGCGCTCATGAGCCCGATCCTCCCATATCGGCCTGGGGAAGTGCCTGGACGCTGCCGGAGGCCCGATCCCACGGCCCTCCTCCACTTTCCACCAAAGTGGTGCCCCACCGGCTCGGTCCTGCCGCGCAAGAGGGCCGGAAGAGCCCTGAGAATACACGATCTGCAGTGCGCGGCGCGCGGGCGGTCCACCGGCCACCACCTCGTCTGACCTGGGGAGATGATGCATAACACGCCCGCCTGAGGGTGAATCGGGGGGATCGTGGTGGAAAGTGGAGTAGAGTGGAGCCGATCGGAGCGACAGGGAGTTCCGAGAGGGGTGAGACGGCATGTTCTTGGGTACGCATATGCAGCGGCTCGACGACAAGGGCCGGCTCATTCTGCCCGCCAAGTTCCGCAGGGAGCTGGCGGACGGGCTGGTCATCACCCGTGGGCAGGAACGCTGTCTCACACTGTTCTCCGCGGGGGAGTTCGAGTCCGTCCACCAGAGAATGCGGCAGGCTCCGATGACCAGTAAGGAGGCACGTGATTACCTGCGTGTGTTTCTATCCGGTGCAGCGGCAGAACAGCTGGACAAGCAGGGCCGGTTCACGGTTCCGCAGATCCTGCGCAGGTATGCGTCGCTCGGCCGCGATATCGCGGTGATCGGGGTGGGCGATCACGCCGAGATCTGGGATGCGCCCACCTGGGAGGCCTACCTGGCCTCTTCGGAGGACGGCTTCGCGGACAGAACAGACGAGGTGATACCCGGCGTCTTCTGAGGTTGCTGGATCCAGATCCTTGCCCGCCCGCAGGGTTTTGGGGTACTTCCCCGGTCCCAAAGCCCACGGTGGTCCTGACTCACTTCCCCGGTGGCAGGCCCGACCGAACGGGCGGTCAAGGTTCTGGACGCAGCAGCACCGGTGTACGCCGGTTGGAAGACGATACGAGGTTATGGAAGGGAACGGAATGACCGATGACGCCGCCTACCCGCATGTCCCCGTCCTCCTGGACCGCTGTGTGGAGCTTCTCACGGTGGGCATCGATGCGGTCCGCGCGACCGGCTCGGTGCCCTGCGTGCTCGACCTGACCCTGGGCATGGGGGGACACAGCGAGGGAATCCTCGCCTCAGCCCCGGACGTCCGGGTCATCGGCATCGACCGTGACGAACACGCGATCGCCATCGCGTCCCGCCGCCTGGCCGGGTTCGAAGACCGCTTCACGGCCGTCCACGCCGATGACGATGAACTGCCTGCGGTCCTGGAATCCCTGGGGGTCGGCGCCCTGGCCGGCGCCCTGTTCGATCTGGGTGTGTCCTCTCTGCAGCTCGACGACGACGAACGCGGGTTCTCCTATGCCCGCGATACCGCACTGGACATGCGAATGGACAGGACCAACCCGCTGACCGCGGCGGAGGTCCTCAACACCTACCCCGAGGCCGAGCTGCGGCGGATCCTGCGCGAATACGGCGAGGAGCGCCAGGCGGCGCGCATCGCGCGGGTGGTCGTCGCGGACCGGGTCCAGCGGCCCTGGACGTCGACTGCGCAACTGGCGGAGATGCTCACCCGGGTCATCCCCGAACCGGCTGGCAAGCGCAAGCGCTCTCATCCCGCGAAGCGGACCTTCCAGGCCCTGCGCATCGAGGTCAACGATGAGCTGGGCATCCTTGAGCGCGCTCTGCCCGCGGCCCTCGATGCGTTGGCGATCGGCGGAGTCGCGGTGGTGGAGTCCTATCAGTCACTCGAGGACACGATCGTCAAACGGGTCTTCCGCGCCGGGACCACGACACAGGCGCCTCCGGACCTGCCGGTCGTCCCGGAATCGATGAAACCGTGGCTTGAGGAGATCGTGCGCGGTGCGCAGAAGGCCGACACCGCCGAAATCGAAGCCAATCCTCGAGCAGCGAGCGTGCGGCTGCGCGCAGTGGCCAAGACCGCGGAGCGTCGTTCATGAGCCAGGCGACGCAGACCCGGAGACGAACCGAGGGACCCCATGCGCCACGGCTGCGGCTGATAGTCCCGCAGATCGCCCGGCGCCGGGTGCCCACCCCATTCATCGTGGTGGCGATTCTGCTGCTGGGCCTGTTTGGCTCCCTTGTGGCCAATATCTACATCGCCCATACGAGTTTCAAGGCCGAGGAACTGCAGAAGACGAACACCCGTCTGGTGGAAGACCGCAACCGGCTCTCGGAGGACATCTCGTATCGGTCGAGCCCGCAGAACATCGAACGCGCGGCCAAAGCACAGGGCCTGGTCCGCGATGTCAATCCACGCTATCTGTACCTGTCCACCGGTGAAGTCGAACAGAACCCGGTCGTCCCGCCGGTGGCGGACAGGACCACCAAAGTCCAGGGTCCCAGAGCTGACACCCGCGAGGACGTCAGACCCAATCTGCGATCGAATGACCGGCTTCCCGCGGTCGGCACAGACGATTCGGATCTGCCGGCTCCGGCGATCCGGAATCCACGATGAACGACGACGGTAACGAGGGGGACCCAAGGGATGGCTCCACAGTCCCGGAACCCGGGCAACCGGTCCGATAGGTCGCGCGGTGGGCGCGCGAGCGCTCAGCGGCCAAAGGCCGGATCCGATCGACAGCGGACCGGCCAGGCCGGTGATGCACGGAGTGCTCGGCAGACGTCGACCGGCGCCGCGGGCACACCATCGCGTGCGACTTCCCGCGGCCGGGGTGCACCATCCAAACAGCGGCCCTCGGGTTCGAAGGCCGCCGGACGCAAAGCACCGGCGCAGCAGGCCCCCAAACGTCCTGCGGGCCCGCGGCGTCCCGCCCCGGTACGCGCGCCCGCGGATCCGCGGCGCCGCGTGCTGTGGATCCTGATCGCGGTGCTGTGCATTCTGGCGCTGCTGACGTGGAAGCTCTTCACCATCCAGGGGATGGACACGGCCGCCCTGGCACAGAAGGCGCTGGCCAGCCGGCTGTCCGTCAAACCCATCCCGGCCCATCGCGGCGTGATTCTGGGATCCGACGGGCGGGTGCTGGCCGACAACGCCGACCGGTACCGGCTGGTGGCCGACCAGGTCAACGTCAAGGGGTACGAGAAGAAGAACCGCGATGCCAAGGGCAAGGTCGTCTCGACCGAGCCCCTGGGCGCCTGGGGTGCTGCCAAGGCGTTGGCGGGCCCCCTCCAGACCGATGCCGGCATTCTGTACAAGCGGCTCGACGGTGACAGGCGCTGGTCGCCTATCGCCGACGGGCTGACCTCCGAGGTGTGGAACAGGATCGACGCGCTGCACATCCCCGGGTTGACGGTCGAACAGTATTCGGTGCGGACCTATCCCGATGGCGCTCTGGCGGGCAACATCGTGGGATTCGTCGGTTCCGATGGCGCGCCCCTGGCCGGGCTGGAGCTGCAGTACCGCGATATGCTCGCCGGCGTGGACGGCGAGCAGCGCTATGAGCGCGGCCGCTCCGGCGACGAGATCCCGCTGGGGGAGAACCAGAACGTCCCGGCCGTCGACGGCACCGGGGTGCGGACCACCCTCAACCTGCCCATCCAGTACTACGCGCAGAAGGCGATCGCCCAGGCGGTCAAGGAACGCCAGGCCGAATGGGGCACCGTGACGATGTTCGAGGCGAAGACGGGCCGGATCATAGCCGCGGCGGAGGCGCCGAGCGTGGATCCGAACAATCCGGGCAGGGTAGGGTCCGACGATCGTGGCTCGCGGATCTTCAACGCCTCGTTCGAACCGGGTTCCACCGCCAAGATGGTTACCGCGGCGGCTCTGCTCGAAGAGGGCAAGGTCACTCCGGAGACCCGGTTCACCGTGCCGTACAAGTGGAAGGCCCCCAACGACGAGGAGTTCAAGGATTCGCATGAGCACAAGACCGAGAAACTGACGTTCGCGGGCATCATGATGGACTCTTCGAACACCGGAACCGTGATGGCCGGTCAGCAGCTGAGCGAGCAGCAGCGCTACGACTATCTGCACCGCTTCGGGTTCGGGACGAAGAGCGCGCTGGCCTTCCCGGGTCAGGCCTCGGGCATTCTGCGCAAGCCGTCCGCCTGGGACGGCCGCACCAAGTACACTGTGTTGTTCGGTCAGGGCGTGGCGAGTACCTCGCTGCAGAACGCCGAGGTGATCGCGACGATCGCCAATGGGGGCAAGAAAATGGTTCCGCAGCTGGTCAGCGGCACGGTCGACGACGACGGAAAGGTCACCGAGATCGCACCGAAGGTGGAATCCCAGGTGATCAGCGAGAAGTCCGCCGACTCGCTCATGCGGATCCTCGAGTCGGTGGTTGCCGACGGCACCGGCGAGGCCGGCAAGATTCCGGGCTACCGGGTGGCCGGGAAGACGGGTACGGCCCAGGCGCCGACCGAGGACGGTTCCGGCTACAAGGGCTATACGGCCAGCTTCGCCGGAGCCGTGCCGGCGGAGGACCCGCAACTGGCGGTATCGGTGACACTGCAGCGGCCCAAGAAGGGCTACTACGGCGGAACCGCCGCCGCTCCGGTATTCTCGGACGTCGCGGGCTATGCCCTGCGTCAGCTGGGGGTACCCCCGTCGACGAGCAAACCCGAACTGCCCAAGAGGAAGTGGAAATAGCACATGCGCTTAAGCGAACTGCCGCTCGGCCCGGCCGAGGTGCGCGGGCCGGACACGGTCGATGTCACCGGGGTGTCCCTGGACTCGCGCAGTGTGGCCCCGGGGTGGATGTACGCGGCCCTGCCCGGCGCGAACGTCCACGGTGCGGTCTTCGTCGCCGATCTCTTCACCGCGGGGGTGCGCTGCATCCTCACCGATTCCGCCGGGCTGGACATCATCGAGGCGGCCGGGGAGGTCCCCGCCGATGCCACCATCGTGTGCGTGGGGGATCCCCGGGCACGCCTGGGGGCGATCGCCGCGGCGGTCTACGGCACCGAACCAGGACGACCGACCCTGCTGGGCGTCACCGGGACCAATGGCAAGACCACGACGACGTTCCTGCTCGAGGCCCTGCTCGCCGCCATCGACGGACCGCGCACCACCGGGGTCATCGGGACCGTCGCCACCCGTATCGCAGGGGATTCCGTGCCCGCTGTGCGGACCACTCCGGAAGCTCCCGATCTGCACCGGCTGTTCGCCGACATGCGCAGCGCCGGTGTGCGCACCTGTGCGATGGAGGTCTCCTCCCACGCCCTGGTGCAGCACCGGGTCGACGGGGCGCACTTCGCAGTAGCAGGATTCACCAATCTGACTCAGGACCACCTCGACTTCCACAAGACGATGGAAGCCTACTTCGAGGCAAAGGCGCAGCTGTTCACCCCGGAATTCGCCGACCGCGGAGTGATCTACCTGGCCGACGCCTGGGCTCAGCGTCTGGCGGACACCGCGCCGATCCCGCTGCTCACGGTCTCGGCGGACCCGGGAGACGCCCCCGATGTACTGCTGGTGGCCGGGACGGCGGGCCGGTTCGAACTCCACGGTGCGCCGTTCGAGCCAATCGGCGGGGTCCTGGCGGCACACAGCCCGCTGCCGGGGGACTTCAACACCGCGAACACCGCGCTGGCCCTGACGATGCTGGCCGCCGGCGGATGGCCGGTGGAGGAGTTGGCCCGGGTCGCTCCCACGTTCACCGCAACGGTCCCCGGCCGGATGGAGGTCATCCGGCAGCGCGGCCCGCTGGCCGTCGTCGACTACTCCCATACCCCCGATGCCCTGGTCAAGGCGCTCTCGGGTCTGCGGGCGGATCATCCGGAGGGCCCCCTGGTCATCGTGTGCGGTGCGGGCGGAGCGCGCGACCAGGGCAAGCGGCCCAAAATGGGTGCCGCAGCCGCACAATATGCGGATGTGGTGATCATCACCGATGACAATCCCCGCACGGAGGACCCCTCCGAGATCCGTGGCGCGGTTCGCGCCGGTGCCGAGGACTACGTGGCGTGCCACCCGGCGCGCACCGTTGAAATCCGCGAGATCGCGGACCGCCGGGCCGCCATCCTAGCCGGGGTGGAGGCAGCCGGAACCGCCGGAGCACTGCTGGTGGCGGGCAAGGGGCATGAGACCGGCCAAGAGGTCAACGGAGTGAAACATCACTTCGACGACCGTGAAGAGACCCGCAAGGCGCTGCCCAAGGCGAACTTGGGTACCGAACCGAGTATTGTTTTGAAGTGATATGAAGGAATTTTCTGCGCTCGAAATAGCAACCGCCATCGGCGGCCAACTGCACGCGATCGCCGGCTCGACCCCGCTGTCGGGCGGCGTCGTGACCGACTCGCGCGAGGTGACCCCCGGAGACATCTACGTGGCCCGCAAGGGGGAGAACGTCGACGGGATCGAATTCGCGCCCGCGGCCCGGACCGCCGGGGCGGCGCTCATCATCGCCGAGGCGATCCCCAGCGTCGACGGCGAGATCCTGCCCAGCATCGTCGTATCCGACGCCACCGAGGCGTTGGGCCGGCTGGCCGGGTACAACGTCACGGCGCTGCGGGAGGCCGGGGAGCTGACCGTCGTGGCGATCACCGGCAGCGCCGGCAAGACGACGGTCAAGGACTTGGTCGGTGACCTGCTCAGCGCACAGGGTGAGACGATCTGGCCGCCGAACTCCTTCAACAACGAGGTCGGGGTGCCGCTGACCGCGCTGCGCGCCACGCTCGATACGCGCTTCCTGGTCCTCGAGATGGGTGCCCGGTCGATCGGCAACCTCGCCTATCTGACCTCGTTGATCCGGCCCGATATCGCCGTGGAACTCAATGTGGGTTCGGCCCATGCCGGGGTCTTCGGCTCGATCGAGAACACGGCGCGGGCCAAGAGTGAACTCGTCGCCTCGCTGATCGCGGGTGGAACGGCCGTGCTCAATGCCGACGACCAGCGGGTCGCCGCCATGACCTCGGTGCTGGCCGAAGGGGTGGAGACCGCCTGGTTCTCCACCTCGGGGGTGACGGATAAGACCCCGTTGATTTGGGCGGAGGACGTCACCACCCACGCTTCGGGGCGCACCAGCTTCACCCTGCACCTACCGCAGGAGGAGCCCGCCGCGGTCGAATTGGCACTGTTGGGCTCCCACCACGTCGCCAATGCCCTGGCCGCCGCGAGTGTGGCGTGGCTGTGCGGCGTTGGCGCGCGGACCATCGTGTCCACCCTGTCCACCTCGGGCGCCGCCAGCCGCTGGCGGATGGAGCTCGTCGACAACCCCAACGGTGTCACGGTCCTCAACGACGCCTACAACGCGAACCCCGAATCCATGCGCGCGGCGTTGAAGACGCTGGCCGCGATGGGCAGGGGGGATGAGGACAACCCACCGCGGCGCACCATCGCGGTGCTCGGCGAAATGCTCGAGCTCGGTGACGAGTCGCGTCAAGCGCACTCGGACATCGGCGAGCTCGTCGTCCGGCTCAACATCTCGAAGACCATCGCCGTCGGCGATGGGGCCAAGCCGATCTACCAGTCGGCCAACCTCGAGGGCTCCTGGGGCTCGGAGGCAGCATGGGTTCCCACCGTCACGGAGGCCAGGGAAATGCTCCAGCACGAACTCAAGGCGGGGGACATCGTCTTGTTCAAATCATCGCGTGACGCCGGACTGCGCTTCCTCGGCGATGAGATCTCGGGGGTGTCCGGCGCATGATCGCCGTAGTCGTGGCCAGCGTTCTGGCCTTCCTCTTCACGATCTTCGGGACCCCGGCGTTCATCCGGGTGCTCGTCAAACGCGGCTACGGTCAGTTCGTCCGCGATGACGGTCCCAAGACCCACCTGGTCAAGCGCGGCACCCCGACCATGGGTGGGGTGGTGATCATCGCCTCGGCCGTGGTCGCCTACTTCCTGGCGCACCTCGTGACCATGTCCGCGCCCACGCCCTCGGGCATGTTGGTGCTGTGGCTGGCAGTCGGCCTGGCCGGCGTCGGCTTCCTCGACGACTACAAGAAGATCGCGAAGAAGAACTCCCTGGGCCTGAGTCCGAAGGCGAAGATCGCGGGGCAGGGCTTCGTCGGCATCACCTTCGCCATCGGTGCGCTGCTGTTCCCGAACGAATACGGCCGCACCCCCGCCTCGTCGGCCATCTCCTTCGTTCGCGATCTACCGATCGACCTGGCCTTCACCGGTGCGGCGATCGTGACCTTCATCCTGTTCATCCTGTGGGCCAACCTCATCGTCACGGCGGTGTCCAATGCCGTGAACCTGACCGATGGGCTCGACGGCCTGGCAGCCGGTTCGGCCGTCGTCGTCTTCCTGGGCTATGTCGTGATCAGTCTGTGGCAGTCGGTGAAGAACTGCGACCTGATGAGCCACGCCGAGGCCGGCTGCTACATCGTGCGCGATCCTCGCGACTTGGCGATGGTCGGTGCGGTCATGGCCGCCTCGTGCATCGGCTTCCTGTGGTGGAATGCCGCCCCGGCGAAGATCTTCATGGGCGATACCGGTTCCCTGGCCATCGGCGGTGCGATTGCGGGGCTGGCGGTCATGAGCCGCACCGAGATCCTGCTTGTCGTGATGGGCGGCCTGTTCGTCATCATCACCCTGTCGGTCATGCTCCAGGTCGGATCATACAAGCTCACGGGCAAACGGATCTTCCGGATGGCACCCCTGCAGCACCATTTCGAGCTCAAGGGCTGGGCCGAGGTGACGATCGTGATCCGCTTCTGGATCATCGCCGCCTGCTTCGTGGTGCTGGCCGTCGGGCTGTTCTACGCGGATTGGCTGGCTCGTTATGGCCGTTGAGCTGTTACCCGCGGGGGCGACTCCGGTGCCCTACCCCCTGGCCGAGCGGATCCCGGAGATCCTGGTGGGCCCGGATTCCGATCTCGACGGTCTGCGCGTCGTCGTCACGGGGCTTGGCGTGTCGGGGTATCCGATGGCCGTTCACCTGGCGGAACGCGGCGCCCGCGTGATCGTCGTCGACGGCGACACCCAACGCGATCTGAGTGAGCACATCCGGATCCTGGAGGTCTTCGACGTCGATATCCGGCGCGGTGTCGAGCACACGCGGACTCTGCCGGACTTCGACGGGCTCCCGCCTCAGCTGGTCTGCACCTCCCCGGGGTGGCGGCCCGATCAGCCGCTGTTGCTGGCGGCGCGCGCCGCCGGTGTCCCCGTGATCGGCGAGGTCGAGCTGGCCTGGCGGGTGCGCGGTGCGAACCAGGCGCCGTGGCTGGTCGTCACCGGCACCAATGGCAAGACCACGACCACGAGCCTGCTGGCCGCGATGCTGACCGCCGGGGGCTGCGAGGCCCGGGCCTGTGGCAATATCGGGGCGCCCCTGCTCGAAGCGGTCCTCGACCCGACCGCCGAGGTCCTGGCGATCGAACTCTCGAGCTTCCAACTGCACTGGGAACACTCCATGTGCGCGCATTCGGCGGTGGTGCTCAATCTTGCCGAGGACCACCTCGACTGGCACGGTGGCCTGGCCGCCTACGGCGCCGATAAGGCCAAGGTCTATGCCAATGTGGGCCACACCGCCGTCTACAACACCGCCGATCCGGCCACCCTGCACATGGTCGAGCAGGCCGAGGTGCTGCCCGGTGCCAGGGCGGTGGGCTTCACCGTCGGGGCACCCCTGGTCGGCCAGATAGGTCTGATCGAGGACATCCTCGTCGACCGGGCATTCACCCCGCACCGCTATTCGGCCGCAGCCGAGCTGGCAACGCTCGACGACGTGTCGGTGGCCCTCGGGGTCCCGGCCGACCATCTGGCACCGCACCATGTGGCCAATGTAGCGGCCGCCGCCGCATTGGCCCGCTCGTTCGGCGTCGAGCCCGCGGCCGTACGCGCCGGCCTGCTGGCCCACCATCCGGGGGACCACCGTGGCACCGTTGTGGGTACCGTCGACGGTGTGGCATTCATCGATGACTCGAAGGCGACCAATCCGCACGCGGCGGCCGCCGACCTCGCTGCGCGCGAGCGTCTGGTGTGGGTCGCCGGGGGACTGGCCAAGGGCGCGGACATGCACGACCTGGTGGCCGAGCACGCGGCCAGGCTGGCCGGCGTGGTGCTGATCGGCCGCGATCCGGCGCCCTTCGCCTCGGCCCTGGCCGAGAACGCACCCCGGGTCCCGGTCGTGCGCATCGATCCGGCGTCCCTGCCGGCGGATCCCGCGGATCCGGCCGCCAGGGGAACAGAGGTGATGCGCGCCGCCGTGCGCGCGGGCGCACAACTGGCAGGGCCCGGAATCCCCGTCGTGCTGGCGCCGGCGGCGGCGAGTATGGACCAGTTCCTGAACTATGCGACCCGCGGCGACCTGTTCGCCGCAGCCGTGCGGGACCTGGAGGACTGAGCGGTGGCCTCCGGCACCCGTACTACGGCCCGGGGCACCGGTTCGGATTCGGCCCTGCGCCGTTTTATGAACCGGGCCCGGGTCGTCCTCGACCTGCCCCTGGCCACGTATTACATCCTGTTGCTCTCCGTGGTGACGCTGACCGGCTTGGGCCTGGTGATGGTGCTCTCGGCTTCGTCGATCAGCTTCTACGATGGCCGGGAGATCTCCTCGTTCTCCCTGTTCTTCAAACAGGCGGGATTCGCAGCAGGCGGCTTCGCGCTGCTCTTCCTCGCCTCCCGCCTGCCCAGCCGCTTCTTCTCCGCCGCAGCGCCCATTCTGCTGGTGGCCGCACTGGCCTTCCAGGCCCTACCGCTGATCCCAGCGCTGGGAGCCAGCGTGGGCGGAAACACCGGTTGGATCCGGATCGGCCCGCTGCAGGCGCAGCCCGTCGAGATCTCGAAACTCGCCATGGCCCTGTTCCTCGGACACTTCATGGCCGATCCCAAACGCGATTTCTACCGCTTCGGCCATGTGCTCCCGGGATTTGCCGCGCTGGCTGCGATGGTGGCCATCGTCTTGGCCGGAAAGGACCTTGGGTCCTGCATGATCCTGCTCGCGGTGATCCTGGCGACCCTGTTCGTCGGCGGTCTGCCCTGGCGCTGGCTGACCTCGCTGGTGAGCATCGCAGGGGTCCTGGTCGCCGTGTACGTCGTCGCCAACGACAACCGGCTGGGCCGGATCGAAGCCCTGTTCGCGCGGGGTTCGGGCGCCACCGACGCCGATTCGCAGTTCAGCCAGCACTGGCAGACCGACCACGGTCTCTACGCCCTGGCCTCCGGTGGCTGGTTCGGCACGGGTCTGGGCGGCAGCAGGGAGAAGTGGTCGTGGCTGCCAGAGGCGCACAACGACTTCATCTTCGCGATCATCGGCGAGGAGCTGGGTTTCTTCGGCTCCCTCATCGTGCTCCTGCTGTTCGCCCTGCTGGCCTATGGCTGCGTGAGACTGATCCTGCGCTCAACCGATCGCTTCGTCCAGGCCGCCACCGGTGGCATCTTCATGTGGTTCCTGGGACAGGCGGCGGTCAACCTGCTGGTCGTCACCGGTGTACTGCCCGTCATCGGCGTGCCACTGCCCTTCGTGTCATATGGCGGGTCCTCCCTCATCTCCACCCTGTTGGCCAGCGGTATCCTGCTGTCCTTCGCCCGCGCGGAACCCGGCGCAGCCGATGCGCTGCGCGCCCAGGGCACGCGCCTGCGTGCCTCCCTGTCGTTCTTCGCCCGTACCCCAGCCAGAAAGAAGTGATCTGACAATCGTGGTCTCAGTCCTGTTCGCCGGTGGCGGCACCACCGGCCATATCTCGCCCATGCTCGCAATAGCCAGGGAGCTGGTGCGGCGTGTGCCCAACGCCTCCGTGACCATGCTCGGCACCCCGGAGGGTTTGGAGACCCGCCTGGTCCCGCAGGCCGGATTCCCGCTGGAGACCATCGAGAAGGTACCCGCCCCGCGCAAGCTCGGCGGTGCTGCGCTGCGCTTCCCGAAGCGCTTCAGCCACGCTGTGAAATCGGTCATCGGCATCATCGATGCGAACGATGTCGACGTGGTCGTCGGTGTGGGCGGCTACGTCGCCACACCCGCCTATCTGGCCGCCCGCAAACGTCACCTGCCGATCGTCATCCACGAGGCCAACGCGGTTCCCGGAATGGCCAACAAACTGGGGGCGAAGTTGACGGATTCGGCCAATATCGGCTTCACCTTCCCCGGCACACCCCTGGCCGGGCACGCCGTCGGCATGCCGATGCGCCCGGAGATCGAGGCCGCCGACAGGCATGAGTCGGCGGCCGTGGCAGAGGCCCGTACCCGCCTGGGCCTGCGTCCCGACCTGCCCACCGTCGTCATCACGGGCGGGTCCCTGGGAGCGGCGGCCATCAACGAGGCATGCGCTGCGGCCCACGCGTCCTTCACCGCAGCCGGGCTGCAGGTCCTGCACGTGACGGGAGCCGGCAAGGGCGAAGCGGTGCGCGCCGCGGCCGCCGGCGACCCCGCCTACCATGTCGTGGACTATGTCGATGGAATGGAGAACGCCTACTTGGCGGCCTCATTGATCGTGTGTAGATCCGGCGCGGGAACAGTGGCCGAGGTCACCACCGTCGGACTGCCCGCCGTCTACGTACCGCTGCCAATCGGCAACGGCGAGCAGGCGAAGAACGCCGCCGGACCGGTGGCAGCGGGCGGGGCGAGGCTGATCGACAACAGTGCCTTCAACGAGGATTTCGTCCGTGACGCAGTGGTGCCCCTGGCAGCCGATTCCGCCGCCCTGGCAGGGATGGAGGCCGCACTGGCGGCCATGGACTTCCCACGGCACGCGGACCGTGCCATGGTCGCGACCATCGCCCGTACCGCGGGCCTGACACTCGAAGGAGACGCATGAACCATGCACTCGACGTCGATCAGAATCAGGGGCCGGTGATTCCGGCCGAAGACCTGGGCCGGGTGCACTTCATCGGAATCGGCGGGGCCGGCATGTCCGGCATCGCCCGGGTCATGCTCGACCGCGGCATCACCGTCTCCGGCTCTGACGCTAAGGACTCATCCGTTGTCGCCGCTCTGCGCGCGCAGGGGGCGACCGTCTACATCGGCCATGCCGCCGAGCACATCGCCGGCGCGGACACAGTCGTCGTGTCCACGGCCATCCGCGAGTCGAACCCGGAGCTGGCGGCAGCCCGTGCCGCGGGTATCCGGGTCGTCCACCGGTCCCGGGCCCTGGCCGGTCTGATGGTGGGCAGGCGGGCCGTCGCGATCGCAGGGACGCACGGCAAGACCACCACGACCTCGATGACCACGGTGGCCCTGCAGTCGGCAGGGGCGGACCCGTCCTTCGTCATCGGCGGTGTGCTCAGCGCGACCGGGACGAACGCGCACGCCGGCTCGGGCGATGTGTTCGTGGCAGAAGCCGACGAATCCGACGGCTCGTTCCTGCTCTACGACCCGGTGATCGGGGTGATCACGAACGCCGAACCAGATCACCTGGACTTCTACGGCAGTTGGGAGAGGGTACGGGCGGCGTTCGTGGAGTTCTCCGCCAACGTCACGGCCGATTCCGGGGTGCTCATCGCCTGCGCCGACGATCCCGGCGCGGCCGGGATCGCAGAGGCCGCGGCCGCGGCCGGCGGCCGGGTCGTCACCTACGGACAGTCCGAGCACGCCTCGGCCCGGGTGGTCGAGCTGAGTCACGATGCGCAGGGCGCTACTTTCTCGGTGGCCTACGGCGGGCGGGTTCTCGGGCCCGTCTCCCTGGGCCAGCCGGGTCTGCACAATGTGCTCAACGCGACGGCGGCGCTCCTCGTGGCAGTCGAACTGGGGCTCGATGACGAACGCGCAGAAGCCGGCCTGATGGGCTTCTCGGGGACCCGACGGCGATTCGATCTGCGGGGAACCGCGAACGGCGTACGGGTTTTCGACGACTACGCCCACCACCCGACCGAACTGACCGCGGTATTGCGGGCGGCCAGGGAGATCGTCGCCGAGGACCGGCAAGTGCACGTGATCTTCCAGCCCCACCTGTTCAGCCGGACACGGGCCTTCAAACACGAGTTCGGCCAGGCCCTGGGCCTGGCCGACGATGTGGCGGTACTCGACGTCTATCCCGCACGTGAGGATCCGATCCCCGGGGTGACCGGTGACCTCATCGCCGCCGAGGTCCCCCTGCCGGAGGACAAGGTGGCCTTTCTGCCGGCTTTCCGCGACGCCGTTCCCTATATGGCCGGCAGGGTCCGTCCCGGGGACATCGTCATCACCGCCGGGGCCGGTGATGTCACCATGCTGGGGCCCGAGCTGTTGGTGGCACTGGGCACGGGCGAGTCGGTACCGAGCCGGGCCGCGACGGAGTCCTGACGCCGATGGGCCAGGGCAATGAGACTGCCGATCTCACCGAGGTCATCGCCACCCGCAGGGCCAGGCGGGCCCGTCCGTGGTGGATTACGGGCACAGTGCTCGTCGTCGTGCTCGGCTGCGGTCTGCTGGGCTGGTTCACCCCGGCGCTGGCGCTGCAGTCGGTCACGGTCACGGGCGCCAGTCTGACGGACGCGGGGGCGGTCGAGCAGGCGGTACTCCAGGACCATCGGGGAACGCCGTTGCCGCGCCTGCGCCTGGGCGCAATATCCGCGCAGCTGCACGAGCGGTTTCCCAAAACGTCCGAAGTGCGCCTGCGCTGGTCGGGCCCGCGCAGTCTGACGGTCGTCATCGTCGACCGGCAGCCCGCGCTGGCCGTGGCCCAGGGCAAACGGTGGCAGCGCTTCGACGAGTCCGGCAACGCCATCGACACGGTGAACCGGAAACCGGAACTGCCGCTCCTGCAGGCCGAGGGCACGGCGCCGGCGGAGAGCGTGCGCTCGGCCGTCGAACTCATAACCGGCCTGGACGACGCGGCGGCGCAGCGGGTGCGCACGATCCGTACGGATCGCTCGGGCACTCTATCGATCGTCTACGCCGCGACGGGGGAGGAACTGGCAGACCGCAGCACCTCGGCCACCGCGTCCGCCGCGCCTTCGGCCACACAGACCCAGCGGGCCCAGCCCGGGCGAGATGTCACGATCGTATTCGGGACCTCCGCGGATGTGCAGCGGAAGTTCCGCATCGCCCGCGCCCTCCTGCCAACGGGGGCGCAGCGGATCGACGTGAGCCTGCCCGAGAGACCAGTGACCGGCTGAACCCGCGGCATCCAGCCTCCGGGCGCGTCGGCGGCGGCGGGCGCGACGTTATAACCTGGGGCGGAAACGATTAAAGCGCCGCGACACTCCGGGCAGGTTCTTGCACCGGTGCGTCGGACACAATAACGTCATGGCAAAGGCCGTATCCCGGACGTCCCGCCCGTTGAACAGGTCTGCCGGACACTAGAGCATCGAAAGAGGAACCGACTTGGCTGAATTCCCGCAATCCGGAGCCGACATCAAGGTCGCCGGTACCGGCGGCGGTGGTGTGAACGCGGTCCAGCGCATGATCGAGGTCGGTCTGCGTGGAGTCGAGTTCATCGCCATCAACACCGATGCCCAGGCGTTGCTGCTATCGGAAGCTGACACCAAACTGGAGATCGGCCGCGATCTGACCCGCGGTCTGGGCGCCGGTGCCGACCCGGAGATCGGCCGGAAGGCCGCCGAGGACTCCGAAGACGCGATCAAGGAAGCGCTCGATGGTGCGGATATGGTCTTCGTCACCGCCGGTGAGGGCGGTGGTACCGGGACCGGTGCGGCCCCGGTGGTCGCCAGGATCGCGAAGTCCCTGGGCGCGCTGACGATCGGCGTGGTGACGCGACCGTTCACCTTCGAGGGCCGGCGCCGGTCGGCGCAGGCGGAATCGGGTATCGCCGCGCTGCGCGAAGAAGTCGATACCCTCATCGTCATCCCCAACGACCGTCTGTTGTCGATCTCGGATCGCAATGTCACGGTAATGGAGGCGTTCCAGTCCGCCGACGAGGTCCTGCGCTCCGGTGTCCAGGGCATCACCGATCTGATCTCCACCCCCGGGATGATCAACCTGGACTTCGCCGATGTGAAGTCCGTGATGCAGGGCGCCGGTACCGCGTTGATGGGCATCGGTTCCGCAGTCGGCGACGACCGGGCGGTGCAGGCCGCGGAGTCCGCGATCGCATCGCCTCTGCTGGAGGCCAGCATCGAGGGTGCGCACGGGGTGCTGTTGTCGATCCAGGGTGGACCGGATCTGGGTCTGTTCGAGGTCAACGAGGCCGCTCGCCTGGTGCAGGAGGCCGCCCACCCGGAGGCCAATATCATCTTCGGTACGGTCATCGACCCGAACCTCGGCGACGAATGCCGGATCACGGTGATCGCAGCCGGCTTCGACAACAACGACAACACCATCAAATCGGTCCCGGCCGAACCCGCGGTTTCGACACCGGCGCCCGAGCCCAAGCAGTCCGCCGACACCGGGGCCGAACAGATCGCCCCTGTGACTCCGCTGCCGCAGCGCCAGCCTGCCGATGTGCCGGTCGAATTGCCGGAGGAACAGCGTACCTACAACGGGCGCGACGACATCGACGTGCCCGACTTCCTCAAGTAGGAACGCGCGATGCTCGGTGGCAGGTTCGTGATTCCGGGGCGGTCGGTGGACGCACATGTGGCGTTCACCGACCGCCGCGGCGGTTTCAGCGAGGGCCCCTATAGCAGCTTCAACCTGGCCCGGCACGTCGGAGACGTCGATTCGGCTGTGACGGCCAATCGGGCGGCTCTGGGGTCCGTGCTGGGGCTGCAGGCGGATCGGCTGAGCTTTACCTCACAGGTTCACGGCACCCGGGTGCACACGGTGGAGCTCGACTCGCCAAGTGCCTCGGTGCCGGCCACGGTGGTCGAGGCCGACGCCCAGGTCACCGGTGAGGAACGGGTGGGCCTGGTCGTGATGGTCGCCGACTGCACCCCGGTGGTCCTGGCCGATCCCGACGCAGGCCTGGTGGCCGTAGCACATGCGGGACGGCGGGGCATGGCGGACGGAGTGGTCGGAGCGGTCCTCGAGGCCATGGAGCGCCGTGGCGCCACCCGGGTCTCGGCCATCGTCGGTCCGTCGATTTGTGGACGCTGCTACGAGGTGCCCGACGAGCTGCGTCATGAGGTCGCCGCGCTCCATCCCGTGGCCGGGGCCATCACCTGGTCGGGCACCCCCGCACTCGATGTCTCCGCAGGAGTGGTCTCCCAGCTGGCGGACCGCGGGGTGCGCATCGTCCATTGGGACCGCAGCTGCACCTTCGAGGACCCGGATCTGTTCTCGTACCGCAGGGATGGCGCCACCGGCCGATTCGCCGGAATCGGCTGGCTGGCACCCCACCCGGATTGAGTCCGCGGTTGGCACACCTTGCGACACGCCTACGGATTACCGGGGCGTGTCGTTTGCATTGGGATAGTTTCGTAGGTGACAGCAGGGGGCCGAAGGGCCCGGTGGAGATCAGGAGAAAGCTATGTCTGCCTTCAAGAAGATCGGCAACTACTTCGGATTCGGTGAAGAGGGGTATGAGCAGGATGACGCCTACACTCCACGCGACCGCGACTACGATGAGCCGGCTTACGAATCGGGACCGCCGGAGGACGAACTGATGGACGAACCCCAGATCGATGCGGCGGTCACCCCGATTCGCGCCTCGATGCGACCCGTGGAGACGACACCCGTGGAACCCGTACACCGGATTCAGACCATTCATCCCCGCAGCTACAACGACGCCGTTGCCATCGGCGAGGCCTTCCGCGCGGGGATCCCCGTGATCATCAACCTCAGCGCCATGGATGATGTGAACTCCAAGCGCCTTGTCGACTTCGCGGCCGGACTGACCTTCGGCCTGCACGGCAATCTCGAGAAGGTGACGACCGCAGTGTTCCTTCTCACGCCCGAGGACTACGAGGTGGCCAACGGTACGGAGCCCGAACGGGAGCAGAAGGGTTTCTTCAACCAGAGCTGAGAGTTTCGTCTCCACCGCTGACCGACCGGCAGGCTACCATGGGGTGGTCTGCCGGTCGCTGTATGACCGGTGGCGAGAACTACGACGGAAGGCGTCAAAACACGTGGGCATCGTCCTCTACATCCTGGGTTTCGCACTCAACCTCTACGGGTTCGTTCTGCTGGCCCGTGTCGTCATCGACCTGATCCAGGTCTTCGCCCGTGATTGGCGGCCGAGGGGCTTCCTGCTGGTGGTCTGCGAACTCGTCTATTCCCTGACCGATCCGCCCATCAATCTGCTGCGCAGGATCATCCCCCCGCTGCGGTTGGGCACCGTCGCCCTTGACCTGGGCTTCATCGTCCTGTATATGGTTGTGCAATTCCTCTCCGCGCTGCTGCTCAATGCGGGCCGGGCCATGATCGCCCTGGGCTGAAGTTCTCAGCGTTCTGTGCCTATGATGGACTCGTTGCAGGACCGCTGCTTCACGTCGTTTAATGTGATTGGCTGCAAGACAAGAACAACGGTCGTGCTGTACAGTGATGAAATTGTTAGGCATCTGCACTGACGTGCAGGGCAGTGGACTATTACTCAACCGAAGGTGGCCTCATGGCGCTTACGCCTGAAGACGTAGTGAACAAGCGGTTCCAGCACGTCAAGTTCCGCGAAGGATACGACCAGGACGAGGTCGACGATTTCCTCGACGAGGTCGTCGTCGAACTGCGTCGGCTCTATCAGGAGAACGACTCGCTGCGGCAGAAGCTCTCGGAAGCCGAGGCCAAGGCAGCCGAGCTCCAGAAGGACGGCGGAAAGGCCGCAGCGGCGCCTGCTGCGCCCAAGGTTGAGGATCCGCAGGCGACACAGGCGATGCCCGCGGCCAAGCCCGTCGAAGAGCCGAAGAAGGAAGCCGCACCGGCTTCGCCGGTCGTGGCCCCGCAGGCCCCGGCGGCGGCTCCAGCGGCCACGGCCCCGGCCAAGCCGGCTCCGGAACCGGCCAAGGAGGCCAAGGAGGAGCCGAAGGAAGAGGCCAAGTCCCAGCCGGCCAAGGCGGCAGAACCGAAGCAGGCAGAGGCTCCTGCACCGGCGGCGAACGCCGGCGGCGATGCAGCCGGGCTCATCGCACTGGCGCAGAAGGTCCACGACGAGCATGTGGCAGAGGGTAAGAAGACCCGTGACAAGCTCATCGCGGATGCTAAGACGGAGGCCTCCGGCATCGTCACGGCCGCGGAGAAGAAGCGCGACGATACGCTCAACCAGCTGGAGACCCAGAAGTCGAACCTCGAACGTGAGCTCGACGTGCTGCAGAACTTCGAGCGCCAGTACCGGACGCGTTTGAAGAGCTACCTGAGCGATCAGCTGCGCGAACTGGAGAACTCCAGCTCCCTGGCCCCGGAGACCCTGGGCCAGGCGGGTAACGCAAAGCACTCGCTCTGACCTGTTCCAGGTTCTGGTTCGCAGGCGGGGCCGTCCTTCCCGAGGGAGGGGCGGCCCCGCCTGTATGGTTCACGGGGAGCGCACCGGTAGACTTGGGTGAGTGGTGGTAGACAAACAAGACGGCGCCCGGATCGGGCGTCCACGGATCTGGCTGTTCGCGGTGGCCCTGCTCGTGGTGCTGGCCGACCAGGGGACGAAGGCCCTGGCCGTCGCATTCCTGGCGGGGCGACCCAGAGTGCCGGTGCTCGGCGATCTGGCCGGGCTGACGTTCCTGCGCAACCCGGGTGCGGCACTGGGGCTGGGTTCGAACACGACCTGGCTGTTCGCGGTCATTGCGATCATCGTGTTCGCGGCCATCCTCATCTCGGTCCGCCGCCTGCGCTCGGTCACGTGGGGCGCGGGCCTGGGCCTGTTGTTGGGCGGACTGGTCGGTAATCTGATCGATCGGCTGTTCCGCGCACCCGGTGTCTTCCACGGGGCCGTCGTGGATTTCATCGATCTGTACTTCTTCGTGTGCAATGTCGCCGATATCGCCATCACGGGGGCAGCGGTCCTCATCATCATCGCGAGTCTCAAGGGGATCCCGTTCGGGGTCGCCACGCACTCCGATCACGCGCAGCAGGAGGTAGATCCGGTATGACGGAACGTTCTTTTCTGGTCCCCGACGGACTCGAGGGGGAGCGCGTCGATGCGGCCCTGAGCCGCCTGTTGGGGTTGTCCCGGACCGCGGTCGCCCAGATCGCACAGGCCGGGGGGATCGTCGTCGATGGCCGCCCTGCGGGCAAGTCGGACCGGCTGAGCTCCGGGGTGCGCATCGACGTGGAACTGCCCGAACCGAAGCCGGCCCCGCGCATTGTGGCCGAGCCGGTTCCGGGCATGCGGGTGATCTACGACGATGACGCCTTCGTCGTCGTCGACAAACCGGTGGGCGTCGCGGCACATGCTGCGGCCGGTTGGCACGGTCCCACCGTGATTGGCGGCTTGGCCGCCGCGGGATACCACATCGCCACCTCGGGTGCGCCCGAACGACAGGGGATCGTGCACCGACTCGACGTCGGGACCTCGGGCGTGATGGTCGTGGCCAAGGGCGAACACGCCTATTCCGTGCTCAAACACGCCTTCAAGGAGCGCACGGTCTCGAAGACCTACCATGCGCTGGTCCAGGGGCTGCCCGATCCGGTGATCGGCACGATCGAGGCCCCGATCGGGCGCAATCCGCGGCGCGACGGGCTCTACGCGGTGCGCACCGACGGCAAGCATGCGGTGACCCACTATGAACTGTTGGAGGCCTTTCGCTCTGCGAGCCTGCTCGAAGTGCACCTGGAAACCGGTCGGACCCACCAGATCCGTGTGCACATGTCGGCGACCAAGCACCCGTGCTGTGGCGATCTGCCCTATGGGGCCGATCCGGTGTTGGCCGCCCGCCTGGGATTGAATCGCCAGTGGCTACACGCCGTCCGGCTCGGTTTCACCCACCCGGAGACCGGGGAGTGGGTCGAATTCGAAAGCGAATATCCCGCGGACCTGCGACACGCCCTCGACGTGCTGCGCGATCCGCGGGCCTGATTTCTGCGAGGGGAAAATGGCAGACGATTTCGTCCACCTGCACGTCCATACGGAATACTCCATGCTGGACGGGGCCGCCCGCCTGGGCGACCTGATGAAGGCCGCCAATGAAATGGGCATGAAGGCCATGGCGACCACCGACCACGGTTATCTGTTCGGTGCCTTCGACTTCTGGAAACAGGCGACGGACGCCGGGATCAAACCGATCATCGGGGTTGAGGCCTATGTCACCCCCGGTACCGCGCGCGGGGACAAGACCCGTGTGAAATGGCGGACCGATGAGTCCCAGCGCGGCGATGACGTCTCCGGCGGCGGCGCATACACCCATATGACGCTGCTGTCGAAGAACAACACGGGTATGCACAATCTGTTCAAGGCCTCATCCCTGGCCTCCTTGGATTCGGTGTTCGCCAAATGGCCCAGGATCGACCGCGAACTGCTCGACACCTACAGTGAGGGGCTGATCGCCACGACAGGCTGCCCCTCGGGGGAGGTGCAGACCCGCCTGCGCCTGGGCCAGTACGAGGAGGCGCGCAAGGCGGCCGGGACGTACAGGGAGATCTTCGGGGCGGAGAACTACTTCTGCGAGATCATGGACCACGGGATCTCGATCGAACGCCGCGTGATGGGCGATCTGATCCGCCTGGCCCGTGAGCTGGACCTGCCCCTGGTGGCCACGAACGATCTGCACTACACCCACGAATCCGACGCCAAGGCGCACGAGGCCCTGCTGGCGATCCAGTCGGGCTCCAAGCTGATCGAGCCGACCTATGACCAGGGCGGTTCGCGCTTCGCCTTCAACGGGTCGGGCTACTATCTGAAGTCTCCGGCGGAGATGCGCGCGCTGTTCAAGGATTTCCCCGAAGCCTGTGACAATACCCTGCGAATCGCTGAGATGTGCGAGGTGTCCTTCGACACCACCGCCAACTACATGCCGAAGTTCCCCTGCCCACCGGGTGAGGACGAGACCTCATGGTTGATCAAAGAGGTCGATAAGGGCATGCACTACCGATTCCCGGACGGTGTGCCCGAGGACGCCAGGAAACAGGCCGACTACGAACTCGACGTCATCATCCAGATGGGGTTCCCCGGTTACTTCCTGGTAGTCGCGGACTTCATCAACTGGTCGAAGGACAACGGGATCAGGGTGGGACCCGGCCGCGGTTCCGGTGCCGGATCCATGGTCGCCTATGCGATGCGCATTACGGAGCTCAACCCGCTCGAGCACGGTCTGTTCTTCGAACGGTTCCTCAACCCCGATCGCATTTCGATGCCCGACTTCGACGTGGACTTCGACGATCGGCGGCGCACCGAGGCGATCGATTATGTGACCCGGCGCTACGGCGCGGATTACGTCGCCCAGATCGTGACCTTCGGTACGATCAAGACGAAACAGGCCCTCAAGGACTCGGCCCGGGTGTTGGGCAAGCCCTTCAGCCTGGGCGAACGCCTGACCAAGGCCCTGCCCCCGGCGGACCAGGCCAAAGACATCCCGCTGAAGAACATCATGACCCCGGACGCACCGCGCTACAACGAGGCGGGGGAATTCCGGGAGCTGTTGGAGACCGAACCGGAGGCCCGCGAGGTCTTCGATACGGCGCTGGGCCTGGAGGGCCTGAAGCGGCAGTGGGGTGTGCACGCGGCGGGGGTCATCATGTCCTCGGCGCCCGTCGACAGTGTCATCCCGATCATGCGCCGCTTCCAGGACGGCCAGGTGATCACCCAGTTCGAATACCCGATCGCCGAGGGCCTGGGCCTGATCAAGATGGACTTCCTGGGGTTGCGCAACCTCACGATCATCTCCGACGCCCTGTCCAACATCAAGCTCAACAGGGATTTCGACCTCGATCTGGAACATCTGCCGCTGGACGACCGGCCCTCTTACGAGCTGCTGGGCCGTGGCGATACGATCGGGGTCTTCCAGCTCGATGGCGGCGGGCTGCAGGCCCTGCTGCGGCTGATGAAGCCGGACAACTTCGACGACATCTCGGCGACCATCGCCCTGTACCGGCCCGGCCCGATGGGTGCGGATTCGCATACGAACTTCGCCCTGCGCAAGAACGGGCGCCAGGAGATCACTCCGATCCATCCGGAACTGGAGGAAGCGCTCAAGGACATTCTGGCGGAGTCGCACGGTCTGATCATCTACCAGGAGCAGGTGATGCAGATTGCGCAGAGGGTGGCCGGCTATTCCCTGGGCCAGGCCGATCTGTTGCGCCGCGCCATGGGTAAGAAGAAGAAGTCGATTCTGGACAAGGAATTCGGCCCCTTCTCCGAGGGGATGAAGGAACACGGCTACTCGATGGAGGCGGTCCAGGCCCTGTGGGACATTCTGGTGCCGTTCAGTCAGTACGCCTTCAACAAGGCCCACTCTGCAGCCTATGGGCTGGTCTCGTACTGGACCGCCTACCTCAAGTGCCACTATCCGGCCGAGTACATGGCGGCCCTGTTGACAAGCGTGGGAGACAACAAGGACAAGCTGGCGCTGTATCTCAACGAGTGCCGCAAGATGCACATCACGGTGCTCCAGCCCGATGTCAACGAATCCCAGCAGAACTTCGCCGCAGTCGGCGAGGACATCCGCTTCGGGATGGGCGCGGTGCGCAATGTCGGCTCCCACGTCGTCGAGGGAATCCGCCAGGCACGTGAGGAGAAGGGCGCGTTCACCAGTTTCTCGGACTTCCTGGACAAGGTGCCGCAGAACGTGTGCAATAAGCGCACCATCGAATCGCTCATCAAAGCAGGTGGCTTCGACTCGCTGGGTCATACCCGCCGTTCACTCGTGGAGATCCACGAAGAGGCCGTCGATTCCGTCATCGGAGTCAAACGGCAGGAGGCCGCCGGACAGTTCGATCTGTTCGCCGGGCTCGGTGGCGATGACGAGGACGAGGCCAACGCCTTCAGCGTTCCGGTGCCCGACCGTCCGGAGTGGGACAAGAAGGAGAAGCTGGCGTTCGAACGCGAGATGATCGGCCTCTACGTCTCCGACCACCCGCTCAATGGGCTCGAGGGCGTGCTGAGCCAGGAGGCGGATCTGCCGATCGTCGATCTGATGAACCCGGAGAACCACCGGCCCGACGGCTCCACCGTCAAGGTCTGCGGGATGATCACGACCCTGCAACGCCGCGTTTCGAAGAATTCGGGCAAGCCCTATGCGATCGTCACCGTCGAAGACCTCGAGGCCTCGATCGACATCATGTTCTTCGGCGATGTCTACGAGCCGGTTGCCAGCCTGCTGCAAAACGACCTGGTCATCACCGTCACCGGCGTCATCAGGAAATCGGATGAGCGCCCAACGGAGCTCATGGCGCGCTCCATGACGATTCCCGATGTCACCGATCCGGCCGATCGGCCCCTGTACGTGTCACTGCCCTTGGAACGCTGCACCCCGCAATTGGTGGAGCGCCTGGGCGATGTGCTGCGCGCCAACTCCGGTCCCACCGAGGTTCTGTTGAACCTGACCCAGCCGGGGCGGCGCACCGTGATGAGGCTGGACCGATCGGTCAGGGTGACCCCCGGCCCCAGCCTGTTCGGGGACCTCAAAGCACTGCTCGGCCCCCGCTGTTTGAGTACCCACGGCGGCCAGGGCGCCGCATAGAAAGGTAGACGATGTACGAGCTGAGACGAATCGATCTGCGCGGTATGCGCCTGGACCGGGCCACCCTGCGCCGGCATCTGCCGCGCGCCCAGGAGACCGGGCAAGCGGCCGCACAGGCGGTGCGGGGGACTCTGGACCGGGTCGCAGCCGAGGGCCGGGCGGCCGTACTCGACTTCACGGAGCGGTTCGACGGGGTCCGACCCAGCGCCCTGCGAGTCGCCGGGCAGCACATCGAGGCGGCGGTCGCCGGGCTCGACCCGGCGATCCGTTCCGCTCTGCGCGAGTCGATTCGACGCGCGCGGATCGTGGCGGAGGCCGATAGGCGGACAGCCGTGACGAGCGAGCTGGGGCCGGACTCGACGGTGACGACCCGGTGGCTGCCGGTGGATCGTGTGGGTCTCTATGTGCCCGGCGGTCTGGCCGTCTACCCCTCGACGGTTGTGATGAACGTGGTGCCGGCCCAGGCCGCCGGTGTCGGATCACTGGCCATCGCCTCGCCCCCGCAGGCCGATACCGGGCTGCCACACCCGACGGTGCTCGCAGCCGCAGGGCTGCTCGGGGTGGACGAGGTCTGGGCGATCGGCGGCGCCCAGGCCATCGCAGCGCTGACCTACGGGTTCTCCGACGGTGAGGAACTCGAACCCGTAGACCTGATCACGGGGCCGGGCAACGCCTATGTCGCCGCGGCCAAGGCCCAGGTCCAGGGGACTGTCGGCATCGATGCGGTGGCCGGCCCCACGGAGATCATCGTGTTCGCCGATTCCACCGCCGATCCGCGTTATGTGGCGGCCGACCTGATCAGCCAGGCCGAACACGATCCGAATGCCGCGGCCGTGCTGGTCACCGCGGAGGAATCCGTGGCAGCGGCCGTCTCCGCGCAGGTCGCGGAGCAGGCACCGGCGGCTCGGCACGCCGACCGGATCGCCCGGGCGCTGGCCGGCAGCCAGTCTGCGATCGTCCTGATCGACGACAGGGAAGCCGCCCTGACGGTTCTCAACGCCTACGCCGGCGAGCACGTCGAACTACAGGTCGCCGATGCGGCTGCGGCCGCCGTGGCGCTGCGCAACGGCGGTTCGGTCTTCATCGGCCCATATTCGCCCGTGGCCCTGGGCGATTACTGCTCCGGGTCGAACCACGTTCTGCCCACCATGGGCACGGCGGCGTTCTCCTCGGCACTGGGGGTGCAGTCGTTCCTCAAGGGCAGCCAGATCATCGATTACTCCCGGGCCGGTCTGGAGCAGGTCGCGGCCGGCATCGAGGCCCTGGCGGAGGCGGAGAACCTACCCGCACACGGCAGGGCCGTGTCAATCCGGTTCGCCTGAGAGGGCGAACCGCCAGCAACGAGTCAATCAACCTACCCAAGTGAGGGACCATGCGCTGCCCATTCTGCCGCCACCCCGATTCCCGTGTCGTCGATTCCCGCACGACCGATGACGGCGGGTCGATCCGCAGGCGCCGGCAGTGTCCGAAATGCGGGCGACGGTTCACCACGATCGAGGCGACCAGCCTATCGGTCATCAAGCGCTCGGGCGTGACCGAGGAGTTCTCCCGTCAGAAGGTCGTCGCAGGAGTCCGCAAGGCATGCCAAGGGCGGCCCGTGAGCGAAGACGACCTGGCGAAGCTCGCACAGCGCGTCGAGGAGAAGATCCGCTCCCGTGGAATCGCGGAGATCGAAGCCGATGAGGTGGGCCTGGCGATCCTGGAGCCCCTGAGGGAACTGGACAATGTCGCCTATCTGCGCTTCGCAAGTGTTTACAAGGGCTTCGACTCACTGGAGGACTTCGAAGCGGAGATCGCAGGGCTGCGCCACGATCATGAGCTGCGCTCGGCCGAGGGTGAACAGAGCGCGAATGCGGAAACATCCTGAAATGTATGTATGATGGTGCTGTGCACGTGACGTGCACCCGCCGCGGGCGGCATCGGAGGGGAAGCCGACGCCGCCCGCGGTTTTTCACGCCGCGAGCGCTGCGCTGGTGAAGCCGACTTCGTCGAGTACCGACTCAGCGGTGTCGAGGATGCCCAGTCGGGCAGTCGAGCGGCTCAGCGCGACATAGAGTTCGCCGACCCCGGAGACGTCTCCTGACGGGGCGATGAGTCCCGGTTCGACGATGACGACGGAATCGAACTCCAGTCCCTTGGCCGCGGTGGGGTCGAGGACCGCCACCGTATGGTCCAGGCCGCTGGTGCCCATCCCGTAGTCGAGTCCGCTGCCGGTGAGCGCCTCCTCGACTCGCCGCAGATGGACGGCCGGGACGATAAGAGCCACCTTGCCGCCGGATACGGCCGCTGTCTCGGCGGCGATGAGTTCGGGCAGACGATGGGCGATCGCCGCGATGTCGGGTAGCCGCAGCCGCCATGGATCGGACTCACCCCGGCGAACCGGGGTGGGCAGGCTCAGCTGCGGGAAGAAGTGCCGCAGTAGCGCGTTTGCGGGTTCGAGGATCCGGCCCGGGGTGCGGTAGGAGACCGTGAGCTCGACGAGCTCGAAGCGCTTCCCCACATGGGGTGAGAGGACACTGCTCCAGGTCCGGTCGACGTCGACGTGTCTGGCCTGGGCCAGGTCGCCCACCAGAGTCGCCGATTTCGACGGCACACGGCGGAACAACAACCGCAGTTGCATGGGGGAGAGCTCCTGGGCCTCATCGGCCACCAGATGTCCGAAGGCCCATTCGCGGTCCTCGAGCGCGCGTTCGGCTACGGTGCCGCGGTCGGTGGACTCGCGCTGCCTGGCTGCCAGCTGGGACGCGGACAGCCAGGCGCCGGTGCCGGTGTTCTCCAGCACCGCGGCGGCGTATTCGTCCTCGGCCCCGCCACCGGTCCGCCGCGGAGGGGTATAAGTGCCGATGAGTTCCGCGATCTCGTCGAGCAGCGGTACGTCTTCGACGGTAATGGGTGCTCCCGATTCCCGACGGATCAGAGCCATTTCCGTGAGTTCGAGGATGCCGTCGGCGGCAGCGACGAGCTTCGCCGGTTTGCTCAGCAGCGCATCGAGCACCCCACGGGGCGTCAGGGGCAGCCAGCACAGGTTGATGGCGATCTTGACCGCCTGCGACATGCGCAGATCGTCGTAGATCTCCTGGCGCTTCTCCGCGCTCAACTCGCCCAGGGACTTCGGCGCGGCCAGCTGACCGGCCAGGGCGTCGACGACGGCGGAGGCGAAGACGTCACGGGACTCGTTGTGGTGGATCGAGTGGAAGCGGGCGGCGCGCATTGCCGAGCGGACGATCTTCGGCGTCAGCGACACCGACTTGCGCCCGACAGCCAGACGCTGTGGTTCGCGCGGGACGCGCTCATATCCCGCGACGGCGCGCTCGATGACCTCGACCATGCGCAGATCGCCTTTGACGCGCGAGGCCCTGGGCGCGTCCAGTAGTGTCGTGTCCACTCCGGGGTAGAGCTGGCCCGGGGTCAGGAGGACGGCGCCGGTCTCGCCCAGGCTGGGCAGGACCTGCTCGATGTAACGGAGGAACGTGGGGGAGGGGCCCACGATGAGCACGCCGGAGTTCTCGATCCGCTTGCGGTGCTGGTAGAGCAGATAAGCGGCGCGGTGCAGGGCGACGGCCGTCTTTCCCGTACCGGGGCCGCCCTGCACGACCACGACGCGGTCCAGCGGCTTGCGGATGATCGCATCCTGTTCGGCCTGGATCGTCGCGACGATATCGGACATGCGCCCGGTCCGGCCGGCTTCGAGCGCGGCGATCAGCGCACCCTCGCCCTGCAGGTGGGTGCCACCGGTGGCGGCCAGCGCTTGGGCGTTGAGGACATCGTCCTCGATGCTGACCACCCGTCGTGAGCGCGTGCCCAGGTGGCGGCGCAACACGATGTCTCCCGGGTCCACCGCGGTGGCCCGATAGAACGGCTCGCTGGCGGGTGCCCGCCAGTCCATCAGCAACTGTCGATGCTGGGCATCGGAGATACCGATGCGTCCGATATAGGTCGTCGTGGAATCGAGGGTGTCGATCCGGCCGAAGCACAGACCCTCCTCGGCTCCGCGCAACCGCAGCAGCTGGTCTTCGTACAGGGTGGCGAAGGCGTCGCGCTCACTGCGGTTCTGCCTATTGCCCCCGACCTCTGTGATGCGTACCTTGGCCAGTTCGCGCGTGGCCTCGGCCCGCAGTTCGTCGACCCGGGAGTACAGCCTGTCCAGATTGTGCTGTTCGAGCTCACGTTCGTTGTTTTCGCCCACCATTGCCCTTTCCAATCGGCCTACAAGTCTATCCTGTGGGTCAAGGGGGCGGTGGAGCGTTCCAACTGTTTCAGTTCGCCCTGTTTCAGTTCGCGCCGCAGTATCGGTCCAGGTCCCCTCCGGTGAGAACGGCGGCCTGGGCCGGCCCCCTGCGCAGGGCCTTGGCAATCGCGATCAGATCGGGTTCCTCCATGGTGGCCAGCGCCACTACGTTGCCCCACCTGCGGCCCCTGATCTGTCCGGGATCGGCTGCCAGTGCGACGTGGGTGAAGCGGGAGCGCATTCGCAGGACCTCGGAGCGCAGGGCATCGTGTGGGGGCCGGTCCGCGATGTTCGCCAGGTAGACGCCGGTCGGCTTGAGTGCGCGGGCGCATGCGGAGAAGAAGGCGTCGTCGGCCAGGGCAGGGGGTGTGGTGTCCCCTGCGAAGGCGTCTCGGACGACCACATCGAGGCTGCCGGGGGCGAACGTCGCGATCTCCGCGGCGCCGTCGCCCGGGCGCAGCGCCAGGCGGGGTGCCCGGGGCAGGTCGAACCATTCGCGGACCAGAGTCAGTAGTTTCGCATCGATGTCGACCGCCGTCTGCCTGGCCTGTGGATAACGGGCGGCGGCCCAACGCGGCAGGGCGCATGCGGCCGCGCCGATATGGACCATCCTGGGGTGGTCTGTGCCCAGTTGGACCTCCAGAATGCGCGACATCCAGTCGAGGTATTCGAAGTCGAGTCGGGTCGGCTCCCCGATGGTCACGGGTGAGGAGGGGACGCCGTTGACCCAGAGTACCCAGCTGTTGGGCTCGCCCGCGACCGGCTCAAGTCGCGCGGTACCGGTGTCGATGTCGAATTCTCTGATGTCCTGTGTCCGTGTGCGCTTGCGTCCCATGGGTGAAAGCCTACCGACCGTGTGGCACAGGTTGGTCGACCGGCGCATCAGCACCTGTGGACACCGGGCCGGGAATCCACAGGCCCTGGGAGGGCTATGGCCAGGCGGTGGCCGACGGGGGACGGTATGGGTATGGAAACCCATGATGCAGTCATCCGCAGCCAGGCCGATATCGTCGGCGCCATCCCCCACATCCTGGGCTACGAGCCGGAGGACAGCCTGGTTCTGGCCGCCGTCGTCGGCACGACGGGGCGCTCCCGACTGGGACCCGTGATGCGCCTGGATATGGACTTCGTCCAGGCCGACCGGATCCGCGGGCGGGACTACGGCCGGATCGTCGAACTGTTGGAATCGGGCCCGGATATCGTCGAGGTGATTCCCGTTCTGTTCAGCGAGGACGTGGCCCGGGCGTATGGCGGCGACGATGGGCCCTTGGAGTCTCCGAGGCTGTTCGCCCATTTCGCCCGTCCCATTCAGGGGCTGTGCGATGAGCTCGTGCGCTCCGGTTACGAGGTCTACTCATCCCTGTGGGTCGGGGCGGAGCACATCGGCTCGCTGCTCCCGCCGGGTATCCTGCAGACCCGGCAGGCGGCCCGCAGCAGTACGGCGGCAACCGAGATGATCGTACGCGGTTCCCAGGCGGGGCGGACCTTCGATGATGTCGTGGCCCTGCCGCCGCCGGATTCGGATCTGCTGGAGGACATCGCACACTGGCGCGCGGTGCGGCCGGAACCACCCGAGCTGTTGGAGGCGCTGGTGGCACAATTGGGACGGCTGGCCACCGCCCTGGCGAAAGGGGGAGAAGTCCGGGAATCGACCGGGTTCGTGTCCGCACAGGTGGTGTTGGCGGTCGAATGGATGGTTTCTACCAAGGTCACCCGTGACGGACTGGAGATGTTGCTGTGCCTGGACCACCCCGATCTGCCGGTGCAGGAGCTGGTGGGCCTGGACGGGGTCGAACTGCTGGCCCGCGGCCTACCCGTGTTCGCCTCTCACACGGCCGCTGCGCACCTGCCAGGGCTCTCAGCCCGAAAGCCCGACGCGGTACGGCTGTCAGCTGCGGTCGAAATCTTGCGGACGGTGCTGGTGCACTGTCGTGAATCCGCCGTCCCGCGGGTCCTGGGTGTCATCGCCTGGTTCGAATGGGCCAGGGGAGCAGGGTCCTTCGCAGACCACTATGCGGCCCTGGCGTTGCGGGCGGACCCGGGGGAATCCCTGGCCCGGTTGGTGTCCACTGCGGTCCAGGCCGGCCTGAGTCCGTGTTGGATGAGTCCGGGGAAGTGGAACCGTCGTATATGAGACTCCTCACATGCAGACTGGGGAGGAGTGTGGCAGGAGTCCCGGAAATCCGGGCGGAGCCGATTCGCGGGCGTGGGAATATCGTGGCAGAATGCGGTGTTGACCCGGTTGCGTCCCGCGACAGGCAGGCCTATGTCCAGAAGCCCCGCGGAACTCGACCAGGGTCTTCGTGTTTCCCGAACGCACAGGGACCGTCCGCAGAACAGTTGAAAGGTGCACTCTTGCCGACCAAGAAGGATTCGAGCGCTGCAGCCGAAACCACCGCCACCGTGAAGGCGCCCGCAAAGAAGTCCACCACGACCAAGGCGGCGGGTACCGCAGAGAAGGCACCCGCAGCGAAGAAGACGACAACGCGCAGGACCACGACGAAGTCGACTGCGGGCAAGACCACGGCCAAGTCGACTGCGGGCAAGACCGCGGCCAAGTCGACTAAGACGACGACCAAGGCGAAGTCGACCACACGCAAGACCACCAAGACCGCAGCGGGGAAGTCCACGACCGCGAAGGGCGGCAGGGGGCGGCGTAAGAAGGACGATCTGGACTTGGTCGAGCTCGCTCCCACTGTCGAGGCGGAGCCGGAAGGTGTGCCCGACGAGAAGACCGAGACGAAGAACGCCGTCGAAGCACGACGCAATCAGTCGGTGAAGGACAAGGGCGGATTCGTCGTCTCCGACGCCGACGACGACGATCAGCCGGCCCAGCAGGTTGCCACGGCAGGGGCCACGGCGGACCCTGTCAAGGACTACCTCAAGCAGATCGGCAAGGTTGCGCTGCTCAATGCGGCGGAAGAGGTCGACCTGGCCAAGCGGATCGAAGCGGGAATGTACGCCGAGCATCTGCTGGGCGAGGGCAAGGTCACCGAGGCCCGCGATCAGCGCGACTACAAGTGGATCATCCACGACGGCCGGATCGCCAAGAACCACCTGCTGGAGGCCAATCTGCGACTGGTCGTTTCGCTGGCCAAACGCTACACGGGTCGCGGCATGCTGTTCCTGGATCTGATCCAGGAGGGCAATCTGGGCCTGATCCGCGCAGTGGAGAAGTTCGACTACACCAAGGGCTTCAAGTTCTCCACCTACGCCACCTGGTGGATCCGCCAGGCGATCACCCGTGCGATGGCCGATCAGGCCAGGACGATCCGCATCCCCGTGCACATGGTCGAGGTCATCAACAAGCTCGCCCGCGTGCAGCGTCAGATGCTGCAGGACCTGGGGCGCGAACCCACTCCCGAAGAGCTGGCCAAGGAACTCGATATGACGCCAGAACGCGTCGTCGAGGTGCAGAAGTACGGACGTGAGCCGATCTCATTACACACCCCGCTGGGTGAGGACGGCGATTCGGAGTTCGGCGATCTGATCGAGGACTCGGAGGCAGTGGTCCCCGCTGACTCGGTCAGCTTCACCCTGTTGCAGGAGCAGCTGCACTCGGTCCTGGACACGCTTTCCGAGCGCGAGGCCGGTGTCGTTTCGATGCGCTTCGGACTCAACGACGGGCAGCCCAAGACCCTCGACGAGATCGGCAAGGTCTACGGGGTGACCCGTGAGCGGATCCGCCAGATCGAGTCGAAGACCATGGCCAAGCTGCGCCACCCATCCCGCTCGCAGGTGCTGCGGGACTACCTGGACTGAGCGAGCCGGCGCACCGGCGATGCGGCCCCGGAACTTTCAGGAGTTCCGGGGCCGTCTGCTGTTCGGAGTCGAATTCAACGAGTCTGGATGACGGAGAACGCCGCGTTCTGATTGTCGATGAACTGTCCGATCCGTCCAAAGGCGGTATCCGCCGGCCGGGCCAACAGTGCACCGCCGGCCGACTCCACTAGGCGAGCTGTGTGGTCGACGTCGTCGACTGCGATGTAGCTGCGCCAATGGGAGGGGATACGGGCACCGGCGATGTCGAGCATCCCGGCCTGGGCCCCCGGGTCCGGCAACGAGATCTCCTGATACTTCGAACTGTTCGGATCCGATGAGGGTGTGAACGTCCAGCCGAAGACCGAGGAATAGAACGGGGCGACGGAGGCATCCTGGGTCTGAAGCTGGAAGAGCGCTGCCGCGCCCGGTCCGTGATAGCCGTCGAAGCCCAGATCATCGGGGTACTCCAGCACCCCGAAGCCGGTTCCGGTGGGATCTGCCAGCAGTGCGATGGTGGCGCCGTCGGTGGGTAGGGGCATGGCCGCGAAGACCTGGCCCTTGGCAGTCGTCGTCCGTTCGAGGAAATCGGCGGTGTCCGCGACCCTGAAGTACACGGACCAGAAGGCGGGCTGCCCCTCCGGGGCCTCACTCGGTTGCGGGCTGATGCCGGCGACCGGATGGCCCGCCACCTCGGCCCGGTGGCCCATGCCCATGATCCCCGGGGTGGAGAATTCCCAGCCGAACACCGTGCCGTAGAAGTCGATTGCGGCCTGCGGGTCGGGCGCACTCAGCTCGATCCAGCATGGTTGATTGGGTAGCAGTGCCGGCATGGGTCATCCTCCAACGGTGTGGACACTCTGGCGGCGTCCAATTCAACTTTCCGGGCCAACTCTACCCGCGCTACCGGTCGGCCAGGAATTCCGCTGTGCCGGCGGTCAGAGCGTGTGCATAGCGCAGGCGCCCGGCCGCGGTGGTCATTGTCTTGGCCTCCTGTGGGTTGCGCATTTCCGCGCACTCGACGATGACGGCGGGAACTCGGGCGTTCTCCAGCCCGGCCAGATCCGTGCGGATCGATACGGCGTCCTTGCCATATGCCCGGTTGGGTGTGAATCCCTGGGCCTTGAGTGCCTTCACCATGGACGTCGCCAGCCGTCGGTTGGCCTTCGCATTCTTCCCCGACGGACTGGCGATGACGTGGAAGCCCTTCGTCCTGGTGGAGTCGCTGCCGTTGGCGTGCACGCTGACCAGCACATCGGCTCCATCGGCGAAACGGCCACGGCGGTCCACACAGGGTCCCACACCGGTGTCGTTCTTGCGTGAGAGCTTCACGGTCGCACCCGCATCGCGCAACTGGGTGCGTACGAGCTGCGCGACCTGCCAGTTGAATCGATGCTCGGAATAGCCGGCGTCGGTCGCGGTGCCGGTGGTATTGCACGGTTTCGTTCCCCCGCGTCCGTCGGGGACGGGGGCGTTGGCCCGCGCCGGGTGTTTGGCGTTACCGCCGTTGTGGCCGGGGTCCAGCGCCACCGTAGCCTGGTTCAGCACCTCCCGCTGAGCCGCGGTGAGCTCGGAGTCGTTCGGCCCCGGCACGGCCGTCGGGGCGGAGCCCGTGCGCGCACTCGGTCCGATGAGGCCCGTGCCGGAGCTGCTCGGGGAGGCGGTGGGCTCGGACGAGGTACCCGTCGGGCTGCAGGCTGAGGCCGTGAGGACCAGGGCCATAAGGGCGGCGGAGGTGATGAGTCGGCGCATGGTGTCATACTAGCGGGCCCGCTACGGGCTATCGAACACGTATACGTATAAAATGGGGGCACTGCTGTCAATGAGAGGGAAGACTGTGGCGACCAAAGCGGGGGAGTCCTACGGGGCCAGGCAGCTCCAGGTGCTTGAAGGCCTGGATGCGGTGCGCAAGCGCCCTGGCATGTACATCGGCTCAACGGACTCACGGGGTCTGATGCACTGCCTGTGGGAAATCATCGACAACTCCGTTGACGAGGCACTGGCCGGATACGGAACCGATATCGACATCACCCTGCATCCGGATTCCTCGGTCACGGTGGCCGACCACGGTAGGGGCATCCCGGTCGACGTCGAGCCGAAGACGGGCCTGAGCGGCGTGGAACTCGTGATGACGAAGCTGCATGCCGGCGGTAAGTTCGGCGGCGGTTCGTACGCCGCGGTCGGCGGCCTGCACGGCGTGGGGGCTTCGGTCGTCAATGCCCTGTCCGCACGGCTGGACGTCCGTGTGACTCGTGGTTCGAAGGTGTACCAGTTGTCCTTCAAACGCGGCCACCCCGGCCGCTTCGAGGATTCCGCCGGAGTCTCGCCGGAGAACCCGTTCACCCCGTTCACCGGAGTTGCCGAACTCGCTGTGGTGGGCAAGGCCAAGCGCGGTGTCACGGGAACGGAGATCCGCTACTGGGCGGACCGGCAGATCTTCCTCGCCGATGCGGCCTTCGACTACACCGGCCTGATAGACCGTGCCAGGCAAACGGCATTCCTGGTCCCCGGGCTCCGCCTGCGGATCGTGGACCGGTCGGGCCGCGGAGTGGATGCCGAGGGTGTTCCGATCGCCGAACGCACAGAGGATTTCCGCTTCGACGGGGGCATTTCGGCATTCGTGGACTATCTGTCTCACGGTGCCGCACTGACCGATGTGTGGCGACTGCAGGGCGAATCGACGTTCACCGAAACCGTGCCGGTGCTGGGTCCCGACGGCGATATGGTGTCCACCGACGTCGAAAGGGATGTGCGTGTGGACGTGGCGTTGCGCTGGTCGAACGACTACGACACCAGGGTCAAGAGCTTCGTCAACATCATCGCGACGCCCAAGGGCGGTACGCATGTGGCGGGGTTCGAGTCGGCCCTGCTGAAGACCGTGCGGAAAGCCGTCGAGGCCAATGCCCGCAAGCTCAAGGTCGGCAAGGACAAGGTGGAGAAGGACGACGTGCTGGCCGGACTGACCGCGGTCGTCACGGTAGCTCTGGCCGAGCCCCAGTTCGAGGGCCAGACCAAGGAGGTGCTGGGCACCGCCGCGGTCAGGCAGATCGTCGCGAAGACCGTCGAACGCGAACTGAGTGCGCTCTTGGATTCCACAAAGGGTCCTGAACGCAAGCAGGCGGGGACTCTGCTGGAGAAGGTGGTCGCAGAGATGAAGGCGCGGATCTCCGCGCGCACCCACAAGGAGAACCAACGCCGGAAGACGGCCCTGGAATCCTCATCCCTGCCGGCCAAGCTCTACGATTGCCGGGCCACCGATGTGAAGGCCTCGGAACTGTTCATCGTCGAGGGCGATTCCGCCATGGGAACGGCCAGGGCTGCCCGCAATTCGGAGAACCAGGCCCTGTTCCCGATCCGCGGCAAGATACTCAACGTCCAGAAGGCCAGCGTGGCCGATATGCTCGGCAATGCCGAATGCGCGGCGCTCATCCAGGTGGTGGGAGCCGGTTCGGGGCGCACCTTCGAACTTGCGCAGGCACGCTACGGCAAGGTCATCATCATGACGGATGCGGACGTCGACGGCGCGCACATCCGAACTCTGCTGCTGACGCTGTTCTTCCGCTATATGCGGCCGTTGGTCGAAGCTGGACGGGTGTTTGCGGCGGTACCTCCGCTGCACCGGGTCGAGATCGTCAACCGGGGCAAGGCCAACGATGTGGAGTACACGTATTCGGAGGCCGAACTACATTCGCTGATCAAGAAGCTCGACAAGCGGGGCAAGTCCTATAAGACACCGCAGCGCTATAAGGGCCTGGGGGAAATGGACGCCGACCAACTGGCGGAGACCACGATGGAGCCCCAGCATCGGCTGCTGCGCCGGGTGACGATGGCCGATGCGGAAGCCGCGGAGAAGACCTTCGGACTGCTGATGGGCTCCGAGGTCGCACCGCGCAAGCAGTTCATCGTCTCCGGTGCCGCAGTGCTCGACGCCGAGCGCATCGACGCCTGACCCGACTCAGACCCCGGCGGTGGAAGCGCGCAGCCTGCGCACCCTGATCAGGGTCAGGGCATCGCTGGTCTCACCGGGGTGGACTCCCGCGGTCAGGTCGATCGCTTCGGCCAGGACCTCGTCGCCGACCAATGCCCTGGCTCTGTCGTCTGCCATCAACTCGATGAGAGTGGAGACCGCCGACAGCGCGGTGGCCGTGGCGGGCAGCAGGGGCAGGGCGCGGTGCCAGGCCGCAAAGGGCATGACGAACAGATCGTGGTGGTAGCGCAGATGTGACATCTCGTGGGCGACCACGGCGTGGCGTTGTGCATCGTCGAGCCGTTCGATCAGCCCGGTGGACAGGACCGTGGTGCCCTCGCCCGGCACGCAGTACGCCATGGGGACGTCCGAGCGCAACACTCGGGTTCCGGGGTCCCGGGTGGAGGGACTGGTCAACAGTCCGACGAGGTCGGCGTGTTTGCGGCGGGCCCGCCTGCCGTTGACGTACTGGGTCGCAAGACAGTACAGGAGTCGGGTCAGGATGCCCAGGGCCAGCAGGAGGAGCAGCCACTGCCACCAGGACAGGGAGGCGATGATGTGGCTGTCGGTCAGCCCGTCCGAGGTGGCCTGGCGCAGTGTGTGTAGCGAAGGGGCCAGGGCGAGCATGGAAACGGCCGCGATGAGCGAGATGCCACCGGAGAGCCCCAACAACTGCCAGAGGGCCATAAGCACGGCTGGCCGATGGGCCAGCGTGGCGCGCGCCATGGCACTGGGAAACGGCCATGCCAGGGCAATGGCCAGAACGGCCAGGCAGATACCGATGATGGTAAAGGTCATCATGGGATGTGCCTGGCCTTCGACCGGTGCGGAATGCGGGTGTTCAGGAAGCCGCGCTGTTGGCCAACAGCTGCGTGAGGAACTTAGTGTCCGAGGGGGACACGGTACCCAGGAAGCGGGCGAGGACCGCCTGGCGGTTCGGGGCCTGCTCGAGGACTTCGTTCATCAGGTCGGCCATGTGCTCTTCGGGCGTCGAGGTGGAGGAGTACAGGTGCGGGCGCGAATTGGTGGTGCGCTGCACAAAACCCTTCTTCTCCAGGCGGGTCAGCACTGTGTGCACGGTGGTAAGCGCGAGACCACGATCGGACAGTGCGGACCGCAGATCCGCCGCTGACATGCCGGCCGGACTGTCCCATAGACAGTCCATCACGCTACGTTCCAATTCACCGAGACTTGCCACTTGCGATGCCGTCCTTTCCCCACGGTGCCGCGGAGACATCCGCTAAGCATCTACCCATTGTAGTCGGGCGGTGTCCGGTTTCCAAGCGCACAATGCTACGCCTGTCAAGTTTCACTACGTGCGGTAGAACCTCGGAGGTGCCGGCAGGGGGCTGTGGAAGTGTCCTGGCGCGCACAATGTGAGGAAAGTTACCCTGAAGCGAGCGCTCCCGATGTGCCCGACGTCGGGACAGCGACTATTCTACGGAGTGTAGAAATACGTGCGCCGCATTGCCGTCGTCAGGGCATCACCGTCGCGGCGCCGAAAGGAACGGCTTATCGTGGACCCTGTACTCGTAGGCAGATGGCAGTTCGGCATCACGACCGTCTACCACTTCTGGATGGTTCCCCTGACACTCGGTCTGGGCTTGCTCGTCGCGATCCTGCAGACCATGTACCACCGCACCGGGAACGAGGCGTGGCTGCGCGCCACCAAGTTCTGGGGCAAGCTCTACCTGATCAACTTCATCATGGGCGTGGCCACCGGCATCGTGCAGGAATTCCAGTTCGGCATGGCCTGGAGTGAGTACTCCCGCTATGTGGGCGACGTCTTCGGTGCGCCACTGGCGATGGAAGCACTCGTCGCCTTCTTCCTGGAATCGACCATGCTGGGCCTGTGGATCTTCGGGTGGAACCGGCTGGGCCGCAAACTCCACCTGGGCGTGCTCTGGGCCGCGGTCATCGGCTCCTGGCTCTCCGCCTACTTCATCATCGTCGCCAATTCGTGGATGCAGCACCCGGTGGGCGTCGAGGTCGTCGACGGACGGCCCAAGATGACCGATGTCTGGGCCGTGCTGACCAACAACACGGCGCTGGCGGCCTACGCCCACACCCTGTGCGGCGCCGTGGCAGTGGGCGCGGCCTTCCTGCTGGGCATCTCCTGGTACCACCTGTGGCGCCGCCGCCACGATGGGATCGACACCGTCGACGCCTCCGGGCATGTGGTCGTGGGAGCCGCTACCGACGTTCCCGGCCGGGACAAGACGGACTACCGGGTCTGGATCACCTCCTTGCGCATCGGTGCCTGGGCGGCCATCATCGCCTTCGCCGGGGTCGCATTGACCGGTGATATCCAGGGCAAACTGATGTACCATCAACAGCCGATGAAGATGGCCTCGGCCGAGGCCGCCTGTCATGATGGCACGACCTTCTCCGTGCTCACCGTCGGGGACCTCAACTCGAACAAGTGCGAGGACGTCACCCCGCTCATCGAGATCCCGGGCCTGCTGTCCTTCCTGGCCCATAGCAATTTCACCTCGGATGTGCCCGGCGTGAACTCGCTGATCCCCGAATACCAGGACAAGTACGGGACCACCCTGCCCCAGGACGCCAAGTACGGAGATCACTCCGGCCAGCAGGTGAATTACCAGCCGCTGATGATTGTCACCTATTGGGGCTTCCGCCTGATGATCGGCTTCGGAGGCCTGGCCTTCCTCGGTGCGGCCTACGCCCTGTGGGCCACCCGCAAGGGCACGGTGCCCGACGGCTGGTTCTGGCACCGCCTGGCACTCTGGGGGATCGCCGCGCCCTTCATCGCCAACTCCGCCGGCTGGGTGTTCACCGAAATGGGCCGCCAACCCTTCGTCGTCGCACCGAACCCGGACAACCCGGCGGGGGCGGATTCCGTCATGCTGTTCACCGCAGCCGCCTCGAGTCCCTCGGTCTCTGCCGGTGAGATGTTGTTCTCGCTCATCAGCCTGACCCTGCTCTACGGGGTGCTGATGGTCTTCGAACTGCGATTGCTCATCAAATACATCCGCGGCGGGGTGGCCTCGGCGATGCCGGAACTCGACACCGTCAACGTCAAACCCACCGTCGAATCCAAGAACGACGACGTCCTGTCGTTCGCCTACTGAGGGAGCTGGAGATGGAATTCCTTCCGACAATCTGGTTCGCCCTGATCGCAGTCCTGTGGTTCGGCTACCTCTTCCTCGAGGGGTTCGACCTGGGCGTGGGCATGTTGCTCAAGGGCTTCGCCCGCGATGAGCGCGAACGCCGTGTGCTGCTCAACAGCATCGGCCCGGTCTGGGATGGCAACCAGGTGTGGTTGCTGACTGCGGGTGGCGCGACCTTCGCGGCCTTCCCCCTGTGGTACGCCAGTCTGTTCTCCGCGCTCTACCTACCGCTGACCCTGGCCCTGTTGGGCCTGATCGTGCGCGCCGTCGCAATCGAATACCGGGGCAAGGGCCACAGCGAGGCATGGCGCACCGGATGGACCTGGTGCCTGGCCGCGGGCTCCACGGTCGCGGCCTTCTGTGTCGGCGCGATGCTGGCCGTGACCACCACCGGACTGCCCCTGAACGCCAACGGGGACGATACCGGTGGACCCTTCTCCTGGCTCAATGTCTACGCGGTGGTCGGTGGCCTGGGCGTCGTGGGCTTCTCGCTGCTGCACGGACTCGTGTGGATCGCGTTGAAGACCGACGGACCGCTGCGTCTGCGCGCCCGTGCGCTGGCCGGGACCTGGGGCCCCGTGTGCGCGGTGCCACTGGTCGCATGGGCGGTCATAGTGCAGGTCAAGTCCGGCAATCCGCTGAGCTGGATCCTGCTGGTCGTGGCCGCATTGGGCCTGGCCGCCGCTTGGTGGGCGGTGCGTCTGGGCCGGGAACTGTCGGCATTCGTCTGCCAGGGACTGTTCCTCGCAGCCGGGGTCGCCGCGATCTTCACCGCGGTGTTCCCCGTCGTACTCCCATCGACAGTCGACCCCCGGTTCGACCTGACTGCCGGCTCGGCGTCCTCCTCGCCGTACACCCTGGCGGTGATGTTGGTTGTGGCCGCGGTGTTCGTCCCGATCGTGTTGATCTACCAGAGCTGGTCCTACAGCCATTGGACCACCCGGCTGACCGCAGCGCACATTCCAGAGGCCCATCTGGTCCCCGTGGCGATCAGGGGCGCGGGCGCTACGGCGCAGCCGGCTGCTGGTGCGCTCCGACTGTTGGCCGCGGACACCGACGGAAAGCACTGAGCCAATGAGCTCCGCCTCGCCCCTGGCCCCCGCCCGCTCCACCGCCGGCGGGGCCAGGGCGCTCTACCTGCTCGGGCTGTTGTCCGTTCTCAAGGCCGTGGGCCTCGTGTTGGTGGCGGAGGCGATTGCACGCTCGGTGATCGGTCTGGCCGCCGGATCCGTCGACCCCGAACCGGTCTGGTTGGGTGCTGTCGGCGCGCTGATCCGCGGTGTGGCGCTCTGGCTGACCCGCGTCGTCGGAGCCCGCGCAGCGGTGGCTGCGAAAGCGGAGCTGCGCGCGGGTCTGCTGCGGCGGGCGACCGCCGGGACGGGGGATGAGCAACGACTGTCCGACGGGGCGCTGGCGGTGACCGCCACCCGGTCCCTCGACGACTTGGACGACTACTTCACCTCCGTGCTACCCGCGCTGACGGGGTCTCTGGCCATTCCACTGCTCATCGGTGTGCGCATCCTGCTGGCCGACTGGGTCTCGGCGGCGGTCCTCCTGGTGACCCTGCCACTGGTGCCCGTGTTCATGGTCCTCATCGGAAAATACACGGCTGATCGCGTCTCGGATGCGACCCATGCGCTCGATCAGCTCTCGACCCACCTGGTCGAACTGGCGCGGGGCCTGCCGGTACTCATCGGGCTGGGCCGGGCCAATGCGCAGGAGCGGGCACTGCGCAGGGTCTCCGAGGACTACCGGGCGACCACGATGCAGACGCTGCGGGTCGCCTTCCTGTCGGCCCTGGCCCTCGAACTGATCGCGACGATCTCCGTGGCCCTTGTAGCCGTCTTCATCGGAGTCCGACTGGTCGCCGGTGAGATGGAGCTCGCGGACGGCCTGCTGGCGCTCATCCTGGCACCCGAGTGCTTCCTCCCGCTGCGCCAGCTGGGCGCGGCCTTCCACGCCTCGGAGAACGGACTGGCAGCCTACCACCGGACCCGGGAACTGACGGACCAGCCGGTGGTCGAGCCGTGTGGCGCACCGGCCGCCGGCGCGGATACGGCATTGGAAATCCGGTCGCTCACGGTGACCTATCCCGGCCGGCCCCGGCCCGTGTGCGCCCCGGTGGACCTGTCGGTCCCCGGACCGGGGCTGACGGTTCTGGCGGGGGAGTCGGGCAGCGGCAAGACCACCCTGTTGGGTGTGCTCGGCGGCGGTGTTCGCGCTCAGGACGGGGTCGAGATCTCAGGTCGGATCACCGGGGTGCCGCGGCGGATCGCCCAGGCGGTTCAGACCCCCCGTACCTATGCGGACACGGTGGGTGGGGAACTGGCTCTGTACTGTGCCCCGGAGTGGGCCGGGGAGGTGCCGGCCGAACGAATCGAGTGGCTGAGCCAACGTGCGCTGGAACGGGCCGGGCTCGACGTCGAACCCGGCCGTGCCTGCGCTGCCCTGAGCCCGGGAGAGCTGCGCCGTCTGGCGCTGGCCCGCGCCTTCGCCCAGGTCGAGCTGGGCGCGGACCTGTTGTTGCTCGACGAACCGACGGCACACCTCGACGCGAACAGCGCCGGGCGGGTCAGGAGGAGCGTCGAGGAGATCGCGCTGACCATCCCCGTCATCGTGGCCAGCCATGATCGCAAGCTTCTGGCGTGCGGGCAGCGCGTCGAGCTGCACCCTGCCGATCCCACTGGGCATATGGGGTGGAGTGGCTCAGCGGGAACCGTCTCCGGCGAAGTGGCCACTGTGGCTCCGAGCGTCGCCGTTCGGGTTCCTCTGCCGGCTGTGGAGACAGCCCCTGGGACGTACCGGGAATCTGCCGGGGAGCCGACCACGGCCGAGTCCGCCGTGCCCGCGGTGCCGCTCGAGCGTTTGCTCGCCCGCCTGGCGCGGGTCGCGAACGTGGGCAGCGGCCGGTTCTGGTTGGCCGCCCTGTGCGGTGTCTGCGCCATCGCCGCGGGCTCCGCCCTCACCGGTGTCTCGGCCTGGCTGATCGTCTACGCGGCGGATCGTCCGCCCATCATGTATCTGATGGTTGCGATCGTCGGCGTCCGTTTCTTCGGCCTGTCACGTTCGGCATTCACCTATGCCAAACAGCTCAACCTGCACGATGCGGTCCTGGCCGGGCTCGGAGCCTTGCGCGTGCGCATCTGGCACGGCTTCGCCGGCAGGGGCACCGCCGACAGGTCGCTGTTACGCGGGGACATCGCGCTGCGGCGGTTGGTCGGCGATGTGGACGACGTCCGCGACTTGGCACCGCGGGTGGTCCTGCCGCCGCTGGTCGCACTGGTCGTCGCAGTGGCCGCCGTCGTCGCCCTGCTGCTCATCAGCCCGCACGCCGGCCTGATCGCCTGCCTCGGGCTGGTGTGCATGCTCGTGTTCGCCCCCGCGATCACCCTGTGGGCGGACCGCCGTGCCAGTCGAGCGCGTCTGCGCATCCGGTCGGCAGTGCTCCAGCGGGTTACCTCCCTGCTCGCAGCCCGCGCGGACCTGCGGGCCGGTGGTGTGGCCGAGCGGGCAGTCGAGCGCGTCCTCGCGGAGGATCACAGAGCCCGCGCGGCAGAGGTCAGGGCGGTTCGCGCGACCGGACTCGGGGAGGGGCTGGTGACAGCGGCGGGCGTGGCGACGAGCGTTGCCATGATCGCCGGTCTGGGACCGGATGTGGCAGCGGGCGCCCTGAGCCCGGCACTGTTCGCCGTGACCGTGCTGCTGCCCTTGTCGCTCATCGACTGTGCGCTCGAGGCCCTGAGCGCCATTCAGCAGTGGCCGGCTCTGGCGGCCGGTCTGGCCGGTCTGGAGGAATTGGACGGCCGGCCGGTGGAGGAGGATCCACCAGAAAGCCGTCCGGAGAGCCTCGGCCGGCACTTGGAGCTGGACGATATCAGCGCGTCGTGGGGCGCGACCGAGGTGTTCGAACACCTGAACCTGCAGGCCCGTCCCGGTCGGTGGACTGTCCTGACCGGTCCGTCCGGCTCGGGTAAGACGACGGCCCTCTCGGTCATCCTGCGATTTCTCGACCCCACGGCCGGCCGCTACCGGATCGACGGCCTCGACGCCCTGCGATTGGATGCCCGGGAACTCTCGGGGACCATCGCATGGTGCCCGCAGGAAGCGCACGTCTTCGATTCCAGCCTGCGCGCGAACCTGTTGCTGGCCCGTCCGATGGAACAGGCCCCCGATGACGACCGGCTGCGGGAAGTGCTGGCCGGGGTTGGCCTGACGGATCTGGTGGACCAGATCGGGTTGGACGGGCGCATCGGGTCTGCGGGCTCAGCCCTCTCCGGCGGTCAGCGACAGCGTCTGGCGGTGGCGCGCACCCTGCTCACCGGAGCTCCGGTCGTCGTGCTCGACGAACCCACTGCACACCTGGATGCGGCGACCTCTGCAACGGTACTGAAGGACCTGCGTGAGAGCCTGGCCGAGCGCACTGTCATCGACGTCACGCACGACCCGACCGAGATCGCAGCCAGGGACCTTGTGGTGCGGCTGCCCGCCCGCGCTTAGTCCTTCTTCGGTCCGAACATGATGTCATCCCAGCTGGGGATCGAGGAACGGCCCTTGCGCCGCGCCTCACCCGTCCCCGGCTCATCGGCGGAGGCGCCGGTGGTGGAATCGTCCTTCCGCCCGTCGTCGGCCGGCAGGGGCAGAACCCCGTCGTCGGCAGCGTCGTCGGGGCGGGAGAGCGCGGTGTGCGCCCCGTCGGGTGCATCCGGGCCGGTCGGCTCATCGGGCACGGAGCGCAAACGCCCCTGCGCCTCCGTCGGCTGTGCGGCCGCCTTGGCGCGGCGCTTGCGCAAGCTCTCGAGGATCCGACCGGTCTCGGCCTGATTGTCCAGGGTCTCCCTGGTCAGGATCGGCTCCGTTGGGATCGCGGTGTACTCCGGCCGCAGGCGTTGCTGTCCGCGCTGCTCGACGGGGGCCTCGGCGCCGGGTCGGTCGGATTGGAACGAACCGAGGGTCGGAATCGGCCCGGAATCGGTCGGCCCGGAGTCCGAGAGCCAGCCGGCCTCCTCATCGAGGGGGGTGACGGTTCCCCGTTCATACTTCCACGCTGCACTCAGCGCAGTCTCTGCTGCGGTGAAGGACAGCTGCACGTGCCAGCTGCCCCCGGAGTTCTTCCAGGCGTCCCACCGGAGGGAGTCGGATGGGACCTCGCGCAGGGCGAGGCGTTCGGCGGCCAGCTCGGCCAAGGGCTTGGGTCCGCCATCGGAGCCGGTGTCGGGATAGATCGGCACCTGGCCGGCCAAATGGGCGATATGTGCGCGCTCGGCCAGGACCGGATGCTCATAACGGCGGACGTACTCGAGATCGGCTCCGGTGGCCTCCACCACGTCTTCGGCGCTCATACCCGAACGCACGAGCGCCTGGATGTTGCGCGGCCGGACCGGTTCGCCGGCCTTGGCCCCGGCCAACTGGGCCCTGGCCCGTCCGATCAGCGCGTAGAGTTCATCGGTGAGTTCGAGCCGGTATTCGCCGCCCGCGTCGTCGGTCAGGATGATGGCACGACCGCTTGACGCGATGGCGTGCAGTGTCAAATCGGTCATATGGGTACCTTTCCTTCCATCTCCAAGAGTGTCATGTGTCCGGCGGATCCGCGCGGCATTCGCCGGGCGAGTCGCCGATCGGCCCGATCGATCACGTTTCGGGACGCCGCGTTCCACACCTGGTCGTCGAGCGCGGTGACCGGGTGCGCTGGGTACAGTAGGGGTATGACCGAATCCTTACTGAGTCCCTACGACGCCGTTGTACTGGTGTCCTTCGGAGGGCCCGAGAAGCCCGACGACGTCCTCCCGTTCCTCAAGAACGTGACCCGTGGTCGGGGAATTCCCGATGCGCGGTTGGAGGTCGTGGGAGCGCATTACTACGGATTCGGCGGTAAGTCGCCGATCAACGACCAGAATCGGGCCCTGTTGGCTGCGCTGCGGGCCGAACTGGACTCCCGCTCCATCTCCACTCCGCTATTGTGGGGCAACCGGAATTGGGAGCCGTATCTGCCCGATGCGCTGCGCGAACACTCGCGGGCCACCGGCGCGAAGCGCTACCTGGCGATTCTGACCAGTGCATACTCCTCCTATTCGAGCGTCTGGCAGTACTACGACTACTTCGCCAAGACCCGCGAGGAACTGGCCTCCGAGGGCATCGAGGTCGAGATCGACGCGATTCGCCAATACTTCAACCATCCCGGTTTCGCCGACACCGAGGTCGACATCGTGCGCTCGGGGTTGGCCGCTCTGGACCGGCAGGTGGGCGGACTCGACCCGCAGCACCACCGCCTGCTCTACGTCACGCACTCGATCCCCGACCCGATGGAGGCCGAATCGGAGACCCGGTCGCACGGCTATCTGCACCAGCACGAGGAGCTCATCGACTACGTGGCCGAACAGCTGTCCGACGAATTGACGCTGCCGACCGAGCTGGTCTTCTGTTCGCGTTCCGGCGCCCCCGGCAGCCCGTGGCTGGAACCCGATATCAACGATCGGCTGCGCGAGCTCTCCGCACAGGGCGTCACCGGCGTCGTAGCGGTGCCGATCGGCTTCGTGTCCGACCATATGGAGGTCAAATACGACCTCGACACGGAGGCCGCCCAGACCGCTGCGGAGTTGGGCCTGGACTACCACCGTGCTGCCACGGTCTCGACCTCTCCCGGGTTCGTTGCGGGCCTGGTCGACCTGCTGGAGGAGCGCGCGGCCCAGGCCTCGGGGAAGAGCCCGGAAAGGCCTGCCGTGACCCCACAGGGTCCGTTGGACGGCGGTGACGGCGAGCCCTGGCGCGCAGCCTGAAGAGGGCATCGGAAAGCGAGGGGGCCGGTCCCGCACCTTGAGTGCGGGACCGGCCCCCTCGCATTTTGTCGATCAGGCCTCTTCGACGATGGGGATCGCACCCGTTTCGACGGCCAGCACGTGGCGCATCTGCGAGGTGTCGACATCGTTGTCATCGGCCAGGCCGACGAGGGACCCGAGTTCTTCGAGCAGGGCCTCGGCCTTGAAATCGTCGTCGGCGGCGCGGGCGTCCGCGAGCATCTGGCGTAGATCGGTTACCCTGTTGTCGAGTTCGGTTTCGAATTGGCTCATCGTCACTCCTTTCAGGGTCGGATACCCCGGCCGGGGTATCCGGAGGCGGGGCGGAAATCGCCAGTTCGGCGATGTCCTCCAGTCTAGAAACCGCGCTTGCGAATACTCTGTGAGCAACGTCATATATCGGATGGGCATAAATTTTTGCGCAAAGTGTTCGAACGGTAGACAATGCTTGAGACGTCGAAACGATATCCCTTGTATGTACACCAAATGAACTCGCGGAGTGTGGTCTCTTATGGCAACAGATTACGATCAGCCTCGGAAGCAGGACGAGGACGTCAACAGTGATTCGCTAGAGGAGCTGAAGGCGCAGCGCAATCAGAAGCAGGCCAGCCAGGTCGATGAGGACGAGACCGCGGTAGCCGACAGCTACGAGCTGCCGGGTGCCGACCTGTCCAACGAGGAACTCTCGGTGCGTGTTCTGCCGAAGCAGAACGACGAATTCACCTGCATGGAGTGCTTCCTGGTGCGGCATCGTTCGCAGCTGGCCAGTGACGATGGCGGTGTGCTCGTGTGCACCGACTGCGCCGGCTGAGCCGATACCGGAACGATATGGTCCGTTCCATGGATGTGTAAAGGAGCCCGGATCCCCGCAGGGGGATCCGGGCTCCTTGTCCATGTCCCCGATACTCTCAGGCGGTCGGCGATCCGGAGTTGATTGCGGCGGCCAAGGCCTCCGGATCACGACTGGAGACGATCCAGTACGGCGTCGGGTCCGCCGGATCATCCAGTTCCACGCGAACCGCGGTGCGGATCCAAGGGCGGATGAAGATGAATGCGCGCGCGTCCAGACCGGGGCCACACTCCCACCTGGTCTTCTCCCGGTCCAGGGCGGTGGCCGTGCCCACCAACCGGCGGTCGATATGGGCGGGGCCCGCGTACAGCGCATCCGGGGTGACGATCACCGTCGGCGAGAGCCGGGCCAGTCCGAAGAAGACCAGGATGCAGATGACGATGGGCACCAGGAGCCCGCCCAGGGGCCAGACCGGCAGGACGATGAGTGAGGTCATGCCGGAAATCAGCGCCGCGACGATCCACCAGGTCACAGGTGGGAAGGCACGGTCACGATACAGGACGCCGGAGGCGGACGTGGGAACGTTTGACATACGTCGATTCTCCCACATCGGTCCTTCCGGGCTTGGGCACAGGCAGCGGCGGCGGTAGAGTGGCCAGCCGTGGAACACGTTACGAACGTCATGCTCAAGCAGATCGACAAGGGTCTGCCCTGCCCCGCATACGAACACGTCGGCGATGCGGGCGCCGACCTATATTCGACGGAGGACTTCACCCTGCAGCCGTTTGAGCGGCGCACGGTGGGAACGGGCATCGCGATCGCGTTGCCCGCCGGGCTGGCCGGTTTCGTCCACCCGCGCTCGGGACTGTCATCGAAGCGGGGCGTGACGGTCGTCAATTCCCCCGGCACGATCGACTCCGGTTATCGCGGAGAGATCAAGGTGCCGCTGATCAATCTGGACCCGGTGGAGGCCGTGAGCATCACCCGCGGCGATCGCATCGCCCAGCTGGTGGTCCAGCCCGTCGTCCGCGTCGACTTCACCCCGGTCGACTGCCTGGACGATTCCCAGCGCGGTACCGGCGGCTTCGGTTCCACCGGCGGATTCGATATGGGAGACTGAAAAGCGGACCGCACCGGTCCGCAGGCGAGGAAAGAAGGACGCAGTGGGACTCTTCGATCGGTTCCGGAAGAAGCACGAGGAATCGCAGGAGCCGTCGAACGCGGCGGCGGGGGCACAGGAGGCAGATGACACCGCGGGGTCGTCCGAGCCGGTCCCGGCAGAGCAGGAGACCCCTGCGGAGGACGAGGAGTTCGCCAAGCAGGCTCCGCGCGACCGGTCCGAGAACGGGCCGTGGGACGCCGCAGAGGACGCCCTGGACGGCAATCGGATCGATTTGGGCGCCCTACGGATCCCGGTGGTCGACGGACTGCAGTTCCAGCTGGAGACCGCCGAGGACGAGCAGACGATCATGGCGGCCTCGGTTGTCTACGGTGAGGGCAAGATGCAACTGCAGGCCTTTGCCGCGCCCAAGACCGAAGGGCTGTGGGGCGAGGTCAGGGCTTCACTGATCGAGGGCATCACGGCCTCGGGCGGTAAGGCCAGGGAGGCGTTCGGCGAGCACGGCTACGAGATCGTCGCGGGTGTGCCTGTGGCCGACCGCTCCGGACGGGCGCATCTGCATCCGGCCCGGTTCCTGGGAGTCGACGGGCCCCGCTGGTTCCTGCGCGCAGTGCTCACCGACGCTGCGGCGACCGATGACGAGGCGGCCGAGCTGTTCCTCAAGATCTTCCGCGGCACCATCGTCGAGCGTGGCGACCAGGCGATGCCCCCGCGCGAGGTGCTGCTCCTGTCGGCCCCCAGGGTCGACGACGGTGAGGGTGAGGTACAGGACGCCGATGAGGACCCCAATCCGTTCGCCCGCGGTCCCGAGATCGCCGAGGTCAGATGACCCCTGGGCGGTCTGGCGACACTTCGATCGCCGGGCTGCGGGACAGACAGCGGGCCACGGTGATCGGCGATATCGTCGCCGTCACCCGGTCGGTGCCCGGCTCGCGCCCGCGCCTGGATCTCGACGTCGACGACGGGACGGGAACCGTGGCCGTGCGGTTCCTCGGCCAACGTGAGGTGCCGGGGCTGTTCCCCGGGCGGCGGGTGGTCATCACCGGTCGTTTCGCCGATGTGGGCGCCGGCGGTCTCATCGTGTTCAATCCCGTATATCGTCTGCTGAACCGGTCAGCAGCCCCAGCAGAGGGGCCTCATCGTCGGGTGGGCAGACGAAGAACAACTCATCACCGGTGACCAGCTGAACGTCGGGTCCAGGGACGATGGCCTTGGAACTGCGCACGATAGCCACGAGTGCGGTGTCCCCGGGCCAGCGCAGCTGCCCGATCCGCTGCCCCGCCACCGGGTCGGTGGTGGCGACGGTGAATTCCATCAGCCCGGTCCGACCCCGGTCCAGGTTCATCAACCGCACCAGTCCGCCCACCTCGACGGCCTCCTCGACCAATGCTGTCATCAGCCGTGGAGTGGATACCGCCACATCGACGCCCCAGTTGTCGTCGAACAGCCATTCATTGCGGGGATTGTTCACCCGGGCCACGGTGCGCGGCACCGCGAATTCCGTCTTCGCCAGCAGGCTGAGAACCAGATTCGTCTTATCGTCGCCGGTTGCGGCGACCACCACATCGGCGGTGTCGAGCCGGGCTTCGGACAGCCCGGTCAGTTCACAGGCGTCCGAGCGCAGCCAGGTGGCACCTGGCACCCGGTCGCGGCGGATGGCATCCTTGTTCCGGTCGATCAGCTGGACCTCGTGGTGTTTTTCCAGCAGCTCTCTGGCCACCGACCGACCGACCGAGCCGGCGCCGGCAATCACAACGCGCATCGTCTTCCCCTTGTTTCGGCGGAGCGCTCACGGCGCACCGTCACTCCTCGTCGTCCCGCGGTGGGCGGTCCAGTACCCGGGTGATCTCCGGCAGTCCGGAGCGTTCACAGCTCAGATGCACCTGATCGCCCTGCTGGACCAGATCGTCGGGTCCCGGCAGCATTCCATCGCCGAGGCGTGTGACGAAAGCCACCCGTGCCCGCACGGCGGTTTCGATCTCCTTGAATGGTCGGGCGACCCAGGCCGGGTGCAGATGCACCTGGGCGATCACGATGCGCCCCGAGGGGTCGCGGTACTCGCTGACCGAGCCGGAGGGGATGAGGCGGCGCATCATCTGATCGGCCGTCCACCGGACGGTGGCGACGGTGGGGATGCCCAGGCGCTCGAACACCTGGGCGCGGTGCGGATCGTAGATCCGGGCCGCCACATTGGCCACTCCGAATGTCTCCCTGGCCACCCGGGCGGCCAGGATATTCGAGTTGTCCCCGCTGGAGACGGCCGCGAAGGCGTATGCATCGCCGGTGCGCGCACGCGAGAGGGCGTCGCGGTCGAAACCGATCCCTGTGACGGTTGAGCCGGAGAAGTCCTTGCCCAAGCGCGTGAAGGCATCGGGGTCACGGTCCACCACGGCCACCGTATGGCCGTTCTTGTCCAGGGTGCGCGCCAGCAGCGCCCCGACCCGCCCGCATCCCATGATGACGAAGTGCACGAGGTCCCTCCAGGCCCGGAAACCCCGGGAGTGCTCTACGATGGCTGTCGTGGCAAGCAGTATTTCTGATGCCGTCAAAAGACTACTCGTTGGGCGGCCGTTTCGCAGCGACAGTTACCGTGTCCAGGCCCTGCCCAAGCGCATCGCCATGCCGGTCTTCGCCTCCGACATGCTCTCATCCGTGGCCTATGCCCCCGATGAGATCCTGCTGGGTCTGGCGGTGGCTGGCATGGCCGGACTGCACCTGGGGCCGTGGGTGGGCGTGGGCGTTGGTGTGGTCATCGTCCTATTGGTGCTGTGCTATCGGCAGAACCTGCGTGCCTATCCCGATGGCGGTGGGGACTACGAGGTGGCCGCGAAGAACCTGGGGCGCGGCCCCTCCCTGTTCGTCGCCTCGGCCCTGCTGGTCGACTACACGCTCACCCTGGCGGTTTCGATGGCGGTCTTCGCGGCCTATCTGGCCGCGGCCTGGCCCGTGCTGGCGCCGCATACCGTGTGGATCGCGGTGGCCGGTATCGCGCTGGTGACACTGCTGGGCCTGCGCGGCTGGCGCTCCCGCCGGAAACTTCTGGCCGCCCCCACCTATCTGTTCATCGCGGCGGTTGGGTTGACCCTGATCGTCGGTGCGATCCGGGTTCTCTCCGGGGACCCCCCGAGCACCGCCAGCTCGCAGCTGCACATCGCCGATCCCGCCGACCCCGGCGCCCAACTGACGGGGATCGGCCTGCTGGTGCTCTTCCTGCGGTCCTTCGCCTCGGGGTCGGTGGCGCTGGCGGGGGTGGAGACCGTCGCAACGGCGGTCCCCAGTTTCCGCAAGCCGCGCGGGCGCAACGCCGGCAACACCCTGTTGTTGACCGGGGTGCTCTCGATCGTGCTGTTGGTGGGACTGACGTGGCTGGCCGGGGTGACCGGCGTCAAATACGTCGAGCGGCCGGAACAGGCGCTGCTACGCGCCGATGGCACGCCGGTGGGCGACTACGCCCAGGACCCCGTGCTGGGGCAGCTGGCACTGGGCGTCTTCGACTTCGCGCCGGCGCTGGGCTATTGCGTGATCATCATCGCAGCACTGGTACTGCTGGCGGCGGCCAACACCTCGGTCGAGGGCTTTCCCGGTCTGGCCTCTCGGCTGGCGCGTGACGGCTTCCTGCCGCGCCAGCTCGCCCAGCGCGGGGACCGAATGACCCTGTCCAATGGCATCCTGTTGCTGGCCGGCGCCGCCGTGGTGCTGGTCGTGGCCACAGGGGCGGAGCCGACCCGGTTGGTGCAGATGTACCTGGTCGGAGTGTTCTTCTCCTTCGCGATCGGGCAGCTGGGCATGGTGCGCCACTGGACGGTCAGGGTGCGCCGGATGGTGTCCTCGCCGGCGCGCACCCGGATGCTGGCCGCGCGCCTGGTGGCAGGATTCTCCCTGGTCGTGGTCGGCGCGGTGCTGCTCATCGTGGTGGTCACCAAGTTCACCCACGGCGCCTGGCTGGCGCTTGTGGCGATGGTGGTGCTCTCGCTCATCATGGGCGCTGTGCGCAGGCACTACCAGCGGGTCGATTCGGAGTTGGCGGCGGCGCCCGACGATCCCGCTCAGCGCCTGCCGCCGAACACCCACGCGGTGGTCGTGGTCACGGAGATCCACAAGCCGACGCTGCGCGCGCTGTCCTTCGCCCGCGCCACCCGGCCGACGTTCATCGGAGCGATCACGGTGGCCGTAGACGAGGACGCGGCGGCTCAACTGCAGCGCCGGTGGGACGAGATGGAGCTGCCGGTCCCATTGACCATCCTGGCCTCGCCCTACCGGGCCCTGGTGCGCCCGGTGCTGGGCCACATCGCGCGGATCCGCCGTGACAATCCGGAGGATCTGGTGATCGTGTTCATCCCACAGTTCATCCTGGGCCGGTGGTGGGAGCACCTGCTGCACAATCAGACCGTGTTGAGATTGAAATCACGCCTGCTCATCGTGCCCAATGTGGTGGTGGCGACCGTGCCGTGGCGTCTGCAGTCGTTCACCGCGGGTCCGGACGCGTATATTGAACCCTTGCGCCCTGCGCGCGATCAGTCGGAGACCACATGGGGAGACCAGATATGAACGAGCGCCCGCAGCTCGGAGACGAACTCGAATTACAGGTCCTGCGACCCGCCGCCGGCGGGGAGTCGGTGGCGACGGGGGAGTACGGCACGGTGTTCGTCACCGGCACCCTGCCCGGCGAGACCGTGCGGGCCAGGATCACCGAGATCAAGCCGCGTTTCGCAAGGGCCGCAACCGTCGAGGTGCTCGACGCCGCTGCAGCACGGGTACCCGATCGCCGGGTGGCCTGGGGTGCCGAGGGCGTGGGAGGCGTCGAATTCGCCCACGTCGACTTGGCGACCTCCCGAGACCTCAAGGCCCAGGCGGCCCGGGATCAGCTTGCCCGCATCGGCGGGATCGAAACCGAGCTGAGCGTGGCTCCCGCACCCCTGGAGGCCACCGGGGGACAGGACGCCGGACAGGCCTGGCGGACACGTGTCCAACTGGCGGTGCGCCCCGACGGGCGCCCCGGGATGTACCGCGCGGGCACGCACGATGTCGTCGACGTCGACCGGCTGCCCTTGGCGGTCGGGGAACTGGACGCCCTGGGGGTCCAACACGGCGTCTTCCCCGGTGTGTCCCGGATCGAGCTGGCAGCCGGCACCGGGTGCGGGACGATCGTGGCGACCGGTCGGCCCTCTGCACAGGCAACCGCGGCGCTGCGCTCGATCGCCGAGGCCTCGGGCTTCAGCCTGTTAGTAGCTTCCTCCCACGGCAGGGTGGCGGGCGCGGGACGGCGCCAGCGCGGTGGCAAACAGGTTCGGGCCCGGCGCCCGAAGCCGGGTTCGGATACCGCCCAGGGTGCTATCACCCTGGGGGAGACGACACTGCTCCAGCGGGTTGCCGCCAGTGATTTCCGGGTTAGCGCCCAGGGTTTCTGGCAGGTCCACCGGGATGCCGCCGAGGTGCTCTCGGACCGGGTGCTCTCACGCATCGACGGGACCGACAGCGTGCTCGACCTGTACTGCGGTGCAGGCCTGTTCTCCCTGCGTGCGGCGCATGAACTCGGTGTGCCGGTGATCGGGCTGGAGGGCTCGGCGCGTGCCGTCGAGGACGCCAGGGCGAATGCGCAGCGACTGCTGGGCGCGGGCAGCACCGGCGCCGAATTCGGCACCGCCCGGATCGAGCGGCTGACCGAGTTGCCCGGTGCCGACACCGTGATCGTCGACCCGCCGCGGGCCGGCCTGGGCCAGAAAGTGGTCGACCTGATCTCCGGAACCGGAGCCGGACGGCTGCTCTACGTCTCCTGCGATCCCGGCACCTTCGCCCGCGATGCGAAGAACCTGCTGGAGCGCGGCTGGCGGCTGGAGACCGTTGAGGGGCACGATCTGTTCCCACTGACGGCGCATGTGGAATTTTTCAGTGAATTTGTTCGCTAATTCCCTCAGGGCGCGCCAGCTTGAGGCTCACCACGCCGATGCGGGATGGTAGAGCCGAAACCCTCGCAATCCCCTAGAATCCGCGCCGTTCATTCTGTGATCCGCAGTGGCGGGCCGGGCCCGAATGGGCTAGAATTTATCTTGATGTCAAGATAGTTTAGGCCAGCGGATTGTGACCTAAATAGGATCTTGGATAACCGATCAGGAGAGTGACGATGAGCAACGTCGATAGCTTCAAAGCCAAGAGCACTCTTGAGGTCGGAAGCAACAGCTATGAGATCTACCGCCTCGATGCGGTGGACGGCTCGCAGAAGCTTCCGTACAGCCTCAAGGTACTCCTGGAGAACCTGCTGCGCACCGAAGATGGTGCGAATATCACGGCAGACCACATCAAGGCCCTGGCCGACTGGGATCCCAGCGCGGAACCCAGCGTCGAAATCCAGTTCACGCCCGCCCGCGTCGTCATGCAGGACTTCACCGGCGTGCCCTGCATCGTCGACCTGGCTACGATGCGCGAAGCCGTGAAGGATATGGGCGGCGATCCGACCAAGATCAACCCGCTGGCACCGGCCGAACTGGTCATCGACCACTCGGTGCAGATCGACTCCTTCGGTTCCGAGGACTCGATCAAGCGCAATATGGACATCGAATACCAGCGCAACGGGGAACGCTACCAGTTCCTGCGCTGGGGCCAGACCGCCTTCGACGACTTCAAGGTCGTTCCCCCGGGCATGGGCATCGTTCACCAGGTCAACATCGAGCACCTGGCCCGCGTGGTCATGGCCCGTGAGACCGACGGTGTCATGCGCGCCTACCCCGACACCCTGGTCGGCACCGACTCGCACACCACGATGGTCAACGGCCTGGGCGTGCTCGGCTGGGGCGTCGGCGGCATCGAAGCCGAGGCCGCCATGCTGGGCCAGCCCGTGTCGATGCTGATCCCGCGCGTGGTCGGCTTCAAGCTGACCGGTTCGATCCCCTCGGGCGTGACCGCCACCGACGTCGTGCTGACCATCACGGACATGCTGCGCCAGCACGGCGTGGTCGGCAAGTTCGTGGAGTTCTACGGCCAGGGCGTGGGCGAGGTCCCGCTGGCCAACCGTGCGACGATCGGCAATATGAGCCCCGAGTTCGGTTCGACCGCTGCGATCTTCCCGATCGACGAGGTCACCCTGGACTATCTGCGCCTGACCGGCCGCTCCGACGAGCAGGTCGCCCTGGTGGAGAAGTACACCAAGGAACAGGGCCTGTGGCACGATCCGTCTGTCGAGGTCGACTACTCGGAGTACCTGGAACTGGACCTGGGCACCGTCGTCCCCTCGATCTCCGGGCCCAAGCGCCCTCAGGACCGGATCGAGCTGACCGACGCCAAGGCACAGTTCGAAAAGGACATCCACAACTACGCCAAGCCGGGCGAGGAGGCGAAGGAAGCAGACGTCGCGATGGGCGATGGACGCAACTTCGCACTGAAGAACGGCGCCGTGGCGATCGCCTCGATCACCTCGTGCACCAACACCTCGAACCCCTCGGTGATGATGGCCGCAGGCCTCTTGGCACGTAAGGCCAATAAGCTGGGCCTGAAGACCAAGCCGTGGGTCAAGACCTCGATCGCACCCGGATCGCGCGTCGTCAGCGAATACTACGACAAGGCCGGCCTGATCCCGGACCTCGAAGCGCTGAACTTCTACGTGGTCGGCTACGGCTGCGCGACCTGCATCGGCAACTCCGGCCCGCTGGAGAACGAGATCTCGCAGTCCATCCAGGACAACGACCTGTCCGTGACCGCAGTGCTTTCGGGCAACCGCAACTTCGAGGGCCGCATCAGCCCCGACGTCAAGATGAACTACCTGGCCTCCCCGCCGCTGGTCATCGCCTATGCGCTGGCCGGCACGATGGACTTCGACTTCGACAACCAGCCCCTGGGGCAGGACTCCGAGGGCAAGGACGTCTACCTCAAGGACATCTGGCCCTCGCCGGAGGAAGTCCAGGAGGTCATCGACTCCTCGATCGACACCGCCATGTTCGACAAGGAATACGGCACGATCTTCGACGGTGACGAGCGCTGGCAGTCCCTGCCCACGCCCGAGGGCAAGACCTTCGAGTGGGACGAGAACTCCACCTATGTGCGCAAGCCCACCTACTTCGACGGCATGCCCGCGGAACCGGAGCCCGTCTCCGACATCAGCGGCGCCCGCGTGCTGCTGAAGCTGGGCGACTCGGTGACCACCGACCACATCTCGCCCGCAGGTTCCTTCAAGGCCGACACCCCGGCCGGCAAGTACCTGGTCGAGCACGGCGTCGAGCGCAAGGACTTCAACTCCTACGGCTCGCGACGCGGTAACCACGAGGTCATGATCCGCGGCACCTTCGCCAACATCCGCCTGGCCAATCAGCTGCTGGACGGTGTGCAGGGCGGCTTCACCCGCGACTTCACCCTCGAAGGCGGCCCGCAGACCACGGTCTTCGACGCCTCGCAGAACTACCAGGCCGCCGGCATTCCGCTGGTTGTCCTCGGTGGCAAGGAATACGGCACCGGCTCCTCGCGTGACTGGGCCGCCAAGGGCACCAAGTTGCTCGGTGTGGGCGCCGTCATCGCCCAGAGCTTCGAGCGGATCCACCGCTCGAACCTCATCGGCATGGGCGTCGTCCCGCTGCAGTTCCCGGCAGGCGAATCCGCCGAGACCCTGGGCCTGGACGGCACGGAGACCTTCGATATCGCCGGTCTGACGGAGCTGAACAACGGGACCACCCCGAAGACCGTCAAGGTCACCGCAACCGCGGCCGACGGTTCCACCACGGAGTTCGACGCGGTCGTGCGCATCGACACCCCCGGGGAGGCCGACTACTACCGTAACGGCGGCATCCTGCAGTACGTGCTGCGTTCGCTCGTGAAGTGATCGTTCGGTAGCATCGCTACGGCGCGGGGCCGGAGGGACATCATGTCCCTCCGGCCCCGCGCCGTTTCCGGCATACTGTGATCATGCCGCAGGCGTATCGCAGATCTGAGACAGGGCTGCGACACGCTTGCGATCAACCGGCGAACCATTCCCCATAACGTGGTTCATGAGCCGATCGGACCCCGATCACTCCCGACTACCGAGGAGCCTCCCATGAAAGCCCGCAAGCCCCTGATCCTGTCCGCCGCTCTGTCCGCCGTCGCACTCTCCCTGAGCGCCTGCATGACCGTCGACCAGCGCGGCTCCCAGTCGGCCGACTCCGCCCCACCGGGCGGCGACGACACGGCGGCGTCAGCTCCGGCAGCTGGGACCACGACGGGCGAACTCCCCGCCGCGAGCACTTTCGGAGCCGCGGTCACCTCCCGCACGGGTTGTGCCGGTGGCAGCATCGACATCGGCGAGACCGACGCGGTGGTCGAACTGACCGAACACTGCGCGAACGTCACCGTCTCAGCCGCCGACGCCGTCGTCCTGGCCCCGCACGGGATCGGTGCGCTGATTATCACCGGTGCCGGGAACTCTGTGGCCACGTCCGCAGTCGAGTCGGTGAACATGTCCGGCTCGGATAACACCGTGGCCTATGCGGGTCCCGCTCCGCAGACCAGCGGCGACGGAGTCGACAACACGGTCTCGACCACGCCCCTGCAGGGCTGAGGCCGGTGGACACCGGGGGCACCAGGATCCTCCTGGTCGACGACGATCCGGCGATCAGGGACAGCGTCGGATCCTTTCTGCAGCGCGCCGGATTCGCCGTTTCCTGCGCTGCGGATGGACTCGAGGCCCTGGCCCAGCTGGCCGCGGGCCAGGGCTCCGGGCCCGCCGTGGTCGTCTCCGACGTCATGATGCCCGGCCTCGACGGCCGCGAACTGCTGCGGCGGATGCGCGCGGCCGGGATCTGGACTCCGGTCCTCCTGCTGACCCGGGTGGGCCAGGCCGCTGAACGCTCCGCGGCACTCGACGAAGGCGCAGACGACTATCTGAACAAGCCCTTCGAACCCCAGGAGTTGGCCTCGCGCATCCGGGCGCTGGTGCGGCGCAGCCGGCCGGCACCGGGGCCCGTGGCCGATGTGCTGGTGGCCGGCCCCCGCTCCACGGGGGAGGTCAGGCTCGAACGGGAGGGCCGGCGGGTCTTCCTGGGGCCCGCCGAGGTCTCCTTGACACCGCGGGCCTTCGCTCTGCTCGACTTCTTCATGATGCACCCGGACGAGACCCACAGTCGGGAAACCCTGCTCGAGCGGGTCTGGGGATTCGAGTCCGTCGTCGCCTCGCGCGCCGTCGACCACCGGATCGCCGAACTGCGCCGCGTGCTGCACGAGGACGCCTCCGACCCCACTCTGATCCGCACGGTGCCGGGTGGCTACCGGCTGATCGCAGCGGTGCGCCGTGGCTGAGCGCCGAGGCCTGCGGATCGGTGACTGGACGGCCCTGCTCCTGGTCTGCGCACTGCTTACCAGCGGGATTCTCGTATGGCTGCTGGCGCCGTCGACCTGGCTGTCGGCCTCGGCCCCACTGGGCGCCGTGATCGGAGGAGCCGGGGTGCTTGTGCTCTGCGCCTACACCGCCCTGGCGATCGCGGGGAGGCGTGCGGCGACGCGGCTCGACCGGGCGCGCGCGGCCGAGCGCGAGGCCGCGGCCCAGGCGCGCCGCAGGTTCCTCTCCCGGCTCGACCACGAGCTGAAGAACCCCGTGACGGTGGTGCGCTCCCTGGCGGCCGAACGGGCCGAACGCGATCCGGCCTGGGCCGGGGTGCGCGGCCAGGCCGACCGGATGGCGCGCCTGGTCGGGGATCTGCGCGCGCTGGCCGAACTCGAGGAGACACCCCTGGCGGTCGAACCGGTCGATCCGGGCCTGTTGATCCGCGAAGCAGTCGAGGACCTCGCCGAGGAGACGGGCACCGGCCCCCGCGCCCGGATCTCGGTCCAGCTGCCATCGGCGCCCTGGCCCCTGCCGCTGTGTCCTGGCGACCCGGACCTGCTGCGCCTGGCGATCGGCAACCTCGTGAGCAATGCCGTGAAGTACACGGATGTGGGGCAGAGGGTCGAGGTGCGCGGCAGCGAGGCCGACGGCTGGGTGGTCATCGAGGTTGTGGACACCGGCCGGGGCATCCCCGCCGCCGAGGTCGCGACGGTCTTTGAAGAGCTGGGCAGGGCTTCGAATGCGCTCGATCGCCCCGGCTCCGGGGTCGGCCTGGCCCTGGTGCGGGTGATCGTCGCGCGCCACGGCGGCACCGTGTCCCTGCGCTCACGGCTGGGGGAGGGCACCAGCGTCCGCCTGGCCCTGCCATTGCCCACCGGGCACTGAGCTGAGCGTCGGCTCATAACCGGCCCTGGCAGGACGAGGATAGGATGGACGCGGCTCGTGTTCGGCGGGTCGTGACCGTGCAAGGAGGCCGCCCATTCTTTCCGATATCGCCTCTCCACAGGACCTCAAACGCCTGGACCCGGCCGAATGCGAGGTACTGGCCAAGGAGATCCGCGACGTGCTGGTCGACACCGTCGCACGCACCGGCGGGCACCTGGGCCCCAACCTCGGGGTCGTGGAACTCACCCTGGCCCTGCACCGCACCTTCGACTCACCGCGGGACACCCTGCTGTTCGACGTGGGCCACCAGGCCTACGTCCACAAGCTGCTGACCGGCCGGGCCGAGCGCTTCGAGACCCTGCGACAATTCGGCGGGCTCTCCGGTTACCCCAGCCGTGCCGAAAGCGACCACGATGTGCTCGAGCACTCGCACGCCTCGGCCGCCCTGTCCTGGGCCGACGGGATCGCGAAGGCCCACCAGCTGCGCGGGGAGTCCGAGCGCTACGTCGTCGTGGTGATCGGTGACGGGGCACTGACCGGGGGTATGGCCTGGGAAGCGCTGAACACGATCGCAGCGGACAAATCGGTACCCGCCCGGCGTCTGATCATCGTCGTCAACGACAACGGTCGCTCCTATTCGCCCACCGTCGGCGGCTTCGCCGAACACCTCGACGCGCTGCGCACCTCGAACGCCTATGAACAGCTACTGGACTGGGGCAAGGAGGCGCTGCACCATTCGGGGATCCCCGGACGCGCCGCCTATACCGCGATGCACGGGATGAAGCGCGGACTCAAGGACATGTTCTCCGCCCCCGAGGCCGGGATGTTCGCGGACCTGGGCATCAAGTACATGGGGCCGATCGACGGCCACGACCAGTTCGCCCTGGAGAAGGCGCTGGAGCGGGCCAAGGGCTACACCCAGGGGCCCGTCATCGTGCACGCACTGACCGAGAAGGGCCACGGCTACGGCCCGGCCGTGGCCGATGAGGCCGATCAGTTCCACTCGGTGGGCGTGATCGACCCGGTAACCGGCCGGGCCCAGCCCAGCACCGGCACTTCCTATACCCAGGTGTTCGGCCAGGAGATCCTCGAGATCGCCCGGCGCCGCGAGGATATCGTGGCGATCACCGCGGCGATGCTGGACCCGGTCGGGCTGCGCCCCTTCGCCACCGAGTTCCCCGAGCGGGTATTCGACGTCGGCATCGCCGAACAGCACGCGGTGGCCTCTGCCGCAGGCCTTGCCTACGGCGGCCTGCACCCGGTCGTGGCCGTCTACGCGACGTTCCTCAACCGCGCCTTCGACCAGCTGCTGATGGACGTGGCCCTGCACCGGCAGGCAGTGACCATCGTGCTCGACCGGGCGGGGATCACCGGCCCGGACGGGGCCAGCCACCACGGCGTGTGGGACATGGCGCTGGCCCGGATCGTGCCAGGCCTGCGCCTGGCAGCCCCGCGCGACGCCGAACGCCTGCGGGAGGAACTGAACGAGGCGGTGGCGATCGAGGACGGCCCGTCCATCGTGCGCTTCGCCAAGGGCACTGTCGGTCGGGAGATCGTCGCGCTGCACCGCGACGCCTGTGGCGTCGACACCCTGGCCGAGGTCCCCGCCGGCCTGGCCGCCGATGTCTACATCGTGTCCGTCGGCGCCCTGGCCGACCGGGCGCTGGCCGTGCACGCCCGGCTGGCGGAAGCCGGGATCGGGGCCAGTGTGGTCGACCCCCGCTGGGTTCTGCCCGTCCCGGCCCCGGTCGTGACAGATGGGGCCGCACACCGTTTGGTCGTGGTGATCGAGGATGGGGTCAAACTAGGCGGCATCGGCACACAGGTGCGCCAGGACCTGCGCGATGAGGAGCACCGCACGGGGGTGCTCGAACTCGGGGTGCCGCACGAATTCCTCCCGCACGGCACCCGTGAGGAGATCCTCGAGCTGGCCGGCCTCGACGTCGAGACCATGGTGCGCCGGATCACCGGCCACCTGGCCGGCACCGACTGAAGCCCGGTGCCGACTAGAGGTTCGCCAATGCCCGTGCCAGCGGGTCCGCTGCGTACTCGATCTGCCAGGGCCTGGCGGCATGCGCGGCCAGGAAATCGGCGATGAAGGCCCCATCGCCGATGCTCGGCAGGCCTGCCAGCTCCTTGAGGATCTTGGGCGCCAGGACGATTTCCCTGGGCATGTCGAGCTCCGCCGCGACGTGCCCCAGAGAGGCCCGCAGCGCCTCGAGCCGGGCCTTGACCAGGTCCTTGTCGACCCGGGGCCCGGCCTTGCCATCGGCCTTGCGACCCGGCATGGAGGACTCGGGCAGTTTATCGGCGGCCTTGAGCACGGAGTAGAACTCCCTGGCATCCGCGGGAGTCGGGCCCTTGCCCGGTAGGTGCAGGATGTCGGAGGGGGAACGGACATGGCCTGCGGCGATGGCCACGAGCTTCTTATCGGGCACCACCCGCCCCGGTGCCACATCGCGGTCCTCGGCCAAATCGTCGCGCAGCGCCCACATCGCGCGCACCCGGCCCAGCTGTCTGCGCGACTTCAGCGCACCCAGACCGTGCACCCGGCGCCAGGGCTCGGCGTAGACCTTCGGTTCGAAGGTCTTGAGATGGGCGAACTCCTGGACGGCGAAGCCGTCCTTGCCCGCAGCGCGCAGCCGCTGCCACAGCAGCTCCTCGAGCTGGGGCAGTAGCTCAACATCGAGAGCTGCATAGGCCAGCCAGTCGTGCGGCAGGGGCCGGTGGGACCAGTCCACGGCCGAATGCTCCTTGGCCAGGCGCACGCCCAGCAGGCCACCGACCACGCTGGCCAACCCGATCCGCTCGAAGTTCAGCAGCTGGGCGGCCAGTTCGGTGTCGAAGAGCGCATCGGGGTGCATTCCGCGCTCGGCCAGGCACGGCAGATCCTGGGTGGCGGCGTGCAGGATCCATTCGACCCCATCCAGGGCACGGGAGACCCCGCGCAGATCCGGCAGGGCCTCTGGGTCGACGAGCACGATGCCCGCGCCCACGCGTTTGAGCTGGATCAGGAAGGCGCGCTGGCCGTAGCGGATCCCCGAGGCGCGCTCCGCATCGAGGCCCACGGGGCCGGACCCGGACCGCAGAGCCGCGACGGCGGTGGCGAGTGCAGCGGGCGTGTCGACGACCTCGGGCACGCCGGCCGCGGGTTCGGCCAGCAGCGGCAGGGCCTCAAGCGAATCGTCGGACTGGGGGTTGCTCATGGGCGGTTGCTCCCTGGGAAGGCGCTGACGCCCTCGGGTAGTGGTGGAAGGCCTGCGACCGTGCAGAGCAGGTCGAGCCAGGCGTCGATGTGGTCCGCGACGTCCTCCGGGGCGGCGAGGATGGGAGTCCAGGACGCGCGCAGTTCGAGATCGCGGGTGTCGGGTCTTTCGGCCAGGATGCCGAAGCTCTCGGCGAGCACCCGGGTGGTCTGCCCGCCCACGCGCTCGACGGTGGCGTGGTGTCGGTTCAACGCCTCGGTCAGCCAGGACCAGGCGACTGGGCCCAACAGGACCTCCTCTGCCATCTCGGGCTCGAGTTCGGACCGGATGTAGGTCACGATCCGGAATTCGCCGCCCCACTCACGGGGGGCCGAGGCATCGTAGAGCAGGGCCATCCGGCCCGTGCCGATGACAGCCGGAACGGCCCCGCCGGATACGCGGGCACTCAGCGCTGCCGCCCAGGGGGCCAGCCCGCCGGGTGCGGAAACCTCCTCGAGGGTCACCGGGCCGGCGCTGCCGGCCTGTGCCAGAGCCCGATGAGCGCGCTCGAACGGCTCCGGGATTCTTCTCAGCTGCATGGGTTGGTCCACTCTGCAACTGTAAGACCTGGCCGCGGACCCCGTGCGTCCGGCTCGCCGACCGCACGGTGTGGCGTCATATGACTCACACGCCCGCCGGGGCGGCGGGGTGGGAATATGTTGATGTCGAGACGTGTTGTCTTCGAAGATCTACGGAAGGAAGAACCATGGCAGTTGAGCCCGCGGCATTCAAGCACGCATTCGGACACCACCCGGCGGGGGTCGCGGTGATCTCTGCGGCGGGCCCGGACGGACCCGCCGGACTGACGGTGTCCTCGGTCGCCAGCGTTTCCGTCAATCCGCCTGCTCTGCTGTTCTCCCTGAGTACCAGCCGGGGCTCGGCCTCGAAGATCCTGGCCGCGGACAGCTTCGTGGTCAACCTGCTGGGAGCAGACCAACTGCCCATCGCCCAGTCCTTCGCCAAGCCGGGCGCTCCGCGGTTCACCACGGAGCAGGGCTGGAGCACTCTGCCGACGGGCGAGCCGGTCCTGTCCGGGGTGCACGCCGCACTGCGCTGTACGCCGTTCGAGAAGGTTGCGATCGGGGACTCGACGTGCATCGTCGCCCGTGTCGAGGACGTCGTCGTCGACGCAGCAGGGGACCCATTGGTCTATATGGACCGTGGTTTCTACACCCTGGACGCCGAACACGTGATCGGCTGACCATCCGCCGGATGAGATCTTCAAGGTCACACCGCGATACCGTCCGCGGCGGGCAACCGGATTTGAGACGATAGGGCATATGGTTTCCACTCTTGTGCGCGCCGCACGTTCCCAGGACGTCGACTTCACCCCGGTCTGGTTCATGCGCCAGGCCGGCCGGTCCCTGCCCGAATACCGCGAGCTGCGCCGCGGCAATGCAATGCTCGAGGCCTGCCGAACCCCCGACCTCGTCACCGAGATCACCCTCCAGCCGGTCCGTCGGCACGGCGTGGACGCGGCCATCTTCTTCTCCGATATCGTCGTGCCCCTGCAGGCCGCGGGGGTGGGCGTCGAGATCAAACCGGGCGTCGGGCCCGTCATCGACCACCCCGTGCGCTCGCGGGCCGATCTGGACCGGCTGCCGGAGCTGAGCGCCGAACACTTCGCGGACATCACCGAGTCCGTCACCCGGATCACAGCAGAACTGGGCGAGACCCCGCTGATCGGTTTCGCCGGTGCGCCGTTCACGGTCGCCAGCTACCTGATCGAGGGCGGGCCGAGCAAGAACCACGAGAAGACCAAGGCGATGATGCTGGGCGATCCGGCCCTGTTCCACGACATCCTGGAACGCCTGGCCGGCTATTCCGCGACTTTCATCGGGGTGCAGCTGGCCGCGGGGGCCTCCGCCTTCCAGCTGTTCGACTCCTGGGCGGGCTATCTGGGACCCGACGACTACATCGGCTCCGTGCTCGAGCACTCCACCGCGGTTTTCGAGGCCCTGCGGCCCTACGATGTCCCCGGCTTCCACTTCGGCGTGCAGACCGGCGAACTGCTCGAACCGATGTCACGGGCGGGCTCCGATGTCATGGGCGTGGACTTCCGGGTCCGGCTGGCCGACGCATCTGCGCGTGTGCAGCCGGGCCAGGCGCTGCAGGGCAACCTCGACCCCGCTCTGCTGTTCGCTCCCTGGGAAGTGCTGCGCCCGCGCATCGCCGATATCGTCAAGGCCGGCCTGGACCACGGCGGCCACGTGTTCAATCTGGGCCACGGCGTCCTGCCGAACACCGATCCGGCAGTGCCGGGCCTCATCGTCGACGAGGTCCATCGGGTCAGCGCGGAACTCATCGCAGCCCGCAGGGCGGGGGAGGCCGCATGAGCGCGCCCGCCGATTTCATCATCGTCGGCGCGGGGATCTCCGGACTCGTCACCGCCTGGCGCCTGCACACGGCCCAGCCGGCCGCCCGCATCCGCGTCATCGAACGGCGTGTTCGACTGGGCGGCTGCCTCAAGCGCGATGAGCTGGGCGGCTACGCCGGACTCGGCGCCGATGTGGGCGCCGAGGCCAGCCTCTACGTCCGCCCGGAAACCCGCGCCCTGGCCGCGGAGCTGGATCTGGAACCGGTCTATCCGGACCGGTCCCAGCACTCACAGCTGTTCGTCGGCGGGCGTCTGCATGAGATGCCGGCCGGCACTCTGATGGGGGTCCCGGGCGATCCGCAGTCGCTGCACGGGATCCTCAGCGAGCCCGAAATCGAGCGCGTGGCCCATGAACAGCTCACCGATCCGGTGGCAGGCGACGTGGCCGTCGGAGAGTTCCTCGCCGCCCGCCTGGGCGATGCGGTCGTCGATAAACTCATCGACCCGTTGCTCGGCGGCGTATACTCCGGCCGCTGCCGCGACCTGTCCATGGCCGCCACCGTGCCCGCCCTGCTGCCGGCTGCCAATACCGGCGCCGGAGTCCTTGAGACGGTCAGGCAGACCCTGGCCCGGCGCACCGCGACCCGCGGCGCAAACGTTCCCGGCACCCAGACCGCCGACGCCCCACCGACCTTCATGAGCCTGCCGGGCGGTATCAACGGACTCGTGGACGCCCTGGCGACGCGGCTGCGCGGCGCCGGAGTCGAACTGCTGACCGCCACTGAGGTCGAACAGATCGCCCGGAGTGAGAACGGCTGGTCCGTGACCACGGCAGGCGGGCACCCCATGAGCGCAGCCAACCTGGTCCTGGCGGTGCCGGCCTATGCGGCGGCCGGGCTGCTGCGGGCCGTGGACGAACCGGCGGCCGAACGCATCGCGGGCAGGCTCGGCGCCATCCCCTATGCGAATTCGGCACTGGTGAACACGGTGCTGCGCCTGGACGGGGAACTGACGGGTTCGGGCTTCCTGGTGCCGCCGGCGGAGCCGGCCTTCATCAAGGCCTCGACCTTCGCCTCGAACAAGTGGCCGTGGCTGCGCGATTCCCTGCCCGAGGGGCTGGCGGTGGTGCGGATGAGCATCGGGCGCTACGGCGATCCGGCCTCGGCCTGGTCCGAGCTGTCCGATGCGGAACTGATCGACCGCGCAGTGGCCGACTGGTCGCGGATCACCGGGCGCCACGACGAACTGGTCCACGCCGGCGTCCAACGCTGGAACCAGGCCCTGCCACAGTATCTGCCCGGACATCTGGAGCGCACAGCGGAACTCGACGCTGACCTGGCCGGCATCCCCGGCCTGGGACTGGTCGGCTCGGCCTTCGACGGGGTCGGCATCCCGGCCTGCATCAAGCGCGCCACCACCGAGGCCGCCCGGCTGAGCGCCTGAGGCCCCGCTCCACATCGACTTCATTGCAATCCGACGAGGAAAGGAACACCCCATGGCCGATTTCAAGGCCCCGACGCCCGAACAGATCGAGCAGGCCAACACCGACATCCGCTATGTCGCCTACACCGTCTTCCAGGCTGTCGGGGAGATCGGCGCCGCCGACCGCGCAGCCCTGGTCGCCGAAGTCAGGAACGGACTCGACGCGCTGGCCGAGCGCGGACTGGTGGTCCGCGGCACCTATGATGTGTCCGTCACCAGGGCAGACGCCGACCTCATGATTTGGTGGCACGCCCCCAGTGTCGAACTGCTCCAGGAGGCCAACTCCATTCTCCGCAAGTCCGATCTGGGCGCTGTGCTCGAACCCGTGTGGTCGGTCGTCGGCATGCACCGGCCCGCGGAGTTCAACAAGTCCCACGTCCCGGCCTTCCTGACGGACCCGGAACCCAATCCGTACCTGTGCGTCTACCCGTTCGTACGCTCCTACGACTGGTACCTGCTGGATCCCGCCGAACGCAGCACCATGCTGCGCGACCACGGAATCGCGGCAGCCGGCTACAAGGACATCAAGGCCAACACCATCGCCAGCTTCGGCCTGGGCGACTATGAATGGCTGCTGGCCTTCGAGGCCGAGAGCCTGGACCGCATCGTCGATCTGATGCGCGATCTGCGGGCCACCGAGGCCCGCCGCCACGTCCGCGAGGAGATCCCGTTCTTCACCGGTCCCCTCAAGCCGCTCGAGGACATCGTCACCGGTTGGCGCTGAGCCGCCCGCAGCAGACTCCGGCGGTTTCGGCCCAGCAACAACAGCGCCGCCGCACCCCGATAAGGGGTGCGGCGGCGCTGTTCGGCGTGGAGGAGCCGGTTCAGCCGCGGGGCCTGCGCATCGGCAGATGCGGGATGCCGTCCTCGATGAACTCGTCACCGGAGACCGTGAAACCGAAGGTTTCGTAGAACCCCCGCAGATGGGACTGCCCGTTGAGTGTCAGCACGGTCTCGGGTCCGAACCGGGCCACCAGGGAGCGCATCAGCGTCGAGCCCAGGCGCTTGCCGCGGATGCCCGGATCGGTCACGACCCGTCCGATACTGCGCGAGGCGGGTTCGCCGGCCGGACCGTCGATGAAACCCGCCGGCAGGACGCGGGCATAGGCGGCCGGCATCGCGCACAGGCCGGCCGGCGCGCCGTGCGAATCGACCATCGGCCGGACCTCGGGTAGGCCGAAGGCGGGTGCCGGGATGAACGCGTGGATGGTGTCAGGCAGCATATCCACGCCGTCCAGGTCCAGGAAGACGCAGTCCTGTTCGACGACGAAGACCTGGCTGCGCAGCTGCAGCAGCCCGTAGAGCTCGGTGCCGGTGAGCTCGGGGAAGGCCCGGGTGATCAGGTGTTGGGCGGAGGCCGCGACGCCGGCGGCGGATTCGGTTGCGGGCTCAGTCGTCATTCTTCGTCCTCCGGTGGTGTGGCGGCGGCCGGGCCGGTCGCCTCGTCGAGCACCAGGCTGATCGAGTTGATGCAGTAACGGTCATCGGTCGGCGTGCCGTAGCCCTCGCCATGGAAGACGTGTCCCAGGTGTGACCCGCAGTTCGCACAGCGCACCTCGACGCGTTCCATGCCCATGGACTCATCGCGGATGTAGACGACCGTCTCGCGGGCCAGGGGCGCGAAGAACGCGGGCCAGCCGCAGTGGGCGGGGAACTTCGTATCGGATGAGAACAGTGCGGCATCACAGGCCCTGCACCGGTAGGTGCCACGGGTGAAGACCTCGGTGTACTGGCCGGTGTACGGCCGTTCGGTCGCTCCCTGGCGCAGCACCGCGTATTCGTCCGGAGCGAGTATCTGCTGCCACTGCACCTCGCTGCGGGTGTCCGCCGGTGTGCCGGCCTGCTTGTCCATGAGTCCACTTCCTATTCGAAATCGGTGTGCCGCTGAGTCCAACACCACATGCGGTGGCGCAATTCCCCAGCGTACCGGTCGCGCCTGCTGTCGGGGCCCGGTTCCGATGGATACGATAGAGGCACGAGGAGAGGGAAGCGGGTTATGGCAACGAGCGTGAAGACCGGGATCGTGCGGACCGGGCTGTTGGCCCTCGGGCTGGGTGCAGGGGCCGCTGCGGTGGTGTCCATTGCCTCATCGGGCCTGGCGGCCTATTTCGCCCGCCGGATCGTCATCCCCGAACTGGCGCCGGAGAAAGTGGAGATCCTCCACGTCTCCGGTCTGGGTGACGATATGCGGGTGCAGCTCTCGGCGACAGAGGAGACCCTGGCGCCCGGTGTGTACGGGCTGTTCTTCGACGCCGGCCACGGCCATGCCAGGATCGGCGCGATCGAGGAATACGATCCCGTCTCCCGGACCGTTTCGCGGCGCGTGCTCGGCATCGACTCGGGCGACCTGCGCAGCGCCAGGTGGGGCCGGATGAGCGGCACCGTGTACTCCCACCCCGATGTGCTCGACCTGCCCTACGCCGAAGTGCAGATCGAAAGCGATGCGGGTGTCCTGCCGACCTGGTACCTGCCCACCAACGCCGGGGAACCGCGCGACACCTGGGCGATCCTCGTCCACGGGCGCGGTGGCACCAGAGCCGAGGGGCTGCGCGCGGCACCCGTGCTCGATCAGCTGGGCATCCCCGCCCTGGCGATGTCGTATCGCAATGACGCGGAGCTGCGCACGGGCACGGGACAGCGCTACGGACTCGGCGACACCGAGTGGCGCGACGTCGATGCCGCGATCGCCTATGCCCTGGACAACGGGGCCAAGCGCGTTGTGCTGATCGGCTGGTCGATGGGCGGGGCCATCGTGTTCCAGGCCGCCGCCCGTGGTGCCCACCGCGAGGACATCGCGGCGCTGATTCTGGACGGTCCGGTCGTCGACTGGTACGACGTGCTCGACCACCAGGCGAAGGAGAACTTCCTGCCCACGCCCATCGCCCGCTTGACCCTGGCGATGATCACCCGCCCCTGGGCGCGTCGGATCACCGGCCTGGACACCCCGGTGAACCTGGACCGCCTGGACTGGGTCAAGCGGGCCAGGGAACTGGACAAAGAGGTCCTGCTGATCCATTCCGATGACGACGAGTTCGTGCCGTCGGGGCCCTCGCACGCGCTGGCCCGGGTGCGGTCCGACCTGGTCACCATGCCCTCCTACGCAGGAGCCAGGCACACCAAGGAGTACAACGTCGATCCCGAGCGCTGGAACGACGATGTCGCGAACTTCTTGGAGACCCGGGTCCTCTAGTCCAGTCCGAAGCGGCAGATCAGACCTGCGGCGTCGCCGATGAGGGACCGCGGCACCGTGGGTACCGCTCGGGGCAGTCGGGTATCGCCCAGGATGCTCTGGGCGGGAGCCCCGAGCAGCAGAGGGGAGACTGTCAGGCACAGTTCGTCGACAGCGCGCTGGGCCACCCACTGGCCCAGCAGGCCCGGCCCTCCCTCGGTCAGGACGCGGGTCAGACCGCGCTCGCGCAGATCAGCCAGGACCTGTGCCGGTTCCACGGGGCAGGTGTGGGAGATGACGTGGTCGTCCCCGAAGGCCGCGCGCAGGTCCCGCAGGATCCCCGTAGTCGCGGTGGGTCCCGTGTGCACGATGACGGGGGAGGTCCCGGCCGAATCGAGCCGGTCGATGTCGACGCGCCCGGAGTCGGAGACGATGACCAGAGTGGGGCACGGTTCCTGCCCGCGGCCCGCCCTGGCCGCTGCGAAGGCGGGCTTGGCGCTGAGTCGGGTATAGCGTTCGGCGCGCACTGTGCCGGCGCCCACCACCACTGCCGAGGCCAGGGCCCGGAGTACGGAGAAGACCCGCTTATCCGCCGGCGTGGAAATGGTGCCGGAAAGGCCGTCGGCGCCGGAGATGCGTCCGTCGACGGTCGCGACCATATTCGCCTGCACCCGGAGGCCCGGCGTGTGTTCGCCGAAGGCGCCGGAGTCGTAGAGCCCGCTGAGCAGTGGTTCGCCGACGGCCGGCGGGATGGCGCCGGCGGGGAGGTGCCCGGTGGCGTCGAACAACATATGCAGAGGAGCGGCGGCGCTCATTTCGCGATGTCCGGGGCGGCGCCCATGATGATCTGGGGTGAAGCCTGCGGATCGAGCTGGCGCAGGACCCACTTGAGATCGGCCCGTTTGAGTGTCACACAGCCGTGGGTGCCGTCGTCGTGGTCCAGGTGCAACCAGATGCCGCCGCCCTTGTCCCACCCCTGGGGTCGGGTCTTTTCGTTCGGCGAGACTCCGGTCTTGCGGTTGTAGTTGATGGCCAGCACATAGTCGAAGACATTGGCATAGCGCGGTCCGTAGGCGCCGGCCGCCCCGTTCTTCAGGCTGCGGTCCCGGGTATAGGGCATCTTCGTCCCGGGGTCGGGCAGGTAGCCGCCGGCATCGGTCAACGCGAACACCCCAGCTGGAGTCCGCAGGTCACCCTCCCGCTTCTTGCTCGTGTCTGTCCAGCCCTTGACCGCATTGTGCCCCTTGAATGACCGTTCTTCCCTCCAACGGCCGTCGTCCAGGGTGTAGAAGGCGATCCGGGCGTCGTCGTCGCCCGTTTTGGGGGTCGAGGCGATCAGGACCTGGGTGGTGTCCGCCGGTAGGTCCGCCATATGCTGCGGGCCGACTCCTGGCAGCGCCGGAGTGGCCGAGCCCGCTTGTGAGCGCTCCTCGGCGCTGGGGGATGCCTTCGGAAGGGGAGTCGCCCTGCGCACCTGGGGCGCCGGCAGGTCGTCGGGGGAGCGGACGGTGGGTGCGGCGAGATCGGCTGCGGCGGCCGGACCCGACACGGCGGTGGCGCCCGCGAGGACGCACGCGGCCAGTGCTACTCCGGAGAATGTGTGCACGTGCTTGAACCTCATGACCCCATTTTGTCATGGACCGGGTCGGGCCGGGGCACTGACGGTATCATCGGGCGAGCCGGAGGACTCGGTAGAATGACCCATATGAGTCAAGCGCCCAATTCCCCCCGTCCATCGCAGCCCCAGGACTCGGGACAGCAGTCGGGGTACCTGAACTTCAATTCCCCGGCCGCGGCCGGGGAACCGACACAGGCGCTGCCCCGGACGGATCCGGCGGAGCCCGCAGTGGGATCGCAGGGCCGTCCCGGGTGGGCGGATGCTGTGCCCGCAGCCCGCTACGAGGTACCCCAACGGCCCCCACAGCAGCCCGAGGGACAGTGGCCCGGCCCGCAGTATCCCGCACCGGCTCAGCCGGCGGGGCCCGGCGGCCCGGTGCCGCCGGGTGGTGGTACGCCGACCGGTGGCTCCGGTGGACCGCAGAAGAGGCGGCTGCCCGGTTTCGCAATCGCCCTGATCGCCCTGGCCGCTGTGGTGGTGCTCGGCGTCGTCGGTTTCATCGCAGTCGACTCCCTGGGCTCTGCCCGCGGTTCGGATTCCGCGGGCACCGCCCCCAGCGCGCAGGCCCCGGCAGCCGGTGACGACGAGAACGCGGGGCAGTCCGATGAGGGCGGCCTCGGTGCGCCGGACGAGGGGCAGGACGTCGACAAGCCGGCGGACCTGACGAGTTTCCACTCTCCCAGCGGGAACATCACCTGCGAGATCGGGGATTCCTACGCCCGCTGTCTGATCAACACCGTGCAGTTCACCCCGGATGAAGCGCCCGAACAGTGCCAGGCCGCCAACTACGGCAAAGTGCTCGTCGCCACCGACGCCGAGGTCGGATTCAACTGCCACGACACCTCCATGCCCTCGGGCGGATCCGAACTCGGCTATGACGACTCGATCACGAAATCCGGGATGAAGTGCACCTCCTCGCAGACGGGTGTCTCCTGCTACGCCACCGAATCGGGCAGGGGATTCTCGGTGGCCCAGGCCGGGATCGGCTGGAAGCGCTGAGGCCGGACGTTTTCCCACAATGTGACACGGATTGTCGATCGGTGTCGGGCGGGTCTACGGTTGGAGTATGACATTTCGGGGCATGCTCCTCCTTAGTTGCCGCGGTGAGGCCTGAAAGAGGCCGGATCCTCACCGCGGAGTCTGCGCTGCCGGTCGCTTCCGGCCCCCAATGGGGTCGCCAGACATTTTCCAAGGATTTCTAAGGAGTCATCCCGTGGTCGATTTACAGAAGCCCAGCCCCATGCCCTTCAAGAAGTACAAGTCGTACTTCGACCGGATTCAGCTGGACATGCACGATCGCACCTGGCCGGACAAGCGACTGAACAAGGCCCCACGCTGGCTGTCGACCGACCTGCGCGACGGTAATCAGGCGCTCATCGATCCCATGACGACCGAACGCAAGCGCAAGATGTTCGATCTGCTGGTCAAGCTGGGATTCAAGGAGATCGAGGTCGGATTCCCCGCCGCCAGCCAGCCCGATTTCGACTTCGTCCGCCAGATCATCGAAGAGGACGCGATCCCCGACGATGTCCGCATCTCGGTGCTGACCCAAGCCCGCGAAGACCTGATCGAGCGCACGGTGGAATCCCTGGTGGGCGCCAAGAACCCCACCGTCCACATGTACAACGCCACCGCACCCGTGTTCCGCAAGGTGGTCTTCGGCTTCGACGGGGACGGTTACGATCAGACCCGCGACATCGCACTGCGCGGAACCCAGGCCGTGATGAAGCACGCGGAATCCCTGCTGTCGGATGCGAACTTCGGCTACCAGTACTCCCCGGAGATCTGGGTCGATACGGAACCGGAGTTCGCGCTCGACGTCGTGGGCAATGTGCTGGACATGTGGCAGCCGACCGCCGGTCGCGAGACCGTCGTCAACCTGCCGGCCACCGTTGAGCGCGGCACCCCGAACACCTATGCCGACCATGTCGAGTGGTTCTGCCGCAATATGCCCTACCGCGACGATGTGGCGGTCTCGCTGCACCCGCACAATGACCGCGGGACAGGGGTCGCCGCTGCGGAGCTGGGCATGATGGCAGGCGCCGATCGCGTCGAAGGCTGCCTGTTCGGCAACGGTGAGCGCACGGGCAATCTGGACCTGGTGACGGTCGCGATGAACCTGTACACGCAGGGAGTCGACCCGGAACTGGACTTCAGCGATATCAACGAGGTCATCCACACCGTCGAATACTGCAACCAGATCGGGGTCCATGAACGCCACCCCTACGGCGGTGATCTGGTCTTCACCTCGTTCTCCGGTTCGCACCAGGACGCGATCAACAAAGCATTCGCCGACCGTGAGGCGCGTGCGGCCGCAGCCGGTATCCCGATCGCCGAGATGGAATGGGATATGCCCTATCTGCCGGTGGACCCGAAGGACTTGGGGCGCAGCTACGAGGCGATCATCCGTGTCAATTCGCAGTCCGGCAAGGGTGGCGTGACCTATCTGATGCACAGCGAGTTCGGCCTGGACATGCCACGGCGCATGCAGGTGGAATTCTCCAAGGTGGTCCAGGGCCATACGGAATCCGGCGGCGAGGTCACAGCCCCGGCCCTGTGGAAGCTGTTCAGCGACGAATACCTGCCCGCGGACGAGCAGGACAACCGCTGGGGCAGGTTCAGGGCGCTGGCGCTGCGCACCGAATCGACGCACGAGGACGACACCGAATCGGGTAGGAATCGGGAGATCCTGCAGGTCGACATGCTCGTCGACGGGCAGGAACGCACCTTCGAGGGCCGTGGCACCGGTCCGATCAGCGCGATGGTCAACATCCTCAACGACAACTTCGACCTGGACATCCGCCTGCAGGACTACACCGAACACGCGGTGGGTACCGGCGCCGACACCCAGGGCGCGGCCTATATCGAACTGGCCGTGGGCGACCGGGTGCTGTGGGGCGCCGGGATCCACGAGAACACCACGAAGGCCTCGCTGAAGGCCATCATCTCCGCGGTCAACCGCGCGGAACGCGAAGGGGCCTGAAGCCTCCCGGACCCGCACTGACATGGGGCTGCACACCACGGTGTGCAGCCCCATGTCAGTGCGGGGGAGGATAATGTCCCATGATGAAGTACTACAGGGATACCGGCCTCGTCCTGACCACACAGAAACTGGGGGAGGCCGACCGCATCGTCAGCGTGCTGACCCGCGACCACGGCCTCGTACGGGCCGTGGCCAAGGGCGTGCGCAAGACGAAGAGCCGGTTCGGTTCGCGCCTCGAGCCCTTTATGCTCGTGGACCTACAGTGCCATATCGGCCGCAACCTCGATACCGTCACCCAGGTCGAGCTGATCGAGCCCTTCGGCCGTGCCATCGTGGCCGATTACGACACCTACCAGGCGGCCTGTGTGCTCGCGGAGACGGCACTGCGACTCACGGAGACGGAACCGCGTCCCCGCAACCAGTACCTGTTGGCGGTATCGGCGGTGCGCTCCCTGTGCAAGGGTGAACACGCCCCCCGGCTGTCCCTGGACGCCTACCTGTTGCGGGCCGTGGCGATCGCCGGTTGGGCCCCCAGCCTCATCGACTGTGCCGTCTGCGGGGCGCCAGGGCCCCACCGCGCTTTCTCCCCGGCGGCCGGCGGTGCCCTGTGTCCGGACTGCCGGGCCGGCGCGCAGCACGGAGTGCTGCTGCCGGGTTCCGATGTGCTGGTCCACCTCGGCGCGCTGCTGGCAGGTGACTGGGCCACTGCGGACGGCTCCGATATGGGCACAGCCGTGCAGGGATCCCGTGTCGTCTCGGCGCATGTGCAGTGGCATCTGGAACGCCATGTGCGCTCCCTGGGGTTGCTGGAACAGGGGCGCAGCAGGGTGGGCCGGGACATCCTCGACCTGGCTGCGAGTCGGACGGATACACTGGCCGGGTGAAGAAATCCTATCCGGCCCCACCACCCCATCCCTCCGGAGCCCGGCCCCCGCGCATCCCCGCGAAGTTCGTGCCGCGTCATGTGGCCGTTGTGATGGACGGCAACGGCCGCTGGGCCAATGACCGGGGGCTGCCCAGAACCGAGGGCCACAGGGCCGGCGAGGCGAGCCTGCTCGACGTCATCCACGGCGCCATCGAGATCGGCGTCGACTACCTGTCCGCCTATGCCTTCTCCACGGAGAACTGGAAGCGCTCACCCGAAGAGGTCCGTTTCCTCATGGGCTTCAACCGCGATGTCATCCACCGGCGCCGGGACGAGCTCAACGAACTGGGTGTGCGCATCGTCTGGGCCGGCCGGCGGGGCCGACTGTGGTCCTCGGTGATCAGGGAACTGGAATATGCACAGGAGACGACCAAGCACAATACCGGCCTGACTCTGCAATTCTGCGTGAACTACGGAGGACGTTCGGAGATCGTCGACGCCGTCAACGCGATCGCCGCCGACGTCGCCGCTGGCAGGCTGAAACCGGGCAAGATCACCGACCGCTCCGTGGCCGCCCGCCTGTATGCCCCCGAGGTCCCGGATGTGGACCTGTTCCTGCGGTCCTCGGGGGAACAGCGCACATCGAACTTCCTGCTGTGGCAGTCGGCCTATGCTGAAATGGTCTTCCAGGACGTGCTCTGGCCCGATGTCGACCGGCGCACGCTGTGGGCGGCGATCGAGGAGTACGCCAGGCGCGACCGCCGGTTCGGCGCCGCAGTGGACAGGCCGGGGAAAGCCTGAGACTCAGCTCGACTGGTCCTTCTGCCTCATCAGGTCAAGGGCGATCATCGCGCCGATGATGGCCACCCGGTCGCGCGGGCGGACATCGGGCCGGAAGTTCAACACATAGCGGTCGCGGCCCAGCAGGGTATTGCCCACGCCCGCCCATTGTCGAGAGGTCCGGGCGATCTCCACCCCATCCGCAGTGATACCGAAGCCGAAGTCGAAGATATCGGCGGCCTGCACCTGCAGTAGGGGGCCGTCTACGACCTGCACATCGATCTTCTTCATGAAGAAGGTGAACCGACGCACGATATCGGCCAGGGGAGCGCCTGCGGTGTCGCGCAGTTCCCAGCGGTCGCGGCCGAAGGTGACGAGATCCTTGATGCCCAACAGATAGCCACCGTCGGCGTCGAACAGCTGGAATTCGCGGGAGCCCATGAAGAAGCGCTTGGCACCGGACCCGATGGTGTGCACACGGCCCACCTGCACGCCCTGGGGATTCACAATGCCGAAATCATTGCTCATGAACCCCGTGACCTGCTGCATCACAAGTGTGTTCTGCTGCAGCAGGGGTCGTGCGGGTGGGCCGTCTGGTGAGGTCATGGCCTCATTGTGTCAGACCGGACTCAGTACTTGCGGCCGTTCTTCTTAAAACCGCCGCCATCGCGCTTGCCGCCCTGGAAGTCCCGGTTGCCGCGACCACCGCGGTCGTAGCCGCGTGAGCCACGGTCGTAACCGCCACGGTCGTCGCGGCGGAAGTCCCGCTCGCCCCGGTCGCTCTTGAACGAGCGGCCCTCACCGGGTCCGCGATCGCCCGTGCGCTTCTTGAACGGGCGGCCCGGGCGGCCCGCGTCCACCCGCAGGTCGATCCGGCGGTTCTGGATGCGGGTGTTCTCCAGCCGGTCGAACACGTTCTGGCCCAGGTCCTCGGGCAGATCGACCAGTGTGTGGTTCGAGCGGATGTCGATGTGGCCGATCTGGCCGGAGCCCAGTCCTCCCTCATTGGCGATCGCGCCGACGATCGCCCCGGGGGAGACCCGGTCGTTGCGGCCCACCGCGATCCGGTAGGTCCGCATGCCGGGCCGCGGCCCGCGGTCACGGCCGCCCCGCTCGCCGCCGCGGTCACGGTCCTTGCGTCCGCGCGGTTCCGGCAGAGGTTCGGCGGTGAGCTTCTCCCCGTCGAGCACCAGCACGGCCAGTGCAGCGGCGATCTCCCGAGCGTCCACATCGTGTTCGCGCTCGAAGGCCTCGATCACGGGGCGCACCTCGGTGAGATCCTGAGTGGTCAGGGCGTCGTTGATCCGGGTCTTGAACTTCTCGACGCGGGTGTTGGTCAGTTCTTCGACCGTCGGCAGGACCAACGGTTCGACCTTCTGCCTGGTGGCCTTCTCGATCTGGCGCAACATCCGATCCTCACGCGGGGTGACGAACAGGATCGCCTCGCCGGAGCGCCCGGCGCGGCCGGTCCGGCCGATCCGGTGAACATAGGATTCGGTGTCGTGGGGCACGTCGTAGTTCACGACCAGCGAGATTCGCTCCACGTCGAGGCCACGGGCTGCGACGTCGGTTGCGACGAGGATGTCGATCTTGCCGTCGCGCAGTTGCTCGACGGTGCGCTCACGGGCCTGCTGGGGGATGTCGCCGTTGATGGCCGAGGCTCGGAAGCCCCTGGCGCGCAGTTTCTCAGCCAGCTCCTCGGTCTCCTGCTTGGTGCGCACGAACATGATGATGCCGTCGTATTCCTCGACCTCGAGGATCCGGGTCAGGGCGTCGAGCTTGTGGCTGTGCATCACCGTCAGGTAGCGCTGGCGGATGTTCGCCCCGGTCGTCGTCTTCGACTTGACCCTGACCTCGGCGGGATCGTTGAGGTACTGCCCTGCGATCCGGTGGATCGAGCGGGGCATCGTGGCGGAGAACAGCGCGACCTGGGTGTCCTCGGGCTTCTGGTCGAAGATCTCCTCGATGTCCTCCTGGAAGCCCATCTTGAGCATCTCATCGGCCTCGTCGAGCACCAGGTGGCGCAGGGCGCCCAAACGCAGGGATCCCTTCTTCAGGTGGTCGATGACACGGCCGGGTGTGCCGACGACGACCTGGGCGCCGCGCTTGAGGCCCGCCAGCTGCGGGCCGTAGGACTGACCACCGTAGATCGGCAGGACCGAGAAATCGGCCAGATGGTTCGCGAAGCTGGTCAGGGCCTCAGCCACCTGGAGTGCGAGCTCACGGGTGGGGGCCAGGATCAGGCCGCGCGGACCCTCGGGCGAGGGACCCTGCTTGGCCAAGTCGGACAGCAGGGGCAGAGCGAACGCGGCGGTCTTGCCGGTGCCGGTCTGTGCCAGGCCGATGACGTCGCGGCCGTCGAGCAGCAGCGGAATCGTCTCCTCCTGGATCGCGGAGGGGGTTTCGTACCCGAGGTCCTCGACCGCGCGCTGAATGGGCGCGGCCAGGTCGAAATCGGCGAACCGGGTGCCGGCCTCGGGGGTGGTGGTTTCCGCGGTGTCCGGGATTTCGGGCGCGGCTGTTTCCGTGGTGTTCATGAAGAACCCTTCGTCAGGCGTTGAACGCATCACACACTTGGTCGCAGTGAACTGGATTGGCGACCGACCTTAAATCACCTACAGGCCGGCGTGCACTCATCAACGCACAAGGGGCCTTTATATCGGAACAGCCGGATGATCCGGTCGCGCAAGGGGCGACGGCTTCGAAACGACGGGGTTCCCGGGATAGGTTTGGGTGCTCCGATAAGTCTACACGGGGCCCTGCGCCGATGGGCCCCGTTCGGGGGCGTTCTAACTCACAGTGGGTTCTTCGGTAGGCTTGGGGAGAACCTGCGTGCGGCCAGCCAGGCCGCAGCGTGACATGAGGAGAAATTCGTGGCATCGAAGTTGGATTCCGTCATCACCCTGGCGAAGCGGCGTGGCTTCGTCTTCCAGGCGGGGGAGATCTACGGCGGTTCCCGGTCCGCGTGGGACTACGGCCCATTGGGCGTCGAGCTCAAGGAGAACATCAAGGCGAACTGGTGGCAGACCTTCGTGCGCGGGCGCGCCGATATGGTCGGCCTGGACTCCTCGGTCATTCTGCCCAAGGAGGTGTGGCAGGCCTCCGGGCACGTCGAGACCTTCGTCGATCCGCTGGTCGAATCCCTGCACACCCACAAGCGCTACCGCGCCGACCACCTGCTCGAGGCCTATGAGGCCAAGCACGGTCATCCGCCGGTCAACGGTCTGGCCGACATCAATGATCCGGAGACCGGCCAGCCCGGCGCCTGGACCGAACCTCAGCAGTTCTCCGGCCTGATGAAGACCTTCCTGGGCGCCGTCGACGACGGGTCCGGCCTGGCCTACCTGCGTCCGGAGACCGCCCAGGGCATCTTCGTGAACTTCAACAACGTGGTCACCTCGGCCCGGAAGAAGCCCCCGTTCGGCATCGGCCAGATCGGCAAGGCGTTCCGCAATGAGATCACCCCGGGTAACTTCATCTTCCGCACCCGCGAATTCGAGCAGATGGAGATCGAGTTCTTCACCAAGCCCGATGAGGCCGAGCAGTACTTCAAGGAATGGGTCGAGGCCTGCTGGGCGTGGTTCGTGGATCTGGGCATCGACCCGGAGCACATGCGCCGTTTCGACGTTCCGAAGGAGGACCGCGCCCATTATTCGGCTGGCACCATCGACATCGAATACGATTTCGGATTCCAGGGCAACTCCTGGGGTGAGCTGATGGGTGTGGCCAACCGGACCGACTTCGATCTGAACAATCACTCCCAGGCCTCCGGTGCCAAGCTGCAGTACTTCGACCAGCAGGCCAATGAGCGCTACACCCCGTACGTGATCGAGCCCTCCTTCGGCCTGACCCGTTCGATGATGGCCTTCCTCGTCGACGCCTACACGGAGGACGAGGCGCCGAACACCAAGGGCGGCGTCGACAAGCGTGTGCTGCTCAAACTCGATCCGCGCCTGGCTCCCGTCAAGGCCGCGGTGTTGCCGCTGTCGCGTAATGAGAGGCTCTCCCCGCAGGCCAAGGAGCTGGCCGCGCGCCTGCGCCGGCGCTGGAACGTCGACTTCGACGACGCGGGCGCGATTGGCCGCCGGTACCGCCGGCAAGATGAGATCGGCACCCCGTACTGCATCACCTTCGACTTCGATTCGCTCGACGATGCGGCTGTGACGATTCGCAAGCGCGATGATATGAGTCAGGAGCGCGTTCCCCTGGACCGTGTCGAGGCATATCTGGCAGCCGGCCTGGGCTGCTGAGCGGGCGCCACGCTGCAGCGGGCCCCGGTATCCCATAGCGGGATACCGGGGCCCGCTGTGTCTGTGCCCGGCCTGCACGCGACCTGTACTCCAACTGTAAAATCCGTCACACGTGGTTTAGTATCAGTGTCATGGACCACACCCCCACCAGTGATCAGGATTCCCGCCCCGTCCTTGTGAGCATCGACCACGTTGAGAAGTACTACGGCGATTTCCATGCCCTGACCGACATCAACCTCGACATCCATGTCGGCGAGGTGGTGGTGGTGATCGGGCCCTCGGGGTCGGGCAAGTCCACCCTGTGCCGGACGATCAACCGGCTCGAGACGATCGAGTCGGGCACGATTTCCGTTGATGGTGCGCCTCTGCCGGCCGAGGGCGCGGCGTTGGCGAATCTGCGCTCGGAGGTCGGCATGGTCTTCCAGTCGTTCAATCTGTTCGCGCATATGACGATTCTGGAGAACGTGACCCTGGGTCCGATCCGGGTGCGCCGGCTGTCGAAGGCACAGGCCGAGGCCGAGGCGATGGAGTTGTTGGCCAGGGTGGGGGTGGATCATCAGGCGCAGAAGTATCCCGCGCAGCTCTCCGGTGGGCAGCAGCAGCGTGTGGCGATTGCGCGGTCTTTGGCGATGAAGCCGAAGGTGATGCTCTTCGATGAGCCGACCTCGGCTTTGGATCCGGAGATGATCAACGAGGTTCTCGATGTGATGGTGGGCCTGGCCAAGGAGGGGATGACGATGGTGGTGGTGACCCATGAGATGGGGTTCGCGCGCAAGGCCGCGGATCGGGTGGTGTTCATGGCCGATGGGCAGATCGTGGAGGTGGGCACGCCCGAGGAGTTCTTCACCAATCCTCGCTCGGAGCGTGCGCAGACGTTCTTGGCCCAGATCCTCGGCCACTGATCGGCCCGACCCCGTCCCGCAACCGATTCCAATGAAGGAGAAACAGATGAAACGCCTGAGTACAATCATCGCCGGAACCGCCATCGCCCTGCTGGGTTTGAGCGCCTGCGGCCAGTCCGGCACCCCCGATGCCGGCGGCGCATCCGGCTCCGCGGCCGCCCCCACCTATACAGTCGCCGACGACGTCAAGCTGGACGGATCGAAGACCTGGGAAGCTGCGAAGAAGGCGGGCAAACTGAAGATCGGGGTGAAGAAGGACCAGCCCGGCCTGGGCAATGTCACTCCCGGGTCGGACGTGCCGGCCGGTTTCGACATCGAGATGGGCAAGATGATCGGCGCGTCCCTGGGCTTCGGACCCGATCAGATCGACTGGGTCGAGACCGTTTCGGCGAACCGCGAACCCTTCCTGCAGAACAAGAAGGTCGATCTGGTGATCGCGACCTATACGATCAACGACGAGCGCAAGAAGGTCGTCGACTTCGCGGGTCCCTACTACGTCGCGGGCCAGGATTTGCTGGTCCAGGCCGATTCCGACATCGCCGGGCCCGAATCCCTCGACGGCAAGAAGGTCTGCTCGGTCGACGGCTCGACCCCGGCTCAGCGAATCAAATCCGACTACCCCAAGGCGCAGCTGGTCACCTACGACACGTACTCCAAGTGTGTGACGGATCTGGAGAGTGGATCGGTGGACGCGGTGACGACCGACGACGCGATCCTGCGCGGCTATGCGGCGCAGTCCGACGGCAAGTTCAAGGTCGTGGGCAAGCCCTTCTCCGAGGAGCCCTACGGGGTGGGCCTGCCAAAGGGCGACAGTGCACTGCGCGGTGCCGTCAACGATGCGATCGAGAAGTCCGAGGACGACGGGGTCTGGAAGCAGGCATTCGAGGCGACCCTGGGCTCCACCGACGGAGTGGAGATGCCCAAGGTGGACCGGTACTGAGGCCCACTGCCCAACCTGAACCGTCCCCGGCCGGCCGAGCATGCTCTCCGGCCGGCCGGGGACGGCCCCTTTCCGTAATCGACACCGAAGGTCAGACGTGAACACTGCAGCACTATTCGACCTCTTCGCCTCGGGTGTGTGGGGAACCGTCAAGTTCTTCCTTATCACCGCCGTCGGCGCTCTGCTCGGCGGTACGGTACTCGCCGCCATGCGGGTCTCTCCGACCCCGGTCCTGCGCGCGGCCTCCGCAGCCTATGTCAACGTCGTCCGCAATACGCCGTTGACCCTGGTCATGTTCTTCTGCGTCTTCGGGTTGCCGTTCCTGGAGATCCGCGCCAGCAAGGACGCGGGGATCAATTCCTTCTTCATGGCGACGGTGGCGCTGATCGCCTACACCTCGTGCTTCGTGGCCGAAACCCTGCGCTCGGGGATCTCCACGGTGCCGGTGGGCCAGGCCGAGGCCGCGCGGTCGATCGGGTTGAAATTCGGCCAGACGCTGCGCTTCGTGGTCCTGCCCCAGGCGTTTCGCACCGTTATCCCGCCGCTGGGCAGTGTGCTTATCGCGATGTTGAAGAACACCTCGATCGCCTCGGGGTTCAACAACCGCGAACTCATCTCCGCGATGCGCGGGGCGATCGAGCTGCGCGGCGATCTGACCATCGTGATCCTGCTGGCCACCGCCGTCTCCTATCTGCTGCTCTCGCTCATCCTGGGCAGACTGTTCACGTATCTGGAAAGGAAGTGGGTGATCGTACGATGAGCGCCCCCACCACCGTGCTGTTCGACGCGCCCGGGCCCAAGGGCCGGCGCAACAACGTCATCCTGTCGATCGTGTCCGCACTGGCCATCCTGGGGATCATCGCCTATATCGTCTACCGGTTCGGTGCGGCGGGCCAGTTGACCGGCGCCAAGTGGAGCCCCTTCACCTATTCGGTGATCCAGGCGGCACTGCTCAAGGGTCTGTGGTCGACGATCAAGGCGGCGGTCATCGCGACTCTGCTGGCCCTGGTCATCGGCGTGGTCTTCGCCCTGCTGCGGCTATCCGGCCGGGCCTGGATCCGGGTGCCCGCGACCGCGTTGCTGGAGTTCTTCCGCGGCGTGCCGGTGTTGCTGCTCATCTTCGCGCTGTACCTGATGTTCTCCACCACTCCGTTCGTCGCCGTCGTCGGCGGTCTGGCGCTGTACAACGGCATGGTGCTCGCGGAGATCATCCGGGCCGGAATCGTCGCGGTCCCACGCGGGCAGCGGGAGGCGGCCATGTCGATCGGCCTGCGCGATTCCCAGACAATGCGCCTGGTGCTCATGCCGCAGGCCTTCCGCGCGATGATGCCCACGATCGTCGCCCAGGTGGTCGTCCTGCTCAAGGACTCGGCGTTGGGCTATATCGTGACCTATCAGGACCTGCTCTACCAGGTCAACCAGATCGGGCGGAACTATCAGAACCTGCTGCCGACCTTCATCGTCGGCGCGGTCCTGTTCATCATTCTCAACATGCTCATCGCGGGCCTGGCCAGTTGGCTTGAACGCCGTCTGCAGCGCAAGACGGCGGCCAAGACCGAAAGCGCCAAGGGCACAGCGGTGCGCTGAGCACGGCGCGAACGACGCGGCCCCGGTACGCCTGAAGTTCAGGCGTACCGGGGCCGCGCTGTCCCACCGGCGCTCAGTAGGCCTTCTGCCGCTGGGCTACGACGAGGTGGATGAGCGCGGTGCGTCCTTCGGCGATCGTCGCAAAGGCGGTGTCGAGTGCGGCGGGCAGGTCGGCATTGTGCTCGATGCGGATCCCGACGGCGCCGTAGGCCTCGGCCAGCTTGGCGAAGTCAGGATTGTGCAGCTGAGTCCCGGAGACCCGGTGCGGATACTCGCGTTCCTGGTGGGTGCGGATCGTGCCGTACTCCTGGTTGTCCATGAGCACGACCAGCGGGTGGGCACCGTACTGGGAAGCCGTTGCCAGTTCCTGCCCGTTCATCAGGAACTCCCCATCGCCGGCGATCGAGATCACCTGGCGCTCGGGATACAGCAGGGAGGCGGCCACGGCCGAGGGGATCGAATACCCCATGGAGCCATTGCGCGCCGAGATCATCGAGGCGTAGCCGCGGGTCGGGAAATACCGGTGTGCCCAGTTGGTGTGCTCGCCGGCACCGAAGGTGACCATCGCATCGGCGTCCAGGCGCGGCACCAGGTGCGCCATCAGGGCGTCCATGGTCGCCGGCCCCGCGGTCGAGGCATCGGGCAGGGAGGCGAAGACCTGCTGTTCGGCGCGCAGCCCCGAGGTCCATTCCCGCCAGGAGTTCTGGACCGGCAGGTCCATCCTGACCAGATCGCGGACGAAGGAGGCCGGCTTGGCGACGATCTGCTTGGTCACCGGGCCCGACCGACCGCGCAGCGCCGGGTCGATGGTGACGATGAAGTTCTCCTTGTCCCAGGCCTGCCGGTTGCGGAACCCGTCGGTCACGACGTCACCGGGAACCGTGCCGACGAAGACCAACAGGTCCGAGTCGTCCAAGAGCCGCCTGGTCTGCTTGGGCCGGCCGTAGCCCAGCGGACCGACATAGCTGGGGGAGTCGAAGGGGACCGTGCCCTCACAGCGCCATTCGGCGGCCGCCGGCAGATTGTGGGTTTCGAGCCAGGCGGTGAAGTCCTGTGCGGTGTCCGTATCCCAATCGTTGCCGCCGAAGACGAACAGGGGCCGCTCGGCCCTGGACAGGGAGGCATTGAGTGCCTTCCAGTCATCCACGGTCATCCCGCCCTCGGCCACCGGGATGGTGGGGTGGATGACTCCGTCGTTGCCCATCCGCAGAATGTCCTCGGGGACGCCGACGACCACCGGTCCCGGCCGTCCCGACTGCGCTGCGAACATAGCCTCGGCAACGATCTCGCTGGCGCGCTCCGGATGGTCCAGGACCATCACGCGCTTGGCGCCGGTCTCGAACCAGGCCTTCGGATCGAATTCCTGGAAGGCCTCCTTCTCCCGGTGTTCGAAGGGGATGAGCCCGACGAAGAGCACCATGGCGGTCGAATCCTGCCAGGCGGTGTGCAGGCCCACATGGGCGTTCGCGGCCCCGGGGCCCCTGGTGACCATTGCCACCCCGGGGGTGTCTGTGAGCTTGCCGACGGCCTCCGCCATATAGGCCGCTCCTCCCTCGTGCCGGCACACGACCGCTTCGATCGAGGAGTCGTAGAGCCCATCGAGCATGTCGAGGTAGCTTTCGCCGGGGACGACGAAGACGCGCTCGACTCCGTGGGCCTCGAGGGCCTTGATCATCATGTGGCCGGCCGAGATCCGGTCGGACGTGGTCAGCGCAGAGGGTGCGCTTGTCATAGGGACTCCTTGCTAAAAGGGATATGCGGCGGAGGATTTCGATCAATCTACGTTCGTCTCGCCGACCGCTCACGGCGCCGTCCGAATGCTGGTACGGCGATTCATCCGCATACTAAGACGGGCATTTGACGCGCGGTGGATAATGGGGGAGTGACCACCTCGTATCAGACCATCGAAGCATCCTCCGGGGCCGCCGCGCCCGGACGGCAACCGGCCCTGCGCATCGGGAACATCGAGCTGAGCTCTCCCGTCGTCCTGGCGCCCATGGCCGGCATCACCAATACCGCTTTCCGCAGGCTGTGTCGGGAGTACGGAGCCGGCCTCTACGTCACCGAAATGGTCACGACCCGCGCCCTGGTCGAACGCAATCCCAAGACGATGCGGATGATCCACCACGAGCCCTTCGAAACCCCGCGCTCGATTCAGCTCTACGGAGTCGATGCGAAGACCATCGGCCAGGCGGTGCGGCTGGTCGTCGAGGAGGACAGGGCCGACCACATCGACCTGAACTTCGGCTGCCCGGTCCCCAAGGTCACCCGCAAGGGCGGCGGGTCCGCCCTGCCGTGGAAGCTCGACCTGTTCACCGATATCGTCACCACGGCCGTGCGCGAGGCCTCCCGCCGCGATGTACCGGTGACCGTCAAGATGCGCAAGGGAATCGACGCGGACCATCTGACCTACCTGGAGGCCGGCCCGATCGCCGCCGAGGCCGGGGCCGCGGCCATCACCCTGCACGGGCGGACCACCGCCGACCTGTACTCCGGCCACGCCGACTGGGAGGCGATCGCACGCCTCAAGGACCTCATCGGCGACCGGGTGCCGGTCCTGGGCAATGGCGATATCTTCGCCGCCGAGGACGCCCAGGCGATGATGGCCGAAACCGGTTGCGATGGTGTCGTGGTGGGCCGCGGCTGTATGGGCCGACCCTGGCTGTTCGGCGATCTGGCCTATGCCCTGCGCGGTTCCGAACAGCGGATCCGGCCGGACCTGCGGATGGTCGCCGAGACCGTCTACCGGCACGGCGTCTACCTGATGGAGCACTACCAGGACGAATTCATGGGAGTGCGCGATCTGCGCAAGCACATCGCCTGGTACTTCAAAGGCTACCCGGTCGGTGGGGAGCTGCGCTCGCAGCTGGCCAAGGTGTCCTCACTGGACGAGCTGCGCGGCCTGTTGCAGCGCCTCGACCTCGATGCCCCCTATCCGGGGGCCGACGCCGAGGGCTCGCGTGGGCGGACCTCGCGGGCGAAGAAGCCGCATCTGCCCGAAGGATGGCTGGACTCCCGGACGCTGCACGAGGAGCACCGGGCCGACCTGGCCGAGGCCGAACTCGACGTTTCCGGGGGCTGAGGGATGACCGCGATGCCGGGCGCCCTGCCCCAGGGTGTGGCGGGCTACAGCCTTGACGACCGGGCGCGCTGGGTCCACGAACCGCAGAAGAGTCCGCGCCGCTCCGCGTTCCAACGGGACCGGGCGCGCGTCCTGCACTCCTCGGGCCTGCGTCGGCTGGGCGCGAAGACCCAGGTGGTCTCGCCGGGCAGTGACGACTTCGTGCGCACCCGCCTGACCCATTCACTCGAGGTGGCACAGGTGGGCCGCGAACTCGCCCGCTACCTGGGCAGCGATCCCGATGTCGTTGACGCCGCCTGCCTGGCCCACGACCTGGGACACCCGCCCTTCGGCCACAACGGCGAAGCGGTACTCGACGAGATCGCCCGCGACATCGGCGGATTCGAGGGCAATGCGCAGACGCTGCGCGTTCTCTCCCGGCTCGAACCCAAGGTGCTCGGCCCCGGTGGCCGGCCCGCCGGCCTCAACCTGACGCGCGCCACCCTCGACGCGTGCATCAAATATCCCTGGCCGCGCGCCGCGGCGCCCACGCCGGATACCGCCAGTGCGACGATCAGGAAGTTCGGCGTCTACGCCGACGATCGGGAGGTCTTCGACTTCGTCCGTGCGGGGCGCGACGATGGGCGCAGGTGCATCGAGGCCCAGTTGATGGATCTGGCCGACGACATCTCCTATTCGGTGCACGACGTCGAGGACGCGATCAACTCGGGCTTCCTCGACCTGGACGCCTACCGCAACGATCATGCCCTGGCCGGTCTGCTCGACATCACCAGGCAGTGGTATCTGCCCCAGATCGAGGACGCCCCACTGCTGGCGGCGCTCGAACGGCTGCGCGCGCAACCGTATTGGCCCCACGGCGAGTTCGACGGCTCCCGCCGCGCCCAGGCAGCGCTCAAGCATATGACCAGCCAGCTGATCGGACGGTTCGCCGGTGCCGCGGAAGCCGCGACCCACGCGGTCTACGGCTGGGAGCCGCTGGGCCGCTACGACGGCCGGCTGATCGTTCCAGACGACACCAGGATCGAGATCGCGGTGCTCAAGGGGCTCGCCACCGTGACCGTCATGGTCGCCCAGGACCGCCTGCGGCTGCAGCGGATCCAGGCACGGGTCATCGGGCAGCTGTGCGAGTACTTCGCGGAGCGCCCGGAGGCGATGGACAGGATGTTCTTCCTCGACCATTGGGACGCCGCGGACGACGCCGGGCGGCTGCGGGTGGTCGTCGACCAGGTGGCGACCCTGACCGATCATTCGGCCTGGGCGCATTACCACACGATGCAGAACGACACCGGCAGCCTGTTGTGAGCCGCGCCGGGGCGCGGTGGGGTCTGCGGGGAATGGAACGGGGCGCGCGAGCGCGGAAGGAGTGCACATGCCGGGATTGATCCGGCGCGAGGACATCGACGAGGTCCGCGCCCGCACGCGCATCGACGAGGTGGTCGGTGACCATGTGAGCCTGCGCAGCGGGGGCGTCGACTCGCTCAAGGGGCTGTGCCCGTTCCACGATGAGCGCACCCCGAGCTTCCACGTGCGCCCCAGTATGGGCCTGTACCACTGCTTTGGGTGTGGGGAGTCCGGTGATGTGTTCACCTTCCTGCAGAAGGTCGAGGGCCTGAGCTTCACCGAGTCGGTCGAACGGCTGGCCGAGAAGGCCGGACTGCAGCTGACCTATGAGGATGGCAAGGGTCCCGACCGGCGTGAGCAGGGGAGCAGGCAGCGCCTGATCGACATGCACCAGGTCGCCGCGGACTTCTTCCGGGAGAACCTGGGCGCACCCCAGGCCGAACCCGGCCGGGCCTATCTCAGCGAGCGCGGTTTCGACCTGACCGCCTGCCAGACCTACGGGGTGGGCTTCGCCCTGCCCGGCTGGGACAATCTGACCCGGCACCTATCCGGGCGCGGCTTCACCACCGACGATATGCTCAAGGCCGGTCTGGTGGTCCAGGGCAAGCGGGGGGTCTACGATCGGTTCCGCGGTCGTCTGACCTGGCCGATCCGCGATGTCTCCGGCCGGGTCATCGGTTTCGGCGCCCGGCGGATCCTGCCCGACGATCAGGGTCCGAAATACCTCAACACCCCGGAGACCCCCCTCTATCACAAGAACCAGGTCCTCTACGGGCTCGACCTGGCCAAGAAGTCGATTGCCAAGACCAAGCGCGTGGTCATCGTCGAGGGCTACACCGATGTGATGGCGGCCCAGTTGGCCGGTGTGACCCAGGCTGTGGCGACCTGCGGTACAGCCTTCGGCGAGGAGCACGTGAAGATCGTCCGGCGGCTGATGGGCGATGACGCCAGCGCCCACGGCGAGGTGATCTTCACCTTCGACGGTGATGAGGCCGGGCGCAATGCCGCTCTCAAGGCATTCAAGGAGGACCAGAAGTTCGTCTCGCAGACCTTTGTCGCCATCACCCCCGGTGGGATGGATCCGTGCGAGCTGCGGATGGCCCAGGGCGATGCCGCCGTGCGGGAGCTGGTCGACGGTCGCAGGCCCCTGGTCGAGTTCGCCATCACCTCGGTGGTGGACACCTTCGACATCGGCACGGTCGAGGGCAGGGTGGGTGCGATCCGGGCTGCTGCGCCGATGGTGGCGGGTCTGCGCGATGCTGCGCTGCGCCCGGGCTATGAGCGATTCGTCGCCGGATATCTCGGCGTGGACACCGCGGAGGTCGCCAGGGCGGTGCGGGCCGCGCGGTCCCGCAGGCACGGCTCACCCGGCCGTTCGGAACCGGAGCGGCACCGCCCGGTCGAGCCGACCCCGGCAGCTGCCCCCGGGTCTTCGCCCGGTTCGGTGTCCCAGACGATCGCGGCCTATGCCGAGGAACTGTCCCCGGCCGATGCCACCGCTCTCCGGGTCGAGCGCGGGGCCCTGCAGGTGGCCCTGCAACGCCCGGAGTTCGTCAACGCCCGACTGTTCGACGCCTTGAGCCCCGACACCTTCCGCGATCCGCGGCTGCGGGCGGTGCACCGGGCGATGGTGTCCTGCGGTGGGATCTCCCGGGCGATCGCGGTGGGGCCGGCCTGGCCGGAGGCCGTGATGCAATCGGCCGGAGAGGACCTGCGGCCCCTGGTGGGCGAACTCGCGGTATCCCCGCTGCCGGCGCAGGGGGAGGACGGGGTCGAACGCTACGCCAGGGGGATCGTCGCCCGGCTGTTCGACAACGACATGGTGCGGATCTCCGGTTTGCTGCACTCGCGGCTGCAGCGCACCGACCCGGCCGATGCCGCCACCAGTGCGAAACTGCTCGAACAGCTCACAGTGCTCGAGGTGCAGCGCTCCCGGCTGCGGCAGCAGATGTGATCCGACCGGCCCTGTGACCAGGGTGTATATGTGATCTGCCTTTAAAACTTGCACGGTCTGCAGATTTGCGCTTGCTGCAAACTTGCATACCGTGCATAATGATCTGGTGACTACAGAACCCCGTTATCCTTCCGAGCCGGAGGACTGTGGCGAATCACTGCGTGAGCGCAAGACCCGCGAACGTCGTCACGCCATCCACGCCGCGGCCGTCGACCTAGTCGGCGATGCCGGCCTCGACGCGGTGACGATCGCACAGATCGCCGATCGCGCCGAGGTCTCCAAGCGGACCTTCTTCAACTACTTTCCGTCGAAGGAGGCCGCGATCCTCGACCAGGGGGATCACGAATCCGACGGCAGTGAGCTGCGCGCCTTCATCCGCGACTTCCAACCGCGCCGGGACGACCTGGCCGAGGACATCGCCCACGTGGTGCGCCACGCCTTCGAATTCGTCGGACCCGCCTCGGCGACCCGCCCGCGGGTCCGTGCACTGCTGGTGCAGTACCCGCAGCTGGTCCTGCTGAACATGGAGGCGGTGCGCCGCTTCGACGAGGACATCGTGGCCGGCGTACGCGACAGGATCAAGACCCGCGGGATCGAACCGGCCGATGAGGCACGGGCGGACCGTCTGGCCCGGATGCTCACCCTGCTGTGCACCGTGCCCCTGCAACACGCTTTCAGATCCGCGAAGGTCGAACTCGACCGTGAACTGAATCAAGAGGAGATGGACGCGGCCTTCGAAGAATCCGTGGCCATGTTCAAAACCGTCATCGAAAGGATGAAATGAGTACCCCAGAGTCAACTGCCCGGAGGGCGCAGGCGCGGCACTCGCACCCGGGCGACGGTGAGATGAGCCAGTCCGGCATCATCCTGCTGTTCGTGGGCCTGATGATCGCGATGCTCATGTTCTCGCTCAACCAGACCATGTTGGGCACCGCGCTGCCGACCATCGTGGGCGAACTCAACGGCGTGGACCAGATGCTGTGGGTCTCCACGGCCTTCATGCTGGCCTCGACGATCATGATGCCGATCTACGGCAAGCTCTCCGATATGTTCAACCGGAAGTACATCTTCATCGCGGCCATTGTGGTGTTCCTGGCCGGGTCGATCGTGGCCTTCTTCGCCCACAACATGGCACTGTTGATCCTGGGCCGTGTGCTCCAGGGGATCGGTGGCGGTGGCCTGATGATCCTCTCGCAGTCGATCATCGCCGCCGTCGTGCCTGCCCGACAGCGTGGTAAGTACATGGGCATCATGGGCGCGAACTTCGCGGTGTCCTCCGTCGCCGGCCCCCTGATCGGCGGCTGGATCACCGAGGGCCCCGGCTGGCGGTGGAACTTCGCGTTGATGATCCCATTGGGCATTCTGGCGCTGATCTCGGCGATCATCTTCCTCAAGGTTCCGCACCTGAACCACGGGCGCAAAGACCGCAAGCTCGACATCGCCGGTATGGTGCTCATCGCCGAGTTCACTTCGGCGCTGATCCTGGCCACGGCCTGGGGCGGTCACCAGTACGAATGGACCGACCCGGTCATCGTCACCCTGCTGGGCGTGGCAGTCGCCAGCGCAGTCGTCTTCGTGTTCGTGGAGAACGCGGTGGACAACCCGATCATCCCGATGAGCCTGTTCACGGACCGGAACTTCGTGCTGTGCACCATCTCCGGCATCTTCGTGGGTATCGGCATGTTCGGCGCCCTGTCCTATCTGCCGACCTTCCTGCAGATGGTCCACGGCATCGCCCCGACGCCCGCCGGCCTGATGATGGTGCCGATGAACGGTGTGATGCTGCCGGTGTCGATCATCGTGGGCTTCCTCGTGTCCAAGACCGGCCGTTACAAGTTCTACCCCGTTATCGGCCTGGCCCTGGTGGGCGTCGCCCTGGTCCTGTTGGGCACCGTCACTGCCGACCAGAACGCCTGGGTGATGATCGGCTATCTGTGTGTGATGGGTCTGGGCCTTGGCCTGGGCATGCAGACCCTGGTGCTGATCGTGCAGAACTCGTTCCCAGTGAGCATGGTCGGTACCGCGACCGCCTCGAACAACTTCTTCCGTCAGATCGGCGCGACCCTGGGGATGTCGGTGATCGGCTCGCTGTTCACCAACCGGCTGACGAACAACCTCAGCGACGGGCTCAAACAGTTGGGACCCGAGGCCGCCAAGGCCATGTCCGGTGGCGGGGCGAACTCGTTGACCCCTGACTTCGTCAAGACCCTGGCCAATCCTGTCCACGATATGATCACCCACGCCTACGCCGATGCGCTGGTCCCGGTGTTCATGTGGGTCAGCCCGACAGCCTTCATCGGTGCGATCATCCTGCTGTGGGTCAAGGAGAAGGCGCTGGCGACGAAGATCGTCCAGGATACGCCCGAAGCCCACCGGGAGATCCTCGATACGAATACGATGGCGGTGGTGGGCGACGGGCCCGCCACAGCCGACGCAATCGAGGAGGCACTGCATGACGCAGACGCCACAGAAGCCAACCCCGGAGACGGTCCTGACCATCGTGCAGGATCCCCAGCTGCAGAGGTCACCGCGCCTAGCGGGCCTAAGCACTGAGGTGCGCTGGGCGCACGCGGACAATCTGGCCGCGCTGCTGCCCGGCACCGAGGTGCTCTTCATCCGCAGCCCACGGGCCGCCCGCGAGCTCCCCGAGCTCGTGGACACGGCCGGTGGGCTGCGCTGGATTCACACCGGCTCAGCCGGAGTCGATCACCTGGGCGATCCCCGGATCGCAGCGCTGGGGGCGGCCGTGACGAATGCCAGGGGAGTGTTCGACGAGCCGATGGCCGAATGGGTGCTGTCCCACCTGTTCGCCCATGTCAAGGAGCATGCACGGTTCGCCCGACAGCAGGCCGCCCACGAGTGGGCCTACCGACCCACCGGAATGCTCGCGGGAACGTCGGCGCTGATCGTGGGAGTGGGCTCGATCGGGCGCGCGATCGCCAGGGCGCTGCGCGCGGTGGGGGTCTCCTGTTCCGGCGCCGGCACCCACGCCAGGGCGGGCGATGCGGAATTCGAGACCATCGTCGATTCCGCCCGATTGGCCGAGCACGTCGGTGCATACGACTGGATCATCGACATCGCCCCACTGACCGGGGCGACCCGTGGACTCATCGACTCCCGGGTGCTGGAGGCCTGTGCGCCACACGCGGTACTGGTCAATCTGGGCAGGGGAGCGTCCGTGGTCACCGATGACCTCGTCGGTGCGCTTGAGGCGGGAACCATTGCCGGGGCCATCCTCGATGTCACCGATCCGGAGCCGCTGCCGGCCGACCACCCGCTGTGGGACGCGCCCGGGATCGTTATCACACCGCACATGAGCGGTGACCTGCGTGATTCCGAGGAGCGCGTGAACGACCAGTTCATCGAGAACTGGGAGCGCTTCCAGACCGGTGGGGAATTGCTCAACCCCGTCGATGTGGCCCGCGGCTACGCCCGGGCGTGATCCCCGGGACATGCGCAGGGGGCGCGGAGCCGACAATGGCTCCGCGCCCCCTGCGCATCTCTTAGCTCAGCCCAGTGCAGGGAAGGCCGGGGCCGCTGCCCCGGTCATCTGCGCGGCGATGCGCACAACCTGGCAGGAGTAGCCGAACTCGTTGTCATACCACACGTAGAGAACCGCGCGGTTGCCCTCGACGATCGTGGCCAGGCCGTCGACGACACCTGCCCGCCGGGACCCGACGAAGTCGGTGGACACAACCTCCGGGGAGGCGATGTAGTCGACCTGGTTGCGCAGCCGCGAGTTCAGTGAGACCTGGCGCAGGAAGTCGTTGAGGTCATCTGCGGTGGTCTCCTTGGCCAGGTTGAGGTTCAGCACGGCCATCGACACGTCCGGGGTGGGGACGCGGATCGAATTGCCGGTGAGCTTGCCGGCCAGTTCCGGCAGCGCCTTGGCAACCGCGGTGGCGGCACCGGTCTCCGTGAGCACCATATTGAGCCCGGCTGCGCGGCCGCGGCGCTCCTTCTTGTGGAAGTTGTCGACCAGGTTCTGGTCGTTGGTGTATGAGTGGACGGTCTCCATGTGCCCGTTGACCACGCCGAATTCGTCGTTGACGACCTTGAGCACCGGGGTGATGGCGTTCGTGGTGCAGGAGGCCGCGGACAGGATCGTGTCGGTATCGGTGATCGAATCGTTGTTGACGCCGAAGACGATGTTCTTCAGCGCGCCCTTGCCAGGTGCCGTCAGCAGCACCTTCGCAGCGCCCGGGCACTGCAGGTGCTTGGACAGGCCGGCCTCGTCGCGCCACTTACCGGTGTTGTCGATGACGAGGGCGTCCTCGATGCCGTAGGCGGTGTAGTCGACCGTCGATGGATCGTTGGAGTAGATGACCTGGATCAGCACGCCGTTGGCCAGGATCGTCTCGGCTTCCTCGTCGACGACGATGTTGCCGTCGAACTTGCCGTGGATCGAATCGCGGCGCAGCAGGGAGGCGCGCTTGATGATGTCGTCATCGCTGTTGCGGCGGACCACAACGGCGCGCAGGCGCATACCGGAATTGCCCGCCCGGTCGATCAGGATGCGGGCCAGCAGTCGGCCGATCCGACCGAAGCCGTAGAGCACGACATCGCGGGGGGCACCTGCGGCGGTGTGAGCGCCGACGACGGGGGCGAGCTCGGAGCGCAGGTAGTCGGCGAGTTCACCGCCGGTGGTGCGGAAGCCCGCTGCCAGACGGCCCAGGTCGATCCGGGCCGCGCCCAGGTCCAAGGTCTCGAGTACTTCGGCGATGGCCAGGGTCTCGCCCAGGTCCAGATCGGTTGTATCGAAGTGTCGGGCGTATCGGTGTGCCTTGATGATGCCGTTGACCGACTTGTTCAGCAGGCTCCGACCGTACACGGTCAGCAGAACCTCGTTGTTCCGGTGCAGGCGGCCCACGATCGGCAGCAGCTGCTCCGCTGCGTCCTGTTTGGCGGTCCACTCCTGCATCTTCGCTGTGGCGAGATCACTCACGGGTCAGTCCCTTTCGTTGGGTTGAGGATGCGTCGGGCCCATTCTACGTGGAGTGGAAGTGGGTTTCGGCCCCAGGTGCTCCGCTCAGCGCCCGCCGGGGATGTGACTTTGACTGCTTTTGCGGATCCGATACAGGCCGGTGAAGGCGAGCGCCAGCATTCCGCTGCCCAGGCTGAGAGCGGCGACCGCCTCGGTCGAGCGCCGCAGCCGACCGGGCGTCCCCTGCGTCGGAGCGATGGCGGGGGCGGTGGCGGGAACCTCGGCGACGATTGTGGGCCCGTCGATTCCGGTGCCCATCCACGCCGCGATCACCAGCATGATCCGGGCGAACACGTTCAGAGCGGCCATGATCGCGATCACCGGGCCGAACAGGGCCGCAGTGGGCGAAGAGGAGAACGCCCCGATCAGTACGGTGGCCAGGTTGATCAGCACGGTCAGCGCGACGGCTCCCAGGGCCGAGCCGATCATCCGGGTGCGCATGGGCACCGGCCGGGCCGGCAACAGGGTGAAGATGAACAAGAACAGGGTCCAGGCGGCGGCCAGTGAGATGAGCAGCCCAGCTGGGGTCACCACGCCGTAGAACCAGCCGGGCAGCGCGGCCCGGTCGATGATCCACGTCGCCAGCCCGGTGCCGAGAACGGTGGCGGCGACTGTCAGGGCCGCCCCGATGAGGATGCCCACCAGGGTCAGGGTGTTGGTCAGGAAACGGCGGACGAACGACTCCTTCGGAATGTCATCCATGTTCGGAGTCAGCTGGGCGCGCACGGCGTCCTTGACATTGCCGATGAAACCCTGACTCGTGTACAGCGCCGAGACGATGCCCAGGATGCCCACCCCGGCCCAATTGGACAGGTAGGAGTGCAACAGGTCGACCAGCTGATCCTGGCCCGGCACCAGCCTGCCGATCCAGTCCTCGACAACGGGAATGAACTCGGGGCGGGCCACATCGAGGACGAACCCCAGGGCGGCGAAGGCGAACATGAGCATCGGCAGTACCGCCAAGATCAGGAAGTAGGTGATCGCGGCGGCGAACTGATTGCCCAGCCGGGCCGAGTACCTGCTCATGGTGTCGCGGATGTGGACGATGCCAGGTCTGTGCGTGATTTGCCGGGATCTGCGCTGCAGATCGGACTCCTCGGCCAGCAGGCTGCTGATGCGGGTATCCATGTGGTCTGGTCTCCTCTCGGGCGCCGGCGGGACCGGAGCCGATGTGGCCGGTGCGCTCTCAGCCGCGGTGCTGTTTGTGCTTCTTCGCCCGCGCGGTGGGGGACTCGCCGGAATCGTAGATCCGATCGGGGGCGCCGACCAACAGGGGATCGGGGGTCAGAGCCACCTCCGGGTCCTTGTCCGGGTAGTCGTAGAGGCCGAGCACATGGCGCATCGCCTCGAGCCTGGCTCTCTTCTTGTCATTCGACTTGACCACAGTCCACGGCGCATAGTCGGTATCGGTGCCCTGGAACATCGCCTCCTTGGCGGCGGTGTACGCATCCCACTTGTCCAGGCTGGCCAGATCGGTCGGTGAGAGCTTCCACTGCTTGACCGGATCGGTCAGTCTGTCGCCGAACCGGCGCAGCTGTTCCTCCCGGCCCACGGAGAACCAGAACTTCACCAGTGTGATGCCCGAACGCACGAGCAACCGCTCGAACCGCGGGGTCTCCCACATGAACTCCTCGTACTGCTCATCGGTGCAATACCCCATGACGCGTTCCACCCCGGCCCTGTTGTACCAGGACCGGTCGAACAGCACCATCTCGCCCCCGGCCGGCAGATGCGCGACATAGCGCTGGAAGTACCACTGGGTGAGCTCGCGCTCCGTGGGCTTCTCCAGGGCCACAACCCGTGCGCCGCGGGGGTTGAGGTGCTCGGTGAAGCGCTTGATCGCCCCGCCCTTGCCCGCGGCGTCGCGGCCCTCGAAGATCAGCACGAGCTTCTGGCCGGTCTCCTTGACCCATGCCTGCAGCTTGAGCAACTCGATCTGCAGCAGTCGCTTCTGCGCCTCGTAGTCCGCCCGCGAGAGCTTCTTGTCGTAGGGGTAATCTTGTTTCCAGGCGGCCGCCTCCGAATCACCCCGCAGGCTGTCCGCAAGCGCCTGGGCCTGCGCCCGCCGTTGTTCGTCCTGGGGATCCTCGATCCGCTCCACGTGCTGTTTACCGCCGGTTTCGCTCATGCTGCCAGTCTATGGGAACTCAATCCCGTGCACCGCCGTTTCTTCACCGTCGAATAGGAGGGGACACCCGTGCCCACACGATCCGCTGCCCGATTCCTCGGCCCGATCATGATCTGGCCGGAGAGGCTGCTGCGCCTCGACGTCGAGGCGGCGCTGCGAGCGGCACTGTGCGTCACCGTGCCACTGCTGGTCCTGCTGGCACTGGGACGGATGGACCTGGCAGCGTATGTCTCCTTCGCGGCCTTCACCTCCCTCTACGGCCGCTATGAGACCTACAAGCACCGCACCGGCACCCTGCTGGTCGCAGCCGGGATGCTGTCGGCGTGTATCCTGGCCGGCCTGCTGTACTCGGCGTTCGGCACCGCGGCCACGGGTCCGCGCCTCGGCGGGGTACCCCTGGTCTTCGTGCTCATCCTCGTCGTGGTCTCCGGCGTCGGCATGCTCCTGTCGGCGGTGATGAACTGGGTGCCCTACGGCTCCATCTTCTTCGTCTTCGCGTTCTCCGTCGTCTCCTCCGTGCCGGTTGCCCCCGGGCAGGTTCTCAGCAGGTTCCTGGTATCACTGGCCTGCTGCCTGTTCTGCCTGTTCATCGGCCTCTCCGGGGGACTCGTCAGGGCGCTCGACGAACACAACCGGGTGGCCAGAGGGGACCTGCACGTGCCGGGGCGCAATCCGGGCGCGCTGCGCAACCGCGCGGTCTGGGCCTCGGCCGGAACGACCGCCGGCGCCGTGGCGGTGGCCACCCTGGCCGTTGCCGGCCTGGGCCTGGGACATGCCTACTGGGCGGCCTGCGCCGTGTGCACGACCATGCCGCGGCCCGGACAGCCCCTGAGCCTCTCGCGGATCGCCCACCGCGTCATCGGCACGGCGGGAGGGGTCCTGGTCACCGCCGGGATCCTCGTGTTCGAGCCCCCGGTGTGGATGTGCATTGTGGTCGTCGGCATCGCCCAGCTCCTCGCCGAACTCTTCGTCGGCCAGGTCTACTGGCTGGCGATGTTCTTCGTCACCCCACTGGCACTGGTATCGAGTCAGCTGTCGGCGCACTATCCCGTGCACCGGATGCTCCCGGAGCGCTTCACCGACACGCTGGTCGGCGGCCTGGTCGTGCTGGCCCTTCTCCTGGTCTCCCGGCTGGCCCGCAAGCGGCGGGGAGCTCAGGCCGGGCGCGGCGTGGAATAGAGCGCTTCGAGCTCTGCGGCGAAGTCCTGCAACACGACCGGCCGCTTGACCGACTGCTTGGCGGACAGATAGCCCGCGGCCTCGGTCAACTCCACCGGCACGATGCGGAACGCCCGAATGCCCTCGGCACGGGAGACCCGCGCATTCGCCCGGTCCACCGCGGCCTGGATCGAGGCGCGCACCGCCGGATGCGCCGCTGCCCGGTCCAATGACAGCGGTGGCAGACCGTGGGCCTCCAACCAACCCGGCAGCATCTCCGGATCGAGGAAGATCAGCGCCCCGACGAATTTCCGCTGCTCGCCCACGACGACCGGCTGGCCCACCAGGGGATGGCGGCGAATCACGTCCTCCAAGGGCGCCGGGGCAACATTCTTCCCTCCCGAGGTCACAATGAGTTCCTTCTTCCGCCCCGTAATCGACAGATAGCCCTCCTCGTCCAGCGAGCCGAGATCGCCGGTGGCCAGCCAATCGCCGTGGAATGTCGCCGCCGTGGCCTCGGGATTGTTCAAATAGCCCGAGAACACCGGCGGGCCCTGGACCAGGACCTCCCCGTCGCCGGCCACCGCCACCGCACATCCGGGCAGGGGCACTCCGACCGTGCCGATGCGCGAGGCACCCGGTCGGTTGACCGTCACGGGCGCGGTCGTCTCCGTGAGCCCATAGCCCTCGAGTACCCTGACACCGATCCCCGAGAAGAAATGACCCAGGTGCTCGCCCAACGGCCCACCACCGGAGATCGCATACTCCGCCCTGCCGCCGAGCACCGCGCGCAGCCTGGCATAGACCAGCCGGTCGAACAACGCATGGCGCAGGCGCAGCCCCCAGGGGACCCGGCCGGCATCCGCGGCGCGCGAATACGCCACCGCGGTGATCTCGGCCAGGGTGAAGATCCTGCCCTGACCGCCGGACTGCGCCTTCGCCCTGGCCGCGTTGAAGACCTTCTCGAAGACCCGCGGCACACCCAGGACGAAGGTCGGACGGAACACCGCAAGGGACTCGGTCAACCTGCCCAGGTCGTGCTGATGGCCCAACACCACGCCCTCACAGATCGAGATGACCTGAATGAACCGGGCGAACACATGGGCCGTGGGGATGAACAGCAGGCACCGGGCACCCGGTGCGAGTACCTCGGGCATGGACCGGGACGCCGCCTGCGCGGTGAGCACGAAATTCGCGTGGGTCAACAGGCACCCCTTGGCCCGTCCCGTCGTGCCCGAGGTGTAGATGATCGTCGCCACATCCTGCGGTCCCACCCGGCGCCGCTGCGCGTCGAGCGCAGTGTCGGTGACGGACCGCCCCGCCCGGTGCAACTGCGCCAGGGAGTCCTCGTCGTCCCACATATGGACCGGCAGCCCGGCGCCGGCGGGCACCCCGGCCAGCACCTCGCGGTGCCCGGCATCGGCGACCAGCATGAGCGCGGGCCTGGCATCGGCGAGCATCCATTCGATCTGCTCGGCGCTCGCGGTGTCGTAGAACGGGATGCTGGTGGCGCCGGCGAACCAGATCGCGAAGTCCGCGACGGCCCAGCGGTAACTGCTCGGGCCGAAGATCCCCACGCGGGAACCCGGGCCGAGGCCCGCCGCCACCAGGCCCTTGGCCACTGCGATGACATCGGCGTGGAATTCCGCGCGGGTGATGGCCTCCTCCGTCCGTTCGTGCACGATGCTCAGCGCATGGGCATCGGGGTCGGCGGCCAGTGCGCGCAGAAAGCAGTCGGTGATCGTCGAGGTGTCGTCGGGGGAGTAGGTCGCTGGGGTGGCGGACTGACGCATCCATCCGGTCATGGGATCTCCTTTGAAAACGGCCGGCGCTTGGACCCATCGTACGTGCTCGGGCCCCGGGAGGTCGCCGGGCGCCGGTGACAGCGCGATAGAATGATCCGGTATCTTTCCCGGATCTCCCACCGTGGGACGTCCGGATGTGCACGATCCATTGGAAAGGACCCCCATGACTTCTGCCGCCGAGCAGGCACAGTTCCGCTACGACGCTGAGCTGGCGGGCACCCTCGAGCTCAAATGGCAGGACGCCTGGGAGGCCGAGGGCACCTACGCCTCACCCAATCCGGTCGGCGACCTGGCCGACAGTCCCCGTGATTACAGTGCCGAGGACCGCGAGCCGGTGTACCTCATGGACATGTTCCCCTACCCCTCCGGCAAGGGACTGCACGTGGGCCATCCGCTGGGTTATGTCGCCACCGATGTCTACGCCCGTTATCAGCGGATGTTGGGCAAGAACGTCATGCACGCCCTGGGGTACGACGCCTTCGGCCTGCCGGCGGAGCAGTTCGCGGTGCAGACCGGGCAGCACCCACGGATCACCACGGAGGAGAACATCGCGAATATGCGCAGGCAGCTGCGCAGGCTGGGGCTGGGCCACGACGCCCGCCGGACCTTCGCGACGACGGACTCGGAATTCGTCAAGTGGACGCAGTGGATCTTCCTGCAGATCTTCAACTCCTGGTACGATCCGCAGGCCGCCGACGGCCGCGGCGCCGCCCGGCCGATCGCCGATCTGATCGCCCAGTTCGCCACGGGCGAGCGCGCCACGGGCCTGGGTGACTGGCGTGCGCTCACCCCGACGCAGCAGGAGCGGGTGCTGCAGGACTACCGCCTGGCCTACGTCTCCGAATCGCCGGTCAACTGGTGCCCGGGTCTGGGCACGGTGCTGGCCAATGAGGAGGTCACCGCCGAGGGGCGCAGTGAACGTGGGAACTTCCCGGTGTTCACCCGCAAGCTCAAGCAGTGGAATATGCGCATCACCGCGTACGCCGACAGGCTGGCGGACGACCTGGACCGGGTCGACTGGCCGGAGGCGGTGAAGAACATGCAGCGCAACTGGATCGGCCGCTCGACGGGCGCCTATCTGGACTTCCTGGTCTCCGACGCCTCCGGCGCCGCCCTGGGCGAGGACGCGATCCGCGTGTACACCACCCGCCCCGATACGATCTTCGGTGGCATGTTCCTGGTGCTCAGCCCCGAACACCCCGACGTGCAGCGTTTCACCGCCGCCGCCTGGCCGGCGGACACCGATTCCCGGTGGACCGACGGGGCACAGACGCCGGGCGAGGCGGTGACCGCCTATCAGCGAGCGGCAGCGGCGAAGACCTCGGTGCAGCGCCAGGAGGAGAAGACGAAGACCGGCGTATTCACCGGCACCTATGTCGCCAATCCCGCCACGGGCCGGGCGATGCCGGTGTTCGTCGCCGATTACGTGCTGATGGGCTACGGCACCGGTGCCGTCTACGGCGTGCCGGCCGAGGACCAGCGCGACTGGGACTTCGCCAAGGCCTTCGGCCTGCCCTATGTGCGCACCGTTGCACCGGGCGCCGAGCACGATGAGGACGCCCCCTATACGGGCGCGGGTGAGAAGATCAACTCGGCGAACGCCGAAATCGATCTCAACGGACTCGACATCGCCACTGCCAAGGAACGCGTCCTCGCCTGGTTGGGCGCCAAGGGGCAGGCGCAGGAGACGAAGCAGTACCGGCTGCGCGACTGGCTCTTCTCCCGCCAGCGCTACTGGGGCGAACCCTTCCCGATCGTCTACGACGAAGAGGGCACCCCGCACGCCCTGCCGGCGGACATGCTGCCGGTGGACCTGCCGGAGGTCGACAACTTCTCGCCGCGCACCTTCGCAGCCGACGACGTCGACTCCGAACCGGAGCCCCCGTTGGGCCGGGCCCAGGAATGGGTGAACGTGACCCTGGATCTGGGCGACGGACCCAAGCGGTACCGCCGGGAGACGAACACGATGCCCAACTGGGCCGGCTCCTCCTGGTACCAGCTGCGCTACGCCGATCCGCACAACGACCGGGCGCTGGTCGATCCGATCAACGAGGCCTACTGGCTGGGGCCGCGCACCCCCGGTGCCTCGGGCGGCGCGGATCTGTACGTCGGCGGAGTCGAACACGCGGTGCTGCACCTGCTGTACTCCCGGTTCTGGCACAAGGTGCTGTTCGACCTGGGCTACGTATCGTCCTTCGAACCGTTCCACAAGCTGATCAACCAGGGCTACATCCAGGCCTATGCGTTCACCGACGCCCGCGGCGTCTACGTTCCGGCCGCCGAGGTCACCGAACGGACCGGTGCCGACGGCACCTCGACGTTCTGGTACCAGGGCGAGCAGGTCGCGCGCGAATACGGCAAAATGGGCAAGTCGCTGAAGAACATGGTGACCCCGGATGAGATGTACGACGACTACGGCGCGGACACCTTCCGCGTCTACGAGATGTCGATGGGCCCGCTGGAGGACTCCAGGGCCTGGGAGACCCGCGCGGTCGTCGGTGCACAGCGTTTCCTGCAGCGCGTATGGCGCCTGGCCGTCGACGAATCCACCGGTGCGTCCCTGGTCTCGGAGGAGCCGGCGGACGAGGCGACCCGCAAGGTCCTGCACGCGACGATTAAGGGCGTTCGCGAGGATATGGACGCCTTCCGGTTCAACACCGTCGTGGCCAAGCTGATCGTGCTGGTCAACCATCTGACCAAGGCGGGCAGCGCCCCGCGCGAGGCGCTGGAACCGCTGATCACCATGCTCGGTCCGCTGGCCCCGCACCTGGCGGAAGAGCTGTGGCATCGGCTGGGACATGCGGACTCGGTCGTGTATGCGCCGTACCCCGTCTACGATGAGGCCTACCTGGTCGCCGAGACCGTGACCGCCGTGGTCCAGGTCAAGGGCAAGGTACGCGATCGGCTCGAGGTGTCTCCGGATATCAGCGCCGAGGAACTTGAAGCGCTGGCCCTGGAGTCCAAGGGCGCGCTGCGGGCCCTGGCCGGTGCCGGGGTGCGCAAGGTGATCGTGCGCGCACCGAAGCTGGTCAACATCGTTCCAGAGGCCTGATCGGCAGCACGTTCACAGGGGCACCGCCGGCGGGACTATGCCCGCCGGGGGTGCCCTGCTGCGTAGATGAACAGAGGATGAACACTTCCTGTGCCAAAGATCACAGCATGGGAAACATTTGGGATACAGAACGCGGATATCGTAAGAGCATGAGTTTTTCCGCAGCAGAGATCCGCTCGCTGTTGGGTGTCCGGCCCCGGATAGATCCGGCGCTCGAGGTGGCGCACCGCGTGCAGTTCCTCGTCGAGTACTGCCTGACGACCGGTGCACGGGGCTTCGTCGTCGGCGTCTCCGGCGGGCAGGACTCCGCCCTGACCGGACGTCTGTGCCAGCTGGCGGCAGAGGAATTGCGCAGGCGCGGCGAAGACGCCGCTCTCCTGGCGGTCCGCCTGCCCTACCGGGTCCAGGCCGATGAGGACGACGCGCGCACCGCCCTGGACTTCATCCGGCCCGACCAGCAGCTGGCATTCAACGTCGCAGGCGCCGTAGACGGACTGTCCGCCGAGTTCGCGGATAGCGTGGGCACGGCCATGAGCGATTTCACCAAGGGCAATGTCAAGGCCAGAATGCGCATGGTGGCGCTCTACGCACTGGCCGGCGAGCACAACCTCCTGGTCGTGGGCACAGGGCATGCCGCCGAGGCGGTGACCGGCTTCTTCACGAAGCACGGTGACGGTGGATCCGACGTCAGCCCGCTCGCGGGACTGGACAAACGCCAGGGTCGCAGCCTGCTCGAGCACCTGGGCGCCCCGGAGCGCCTGTGGGTCAAGGAACCCACCGGCGATCTGCTCGACGGTGCCCCTGGTCAGCCCGATGAGGAGGCCCTGGGCCTGACCTATGCGCAGATCGACGACTTCCTCGAAGGCGCCCCCGTGGCCGATGCGGTCACCGAGGCCCTTGAAATCAGGTTCCAGAACACGGTGCACAAACGCCGCCCCCCGGTGTGTCCGGGGGACAACTGGTGGATCAGGTTCTAGAGGACCTCGGCTTCCAGCGCGGCGGTCTCGAAGGCCTGTCGCGCAGCGAGGAAATCACCGGCCAGATCCGCCCCGCGGGTCCGGACCTGCGCGAACTCCCGCCAGCCGCCATCGCGTTGATCACCGGGGATGAGCTCGAGTCCGTCCTCGGTCGACTTCGTCTGCTTGTCGATCCACGCCAAGAGGGCCGCCGAACACCGATAGAGTTCCATGAACGCCGCGTGCAGCGCGTGCGTGCTGAACGCCGTCTTCGTGTAATCGTCGACCAGGGTGCGCACCGGGGCCAGCTCTGCCGTCGTGAAGCCCGAGGGACCCGATTGGATCCGCAGGTGCTCGATGATCCCGCCACTAGTCGGCAGCAGCCCCAGAATCTCCCGGGCCGGGGCCTGATCCATCTGTTCGTCGTCCTCCGGGGAGCTGACGGCCGTCAACCCGCCGATCTGCGCGCGTGCCGTGGCCAGCTCGGTGTGCAGATCGTCGATCTTGGCCTGTGTCCTGCGCCATTCGCCCGCCAAGGCGAATAGACCGGCCAGGAGCAGCAGCGCCAGTACCAGGAGGAACAACCAGGCCCAGGAGTGCAGCCCGGGAATGAGGGCCACGACGACGCCCGCTATGCCGAGTACACCGGACACGGCCGCAGTCGGGGAATTGACGAGGTAATCCAAGAGGGTCTTCACCCCACCAGCGTATCCAAGGAACGACGCGCAGCCGTGCCCGGCCTGCCGTAAAGCCGGGGAATTCCGGACTAGGCTGGGCACCATGCAGAAACTGGGATTGGTCGTCGACTCGACAGCCCGCCTGAGCGAGGAACAGGTGGAGACCTTCACCGCAGAGCTCGACGGGCGCCTGCGCATAGTGGACCTGACCGTTGCCGTGGCCGGAGTCGAGCGCCCGGACCGGCAGTGGAGCGCCCACGACATCACGACCGCGATGGCCTCGGGGGCCCGCGTGACGACATCGCAGCCTCCTGCGGCGGCCTTCGCACAGGCATACCGCGAACTCGTGCGAGCCGGGTCCGAGGCCATCGTCGTGCTCACCCTCTCGGCCAGGCTCTCCGGCACCCATACCGCCGCGAGCAGCACCACCGGCGCCGCCGGCGAGGTCCCCGTCGTCGTGGTGGACTCGCAGACCGCCGCGGCCGGTCTGGCCGGAGCCGTGGCGATTGCGGTGGCCGGTCGACACACCGGGGCCTCCGTGTTGGAACGAACCCTGCGCGATTGGTGTGCGGAGGAGACGAGCGCCTACTTCGTGCCCGCTTCGCTTGAGTACCTGCGAGCCGGCGGGCGGATCGGCCGGGCGGCCAGTCTGCTGGGCCGGGCGCTGTCCATCGTGCCCGTCCTGACCCTGGACGCCGGCGAAGTCACCCCGCTGGCCCGGGTGCGCACCAGTTCCCGGGCGATCGCCCGCCTGGTGGACTCGGCCGTCGGGCGGGCGCGCGAACTCGCCGCAGGCGGTGGCCGAATCGAATGCGTCCTCCTGCACGCGGAGGCGAGTGCAGCAGAGGCCGGTGCGGGCTTCACCCGGCTGCGCGAGCTTGTGGACGAAGCCGAACTCCCGACAGGCACGCGCGTGCGCGAGGAGATCCTGTCCACCGTCATCACCGCCCATGTGGGGCCGGGAACCACCGGGATCATCGTCCAGACCCTGCCCTGAGCACCGGACCCACCGCAGGTCACAGGAGGGTGCAACAGCGCATCACCGGACTGTTGACAACTCCCGGGCGTCCACAGGCGCACCGGGCGTCCTGGCGGGCCGGAATCCACGGATCTAGCGTTGCGGCATGTCACGATCGCCCGAAGACCGCATCTCCAGCCTGCTGGGCCGCACCCGCCGCGATGGTTGGGACCCGGCCGACGAGGATCCGGAACTCGCGGACCTCCTGCCCGCCACCCGCCCCGTCCCCAGCCGTCGGGTGCTCCTCCTCATCGGCGCGCTGGTCCTCGCCGCCGTCATCGGGCTGCTCCTGTTGCGGTACCTCAACGCCCCGCCACAGACCACTGCGGAGGCGCCGGCCCCGATCGCGACCTCCACAGCCGGGCCCACGGCCGGCCGGGCCGGTGCGGTGACCGTCCACATCGTCGGCGAGGTGGCCCGGCCCGGTGTGGTCGAACTGGCAGCCGGGGCGCGCGTGGCCGAAGCCCTGCGGGCCTGCGGAGGGATGACGAAGAAAGCCGATGAGGCCTCCATCAACCAGGCCCGCATCCTCGTGGACGGGGAACAGATCGTCGTCACACCCCGCGGGCCGCCGCCGACCGGCCGTGCGGAGAACAGCGCGGTACCCGGCACGCAGAACAACAGTAGCGTCGACATCAACAAAGCGGGAGCAGCGGAGCTCGAGGCGCTCCCCGGCATCGGACCCGTGACCGCCGCAGCGATCGTCGCCCACCGCGAGGAACACGGCCCCTTCACGAGTGTGGACCAACTCACCGAGGTCTCCGGCATCGGTCAGAAGACAGTCGAGGGGCTCAAGGACCGCGCCCGGATATGAGACGGCGTCACGCACCCCGGGACCCGGACTCCGCCGGCGGACGGCTGAGCGCGGCGCTCCTGCACAGGGCGGCCACCTGGCGCCTCCTGGTGGCTACCGCGGCCGCCTGGTCGGCGGCGGCAGTACCGGGGAACCCTCGCCACACCGCTCTGCTCGCCGTGGTCTGTGCGATCCTGGCCGCGCTCGCACTCCGCCGGCGGCGGACCCGTCCGGCGGCGTGGGCGGCCTCCACCTGTTTGCTGGCGTCGCTGGCCGCGGGTCTCGTCGCGGCCCACCTGTTCGCCATGCCGACAGGTGACGACCACTACCGGGGCGAGGCCCTCATCGTGTCCGACCCCGTGCAGACGCCCGGCGGTATGCACCGGGGATCGGTTCACACCCCGCGTGGTTCACTGGAGATTCTGAGCCGTGCCGGACTCCCGCCGGCGGGCAGCCGCATCATGCTCGACGCCGACCTGAAGACAGCCGGGCCGCGCATTACGGCATTCACCGACAACCGGCCCGCCACCCTCGGTCCGCCCGGTGCTCCCTGGCGTCTGCGCGCGCACTTGCGCAGTTTCCTGGCGGATGCCGCGGGTACCGGGCACGCCGGCACCCGCCTGCTGCCTGGCCTCGTGATCGGCGATACCGCTGCGGTCGACGAACTGCTGGCCGAACAGATGAAGATCGTCTCCTTGAGCCATGTTATGGCCGTCAGCGGGGCCAACATCACCCTCATCACGGTTACCGCGGTCTGGGTCCTACGCCACCTGACCCGGCGCAGGGGCGCGATTCTGGCCGTCTCCACTGCCATCGGCCTGGCCTACGTCTTCATCGTCGGACCGGAACCATCGGCCCTCCGCGCGGCCGCCATGGGGTTGGCCGGCACCCTGGCCCTGGCCCGGAAGACCGGCCGCAATACCCCTGCCGTGCTCTGCACCGCCCTGCTCGTCCTCGTCATCGTCGCTCCACAACTGGCCGTCAGTGCGGGCTTCATCCTCTCCGCTGCTGCCACCGCGGGCCTGATCGTGCTGGGCCGGCCCGTTACGGACGCCCTGCGCCGGGCCCACCTGCCGCTTCCGGTTGCCGCGGCACTGGCCGTTCCACTGTGCGCGCAGATAGCGGTGCTGCCGGTGCTCGTGGCCCTGGGTTCGGCACCCAGCGCATGGTCGGTCGTGGCGAATCTGCTGGCGGGGCCCGCGGTGGCCCCTGCGACTATTCTGGGGCTCGGCGCGCTGGTCTGCGGCCTCGGTTCCGGTGTGCTGCCTGGCATCGACTGGTGTGGGCGGGCGCTGGCCCAGTTGGGCGCGTTGCCGTCCTGGTGGATCGCCGAACTCGCCCGGATCGGTGCGGAGCTGCCAGGGGCCGTGCTGCCCTGGCCGGCGGGTGCCCTGGGCCTGGCACTGGCCGGACTGATCACTGCGGCCTTCGCCGCAGCCTGTCTCCGCAGGCTGCGGCTGTGGCGCTGGAGCCTGCCCGTGGCAGCGGCGGCGCTGGTTGCCGGCCTGGTGCTCCCGCTGGCGCCCCGGGCCCAGCTCGGACACTGGACGGTGGCAGTCTGCGATGTCGGTCAGGGCAGCGCCACCGCGGTCTCGTTGGGCCCCGGCCGGGTTCTGTTGATCGACGCCGGGCGCGACCCCGCCGCAGTCGACTCCTGCTTGCGCGATTTGCGGGCCGAGTACGTCTGGGTCGCCCTCTCACATTTCGATGCGGATCACGTGCAGGGGCTGTCGGGCGCGGTCAGGGGGCGCACGGTGGAAGCACTGTGGATCAGCGCGCCCCTGGCCGACGATGACCGCGCCCGCCGTGCCGAGGCGATCACCGGACGGTCGGCACAGCCGCTGCGCGCCGGTGCCGCGTTCTCGCTGCCCGGCACCGAGGTATCCTGGCGGGTCCTATGGCCGCGTCCCGACAGCACCGTCGCGGCAGCCGACGGCCGAGTGGCCGACGGAAACGCCGAGTCCCTGGTCTTCCTGATCATGGTGGCCGACCGCACCGTACTGGTCCCCGGCGATATCGGAGCCGCTCAACAGCGTCGTCTCGCCGGCACCTTCGGGCGGGTGGACGTCCTCATCGCCCCACACCACGGATCGGCCGATATCGATCCGGGCTTCTTCGCAGGGGCGGGTCCGGCCGCCGGCGTGGTCTCGGTGGGGGAGAACCGCTACGGCCATCCGACCCGGGCCGCGCTGGAGGCCTTCGGACAGGTTCCGGTGCTGCGCACCGACGTGTGCGGCACGATCGTCCTCGACGTCGACGGTGGCCTGCGGGGAACCCGTGGTTGTGGGGGATGACGGGCGTGTCCGGCCATGGCACTACGCTTGGGTATGTGGCAGCGAAGAATGCGAGATCCGCGAAGAAATCGAACCTGATTCCCTGGCAGAAGGCGAAGCCGGCGCCCGTGATCCTGATCTCGGGTCCGGAAGCGGTGCTGGTGCGCAAAGCTCAGGACCGTCTGGTGGGCGCCGTGCGCAAACAGGGGGATTTCGAGACGACCCGGCTGGATGCGGCCAGGTACGAACGCGGGGATCTGCTGCAGGCCTGTGCGCCCTCGCTGTTCTCCGCGGACAAGCTCGTCATCGTCGACAATCTGGCGGGGATGTCGGACGCGTTCCTGACCGACGCCCTGGCCTATCTCGACGATGTCAACGAGGACGCGGTGCTCATCCTCAAACACTCCGGCGGCAACCGTGGGGCGAAGCTCACGAAGGCCCTGGAACGTGCCGGGTATCCCGCCGTCGACGCGCTGGCGGTCAAGACGGAGAAGGACAAACACGACTTCGCGGCCAGGGAGTTCACCAGGGCCGGGCGCAAGATCGACCCCCAGGCGCTCGAGGCCCTGCTGGTGGCCACCGGATCCGACCTGAGCGAACTGGACGCCGGGATCGACCAGTTGGTGGCCGATACCGATGGCGTCATCACGACCGAACTGGTCGATAAATACTACGGCGGGCGGGTGGAGGCCACGGGGTTCAAGGTCGCCGATGCCACGGTGGCCGGCCACACCGCCGAGGCCCTGACCCTGGTGCGCCACGCCCTGGCCACCGGCACAGATGCCGTGCCGATCGTCGCCGCGGTGGCGCTCAAACTGCGTCAGTTGGCGAAGGTCCAGGGGCTCAGCGGTTCGGTGGGGGAGAACGCGGCGGAACTGAAGATGGCGCCCTGGCAGATCGATCGGGCCAAGCGGGACCTGCGCTCGTGGAACCAAGTGGCGCTGGGGGAGGCGATCCTGCATGCGGCAGCCGCCGACGAAGCCGTCAAGGGCGGTGGTCGCGACCCCGTGTATGCGGTCGAACGGCTGGTGTTCAGGGTCTCCCAGCTGGCGCGGACCCGACGGTGAAACCACATCGGCGCCGTCACCCGAAGTGACGGCGCCGATGGTCTCCAGGGGTCGAACCCCCATGGGCCGAACAGCTGTTCAGCGGATCAACGATCAGAGGGCGTTGACCTGCTTGGCCAGCTTCGACTTGTGGTTGGCCGCATTGTTCTTGTGCAGCACACCCTTGGAAACGGCCTTGTCCAGCTTGCGCGAAGCAACCTGGAGAGTGGCCTGTGCCTCGTCCTTCTTACCGGCAGTGATGTTCTCACGGACGGCGCGGATGGCGGAACGGACCTCGCTGCGCACGGACTTGTTGCGCAGGCGGGCCTTTTCGTTCGTGCGGATCCGCTTCATCTGGGACTTGATATTTGCCAATTTAGTACCTTTGCTTATCGGCTTACATTTGGTCGTGAGGGCTCCCGGACGACTGCGCGGGCCCGCTGCGGGGAAACACAACGGCCCCAGACGTACCGGGGTGGTTCCGCCCGACCACGGCGAGACACACGCCTTGGCGGATACACAATCACCTATTCTACATGGCGGACCGGCTGCGCAGGGCTCAGTGGATGTGCTGTGCGCGACTAGCGCCGCGGCCGCTCATTCGATGTTCTTGGCAACCAGCGAGTAGAGCTCCATCGGGAGGATGGCGCCCTCCCTGCGCACCCCGGATGGACTGATCCGGATGATCCGATCGAGCCGGATCTCCGAAGGCCGCCGCTGCGCGTCCCAATCGCCCGCGCCCACATTGAGCCAGCGGGCGTTGCGGGTCTCGTCGATGTCGCCGACCCCGCCGGGCACGTGGTCCTTGCTCGAGAGCATGAGGCCCAGCAGCCAGCGTCCGTCGTGGCCGACGATCAACACCGGACGGTCCTTGCCCTGTCCAGGGTCCTCTTCGAAGGGCACCCAGGCCCACACGACCTCGCCGGGATCGGCGTCGCCGTCCAGGTCGGGGGCGTACTGGGGCTTGACCGTACCGGTGAAATCACCAGGGTAGCCCCCGGACGGGCGGTGCGGGAAGCCCTGTTTGGGAGCGGAGCGCTGCGCGGTCCGACCACTCTGATAATCCTCGCGCCCGGTGACCGCGGGGGTAGTCCGTCCTGTGTTCTGCTGCGCGGCGCGCGGGGGCTTGGAACTGGTGTCCCCACGGGTGTCCTTGTCGGTGTCGCGAGCGGGTCCGGTGAGCAGGCCCGCGACGCTTTGGCGGGTCTTCGGATCCTCGAGCGCCTTCCTGGCGAGCTTGACGCCCTCCTTGGCCCCGGCGCGCAGCAGTCGATTCCCTAGCTTCTTCCAATCCATGTCCTCAAGGTTATGTGTGCGCACCCGGTTCGTGAAACAATGGGATGTCCCATCGAGTAAAGGAATGAACGCCACATGCCCCAGGTGAGTGAGGCGTCAGCCGCGCGAATTCGCGTCGCCGCCACGCCCAGCGAACTGATTCGCAATTTCTGCATCATCGCCCATATCGATCACGGGAAGTCGACCCTGGCCGACCGGATGTTGCAGATCACCGGCGTCGTCAAGCCCCGCGATATGCGCGCGCAGTACCTGGACCGGATGGACATCGAACGTGAACGCGGCATCACGATCAAATCCCAAGCCGTTCGCATGCCATGGGAGGTCGACGGCACCCCGTACGCGCTGAACATGATCGACACCCCCGGTCACGTCGACTTCACCTATGAGGTCTCCCGCTCGTTGGCCGCCTGCGAGGGCACTCTGCTGCTGGTCGACGCGGCACAGGGTATCGAGGCCCAGACCCTGGCGAATCTGTATCTGGCGCTGGAGAACGATCTGGCGATCATCCCCGTGCTCAACAAGATCGACCTGCCGGCGGCGCAGCCGGAGAAGTACGCGGAGGAACTGGCCAATCTGATCGGCTGCGAGCCCGAGGACTGCCTGCGCGTGTCCGGTAAGACCGGCGAGGGCGTGGACGCGGTGCTCGACAAGATCGTCGGCGAGGTCCCCGCGCCGGTGGGCGACCCCGATGCGCCGGCCCGGGCGATGATCTTCGACTCCGTCTACGACACCTACCGCGGGGTCGTCACCTACGTCCGCGTGGTCGATGGCAAGTTGGCCCCGCGCGAGAAGATCGAAATGCTCTCCACCGGCGCCACCCACGAACTGCTGGAGATCGGCGCCTCGACCCCGGAGCCTCACCCCTCGGATGGACTGGGCGTGGGCGAGGTCGGTTACCTCATCACCGGCGTCAAGGACGTCCGCCAGTCCCGCGTGGGCGATACCGTGACGAATGCGCGCAAGCCCGCAGAAGAGGCCCTCGGCGGCTACCGGGATCCCAAACCGATGGTGTTCTCCGGGTTGTTCCCGATCGACGGTTCGGACTATCCGGACCTGCGCGATGCCCTTGACAAGCTCAAGCTCAACGATGCCGCCCTGGTCTACGAACCGGAGACCTCGGCCGCCCTGGGCTTCGGCTTCCGCTGTGGTTTCCTGGGCCTGCTGCACCTGGAGATCATCCGGGAGCGGCTGGAGCGGGAATTCGGCCTCGACCTCATCGCCACGGCCCCATCCGTGGTCTATCAGGTGACGCTGGAGGACGGCAGTGCCCGCGAGGTCACGAACCCCAGCGAGTATCCCGACGGCAAGATCAAAGAGGTCCGCGAACCCATGGTCAAGGCCACGATCCTGACCCCCAGCGAGTTCGTGGGCGCCGTGATGGAGCTGTGTCAGTCCAAGCGCGGACAGATGCAGGGGATGGACTACCTGTCCGAGGACCGTGTCGAATTGCGCTACCGGATGCCGCTGGCCGAAATCGTCTTCGACTTCTTCGACCAGCTCAAATCCCGGACCAAGGGCTACGCCTCGCTGGACTACAACGACGACGGCCAGGCCGCAGCGGACCTGGTGAAGGTCGACATCCTGCTGCACGGGGACGCAGTGGACGCGTTCTCCGCGATCGTGCACAAGGACAAGGCCTATGCCTACGGGGTGGAGATGGCCGGGAAGCTGCGCGGCCTGATCCCGCGCCAGCAGTTCGAAGTGCCGATCCAGGCGGCCATCGGCTCGCGCATCATCGCGCGCGAGACCATCAGGGCTATGCGCAAGGACGTGCTCTCGAAGTGCTACGGCGGCGATATCAGCCGTAAGCGCAAGCTGTTGGAGAAGCAGAAGGCGGGCAAGAAGCGGATGAAGATGGTGGGTTCCGTCGAGGTCCCGCAGGAGGCCTTCATCGCAGCCCTGTCCTCCGATGGCGGCGGCTCCAAGGACGGCAAGGGCAAGGACAAGTAGGGTGCCGGCCCAGCCCATCGGCGACATCCCGCCGCTCACGGGCGCTCTGCCCGCCGGCGTGGCACAGGGCAGTGCACAACGGACCTGGAGCGCCTACGTCCACGTGCCCTACTGCCGCGTGCGCTGCGGGTACTGCGATTTCAACACCTATACCTCGACGGATCTGGGCCCCGGTGCGAACCGGGAGGACTTCCGGGCGGGGATCGCCGCGGAAATGGACCTTGCCGCAGGAGTGCTCAACCGGGCGGGGGTGGCGAGGCGGCCCCTGGACACCGTGTTCTTCGGCGGCGGCACGCCCACCCTGCTGGCGGCCGAGGTGCTGGCCGGCGTGCTGCAGAACCTGCAGGAGCGCTGGCCCCTGGCCGCCGGGGCCGAGGTCACCACCGAGGCCAACCCCGACACCCTGACACCTGCGTACATCGACACCCTGGCCGCCGCGGGTTTCACCCGGATCTCCCTGGGCATGCAATCGGCGGTGCCGCACGTGCTGGAGACCCTGGATCGGACCCACGATCCGCGGCGCATTCCCGAGGTCGTGCAGTGGATCAAGGCCGCCGGCCTGCAGGTCAGCCTCGACCTGATCTACGGCACCCCGGGGGAGTCACTGGAAGACTGGCGGCGCTCTGTGGAAGTCGCCCTGGCCAACGAGCCCGACCATATTTCGGCGTACTCGCTGATCGTGGAGCCCGGCACCAAGATGGGGTCGCAGGTGCGCCGTGGAGAACTCCCGATGCCCGATGAGGACGATCTGGCCGATAAGTACGAACTGGCGGACGCGCTGTTCGCGGCCGCTGGACTGCACTGGTACGAGGTCAGCAATTTTTCTACTGGCCCGGATACCCGCTGCAGGCACAACCTCGCCTATTGGCAGGAGGGCGACTGGTGGGGGTTCGGCGCCGGCGCCCATTCGCATGTGGGCGGCACCCGATTCTGGAACGCGAAGCATCCGCGTGCCTGGGCGGCCCGGCTGGCAGCGGGCCAGTCCCCGGCAGTGGGCCGGGAAGTCCTCGGACCGGACACCCGGGAAGTCGAGCGGATCATGCTGGCAGCGCGGATCGAACATGGCCTGCGGCGCGATTCGCTGCCGGATGGGGCCACGGCGTACCTGAACCGGTTCGAGCGGATGGGTCTGTTGGAGGACGATCCGATCTGGTTCGCGCCCACTGTCTCCGGGCGCCTGATGGCCGACTACATGGTCAGGGAATTGAGCGATCTGCTGATCTGAACGCCATGCGGCGGCCCCGGCACAGAACACCGAGGGCCCCGGAGTGATTACTCCGGGGCCCTCGGTTGCGCAGGTGCGGCTCACACTCGCGGTGCGTTCACTTGATGAACTGGATGGTCATGGGGTAACGGTATCCCTGGCCCTTGTTGGCGGCAACAGCCTGCAGAATGCCGAAGACGATCTGCACGATTGCTGTTGCGAAGTAGAGAATCCCACCGATGCCGAATGTGACCACTGTGATGATGGAGATTGCAGCATTGGCAATGACAATGGTGATCCCGAAATTCAGCGCCTGCCTGCTGTGTTCCCTGACGAATGCTGACTCATCTTTCTTTACAAGGAAGAGGATGAGGGGCACGATCCAGCCGGTCAACAATTGTCCGATCCCAACCCACAGGCTTGTGGTGCGATCGTTCGGGCTGGCCCGCCAGAAGGCCTCGGAGCCCTCGCCGTAGACGCCCTCGGGCAACTGGGTCGAGGCCTGCGGGCCGGTGAAGGGCTGCTGGCCCGGCTGGTAGTAGGACTGGGCGCCGGGCTGTCCATAGCCCGGCTGGCCGTAGTTCTGTTGCGGATTCTGGGCGTAATCCGGGTTCTGCCCGTATCCCTGTCCGTAGTTCTGTCCGAGAGCGTTCTGCTCGGGCTGTTCGTTGTGGGGGTCCTGACTCATGGTCTTCCTCCTCGAATCGGCTGCGGGACGGTGTCGTACTGAGCACACCCTACCCGGCGCACCACGCCGGGTACCACATGGGGTTTGGCAAATCCGGCGCTACGAGTGCTATTCAAAGCCTTTTCCAAGGTCGGGGCGCGTGTTCAGGAGTGCCCGACTGTGACGAAGTCGATGAGTTCCTCGACCCGGCCGGACAGCGCGGGATCGACATCTCCCATGGTGCTCACACTGCGCAGGATCCTCGCCCAGGCCCTGGCCGTATCGCGGTGGTCGGCGTGGGGCCAGCCGATCCGGGCCAGGGTGCCCAGTTTCCAGTCCTCGCCCCTGGGGACCTCGGGCCAGGCCCGGATGCCGACCACCGCGGGTTTGACGGCGGCCCAGATGTCGATGAACGGGTGACCGATGATGTGGACGCTGCCGGAGTAGGCGCGGTGGGACATGACCTCGGCGGCGATTCTGGACTCCTTCGAGCCGCTGACCACGTGGTCGGCCAGCACTCCGACCCGGTGCTGCGCATCGGGCCGGAACTCGGCGAGCCGCTCGGCGAGCACGTCGAGGCCGCCCAGGGGTTCGACGACCACGCCCTCATAGCGCAGGTCCTCGCCCCAGATCTTCTCCACCAGTTCGGCATCGTGCTTTCCCTCGACCCAGATCCGGCTGGGCCTGGCCACACGGGCGGGGCTCTCGGGTACTGCGATCGACCCGGAGGCGGTCCGCCCCGGAGGGGGCCCCGCCTGGGTCCGGCGCGCTCCCGGTGCGCCATCGGCACCGATCCTGTATTCGGGTCCCCTGTGCTTGGGCCGGGTTAATTCGACCGGACGGCCGTCGATCCAGAAGCCTGCGCCCAGTTCGAAGGCGCGCCGCGTGCCCATGCGGTCCTCGAGCACCACGGAGAAGCCCCCGGGGGCTTTCTGCACCTGCAGTATCGCGCCGACGAAACCGGTGGCGACCTCCTCGACGACCAGGCCGGGGTCGGCGGGCACCTTTTGGGAACTCGGCCTGCGGTGGGCGCTGCGGCCTCCGGAGAGCACATCGCGGCCATAGGGATCGGTGAATGTCACCCCACCAATCTAGCTCGGTTCCCCGTTCGGGTGTGGGAGCCACCCGATGTGAGCGACGATATTTTGGCCCGCAGGGTCCGCGGCGTAGAATTGGCACTCCGGGTGTTCGAGTGCCAATGTGGGGGACGCAGCCGCCGACACCGTGTCAGTTGAGGAGGGGCCGTGAACGACGACCGCAGGAATCGGGTATTGCGGGCGATCATCGAGGACTACGTGGCGACCAATGAACCGGTGGGCTCGAAGGCGCTGGTGGACCGGCACGGGTTGAGGGTGTCCCCGGCCACTATTCGCAATGACATGGCAGCGCTCGAACAGGACGGTCTGATCGCCCAGCCCCACACCTCGGCCGGCCGGATTCCCACCGATAAGGGCTACCGCGTGTTCGTCGACAGACTCGACGACGTCAAGCCCCTGTCGACGGCCGAACGCCGTGCCATCTCCCGGGTTCTCCAGGCACCGGTCGACATCGACGATATGCTCGAGCGCACCGTTCGGCTGCTCTCGGGGCTGACCCACCAGGTCGCGCTCGTCCAGTACCCGACGGCCTCGCAGACCCGGGTGCGCCACGTCGAACTGGTCGAATTGACTCCGGGCCGCCTGCTGGCGGTCCTCATCACGGATTCCGGCCAGGTCGAACAGCGCGTGGTCGACTTGGGCGATGACGTGGTGCCGGTGGATCCCACGGCTCTGCGCGATGGTGTCAATCGGGCGCTGCGCGGGGTCCGGCTGGCCCGGATCGACACAGCCCTGGACGACCTCCAGGTGCCCGCCGAGCACGCAGCGGCCGGCGCCCGGCTCGCCGAGGTGCTCAAGGACCTGGCCCGACTCGGCAGGCAGGACCGTCTGTTGATGGCGGGCACCGCCAACCTGGCGCGCGCCGGCGGCGAGTTCTTCTCGCAGATCGCCCCGCTGCTCGACGCCTTCGAGGAGCAGGTCGTGCTCCTGCGGCTGCTGTCCTCGATGGCCCAGGATTCCGAACCCGTGGCGGTGCGGATCGGTCATGAGAACGACCTGGAGTCCTTCTCCTCGACCTCCGTGATCGCCAGTCCCTATGGGGGGCCGGAAGCCGGGGCCAGGCTGGCGGTGCTCGGCCCCACCAGAATGGATTACCCGACCACGATGGCCGCGGTGCGCGCGGTCGCCAAGTACGTATCCGTGATCCTGTCCGACTAGGCGGGCGCGGAGACAAGCATCCGATACGACTCAAGACGAAGGAAACACGTGAGCGATCACTATGAGACCTTGGGCGTGGCGCGCGACGCGGCGCCCGAGGAGATCAAGAAGGCCTACCGGAAGTTGGCGCGCAAGCTCCACCCGGACGTCAACCCCGGACACGAAGAGGAGTTCAAACAGGTCTCCGTGGCCTACGAGGTGCTCTCCGATCCGGTCAAGCGCAGCAACTACGATAACGGCGGTGGCGAGTACGGCCAGGCGGCCGGTGGTTTCGGCGGCGCCGGCTTCGGGGGCTTCGGCGATATCTTCGAGACCTTCTTCGGTGGGGGAGCAGGAGCCGGCCGTGGCCCGATCCCGCGCGCGCAGCGCGGTCAGGACGCCCTGGTCGACCTGCAGATCGACCTGCGCACCGCGGTGTTCGGGGGGACCGAGGAACTGTCGATTTCGACCGCGGCCCGGTGCGAGACCTGCGACGGCTCCGGCTGCCGCCCCGGTACCGACTACGACACCTGCTCGCTGTGCCACGGGCAGGGCTCCGTGCGCCAGACGACCCGCACCCTGCTGGGCAATATGGTGACGAACCAGCCGTGCTCGAACTGCCAGGGTTTCGGCACCGTGATCCCCGATCCGTGCAATTCCTGCCATGGCGAGGGCCGTGTGCGCACCGAGCGCACGCTCAGCGTCAAGATCCCCGGTGGAGTCCGCGAGGGCACCCGGATCCTGTTGACCGGGCAGGGCGAGGTCGGGCCATGGGGCGGCCCCGCGGCGGATCTGCACCTGGAGGTCGCCGTCGCCGAGGACCCCGTGTTCAGCCGTGATGGCGATAATCTGCGCGCTACCCTGCGGGTGCCGATGACGGCAGCGGCCCTGGGCACAAGCGTCACGGTGGACACCTTCGACGGGCCGCGCGAGGTCGACATCGAGGCCGGCACCCAATCGGGCACGCAGACCCGGCTGGCCGGCCTGGGCGCAACCCGGCTGCGCCGTAACAGCCGCGGCGATCTGGTCCTGACGATTCTGGTGCAGACTCCGCAGAAGGTCACCGAGGAACAGCGGGAGCTGCTCGAGCGCCTCGCCGGAATGCGCGGCGAGCACGATGCCTCCGGCCTGGTCGATGCCAGTGCCGAGAAGCACGCCAAGGGCCCCTTCTCCCGCCTGCGCGACAAGTTCGCCGGACGCTGAGGCGCGCACATGACAGCTCCCGTTTTCCTGTCGACCTTCGCCCAGCCGGGCGCCGTCGGCGATCTGCTGGGTTTCGGCCCGGAAGTGGCCGGCCATGCCGTGCGCGTGCGCAAACTCGGCCCCGGCGCTGAGGTGGACATCATCGACGGCGCCGGTCTGCGGTTGAGCGGAGTCATCGAGACCGCGAGCCCGGAGGCACTGAGCCTGCGGGTTCGCACCTGTGTGCAGGAGCCCGCCCCGCGCCCCGCACTGGTCCTGGTCCAGGCCCTGGCCAAGGGCGACCGCGATCTGGCCGGGATCGAGGCCGCCTGCGAGGTCGGCGTCGACGAGGTCGTGCCGTGGGCGGCCCAGCGCTCGATCGTCGACTGGCCGGCGAAGAAGGCCGCGAAGTCCCATGCGAAGTGGCTCAACACTCTCCGGGCGGCCACCCTGCAGGCCCGCCGGTCCAGGGTCCCCGTTCTGCACGACTTGGTCCGTGGCACCTCGCTGGCCGGCAAGCTGGGGCCCGGCGATGCCTGCATCGTGCTGCACGAAACAGCGCAGGAGCACCTGCCGCGGGTATTGGCACAGTTGCCCGAGGACCTGGAGAGGATCGTCTTCGTCGTCGGACCCGAGGGCGGGATCTCCGATGCCGAGCTCGCCGCGCTGCAGGCGGCCGGAGCCCGGCCGGCGCTGCTGGGCACGACGATTCTGCGGGCCTCGACCGCAGGACCCGTCGCACTCGGCATCGCCCAGGTCGCCCTGGGCCGTTGGGCATGATTCCGGGCGTGGCCGGGACCGGTAGACTGGGCGCGGAATCCGGCGGGCTCATCAGGAAGGACAACCCCCTGCACACTCAGTCAGCAGACACGACCCCCAGCACCACGGAGACTCCGGCCGAGGCCGTCACGGTGCGCATGAGCATCGGAGCCCAGGTCGACCCCGTCGCGATGTTCGGTCCAGCAGATGCGGGACTGCGTCGCCTCGAGGCCCTGGCCGGCGACACCCGGTTCCATGTCCGTGGCCATGACGTGACCGTCACCGGATCGCAGGCGAATGTCGACGCAGCGGTCCGCGTCCTGGGTGAAATGCGCAAACTCGCGGCGGCGGGCCAGCCGAACGATCCGGAGACCGTGGAACGCCTATGGGGCGAGCCCGCGGCAGGCGCCGACGTCCTGGGGGCGAACATCCTGTCCCACCGGGGCACGTCGATCAGGCCCAAGACCTTCGGCCAGCACCAGTACGTCAATGCGATCCGGAACCACACGATCACCTTCGGCACCGGCCCGGCCGGTACCGGGAAGACATATCTGGCCATGGCCATGGCCGTCACCGCTCTGCAGCACCGTGAGGTGGCGCGGATCATCCTGACCAGGCCGGCCGTCGAGGCGGGGGAGCACCTGGGCTTCCTGCCCGGTTCCCTGGACGAGAAGATCGACCCCTATGTGCGGCCGCTCTACGATGCACTGCACAATATGATCGATCCCGACCACATCAAGACGCTGTTGGACACCGGGGTCATCGAAGTGGCGCCCCTGGCCTATATGCGAGGGCGCACCCTCAACGACGCCTTCATCATCCTCGATGAGGCACAGAACACCACCTTCGAACAGATGAAGATGTTCCTGACCCGGCTGGGCCTCAATTCGACGATGGTGATCACGGGCGACACCTCGCAGGTCGACCTGCCGGGCGGCACCCGCTCTGGGCTGCGCGCGGCCGGCGACATCCTCTCCGGCGTCGATGACATCGCCTTCATGGAACTGACCAGCAAGGACGTCGTGCGCCACCGCCTGGTGACGGCGATCGTGGACGCCTACGACCACTGGACGCTGGCGCACACGCCGGGGGAGAACCATCCGCGCAACAAGGGGAGAAGAAGCCGATGAGCATCGAGCTGGCCAATGAGACCGATTCCGCGGTTGACCTCGACGAGGTCCACCGGCTGTGCACGCATGTGCTGGCGCAGATGCGGATCAATCCGCTGGTGGACGTCTCGGTGACCTTCATCGGCGATGCGGCGATGGCCGATCTGCACATGCGCTGGATGGATCTGCCCGGCACCACCGATGTGATGTCGTTCCCGATGGACGAGCTGCGGCCCGGCGAACAGGGCGAGGGAGTGCTGGGCGATATCGTCATCGATCCCGAGGTGGCGCGCCGGCAGGCGCTGGCCGCCGGGCACTCGACGATGGACGAGATCCTTCTGCTGACCGTTCACGGGATGCTGCACCTGATGGGGTTTGACCACGCGCAGCCGCAGGAGAAGGCGGAGATGTTCGGGTATCAGCGTCAACTGCTGTTGACCTGGTTCGCCGAACGCGAACCCGGCCGGACCTCGATTCCGGAACCCACGGAGGACTAGGTGACGATCCTCTGGTTCTTCCTGGCGGCGCTGGGCGCGCTGGGCCTGGCGGCCTGCCTGGCGGCGGTCGACGCCGCGCTCTCCGTGGTCAGCCATCATGAGATCTCCGACCTGGCCGCCGAGGGCAGCCGGGCCGCCGACCGGACCCTGCGGATCCTCGGCGACCTGCCAACCCACCTCAATGTGCTCATCTTCACCCGGATGCTCTTCGAGGCCGGGGCCACGGTGTTCATCGTCTATGGCTACACGGGTGCATTCGGGCAGGCCTGGGAGGTGATGCTGGCCAGCGTGCTGACCGCTGCGATCGCGGTGTTCGTGATCTCCGGGGTCTCGCCGCGCACGATCGGCCGGCGCCGCTCGACGCAGGTCAGCCTCGCCCTGTCCGGAGTCGTCTTCGGACTCCGCCGGGCGCTGGGGCCTGTGGCCAGGGTGTTCGTGTGGCTGGGCAATATGCTCACCCCCGATCGGGTCTATCGTGACGGTCCCTTCGTCTCGGAGTCCCAGCTGCGCGATCTGGTCGACCGGGCGAGTGCCGGAAACGTCATCGAGGACGATGAACGCGACATGATCGAAAGCGTGTTCAATCTGGGCGACACCAGGGCCTACAAGGTGATGGTGCCGCGCACCGACCTGGTCGTGCTCGACGCCGAAACGCCGCTGCGCAGGGCGCTGAGCCTGTTCCTGCGCTCGGGCTTCTCCCGGATCCCGGTGATTGGCGAGGATATGGACGATGTGCGCGGGGTGCTCTACCTCAAGGACGTGGTCAGGCGCGTCCACGTCCATCCCGAGGACGATGCCGAGCCGGCCTGGATGCTGGCCAGGCAGGTCCCCTTCGTCCCGGACACGGTCGCCGTCGACGCGCTGCTGCACCGGATGCAGGCCGAGAGCCGGCACGTGGTGGTCGTCGTCGACGAATACGGCGGTACCGCCGGGGTCGTGACCATCGAGGACATCGTCGAGGAGATCTTCGGCGAGATCGACGACGAGTACGACCATCAGGATGCCGACATCGAAGAGCTCGAACCCGGGACCTTCCGCGTTTCCGTGCGCATGCAGATCGAGGACCTGGCCGACTTCTTCGACGTCCGCATCGATCAGGAGGACGTCAGCACGGTCGGCGGCCTGCTCACGACGCTCATCGGGCTGGTGCCGATCGCCGGATCCACGGCGCAGATCGCCGGTCTGCGGATCACCGCCGAGGCCGGACAGGGCAGACGCCACCGCGTCGAACACGTCATCATCACCCGTGTGGGACCTCCGGCCGCACACACCGAGGAAGGACAACACCAATGAGCCTATTCGCCGAAGTCCCCGAGGGCTTCCGGGCCGGCTTCGCCTGTTTCGTCGGACGGCCCAATACGGGCAAGTCGACCCTGACGAATGCCCTGGTCGGCGCCAAGGTGGCCATCACCTCGGCCAAACCGCAGACCACCAGGCACACGATCCGCGGGATCGTCCACCGGCCGGATCATCAGACCGTATTGGTGGACACGCCAGGGCTGCACAAACCACGGACCCTGTTGGGGGCCAGGCTCAACGACCTGGTGGCCATGACGTTGTCCGAGGTCGATGTCATCGGGTTCTGCCTGCCGGCCGATGAGAAGATCGGCCCCGGCGATCGCTATATCGCAGCGGAGTTGAAGAAGGTGGCCGGGCGCACCCCGGTGGTCGCGTTGGTGACCAAGACCGACAAGGTCTCGCGGGAGGAGGTCGGCGCAGCACTGCTGGCCGTCGGTGAACTCTACGACTTCGCCGACATCGTCCCGGTCTCGGCCGTGGGCGACTTCCAGGTCGATACCGTCGATCGGGTGCTGTCCGAACACCTGCCGGACAGCCCGCCACTGTACCCCGACGGGGACCTGACCGATGAACCCGAATCCGTGCTCGTGGCCGAGCTGGTCAGGGAGGCCGCCCTCGAAGGGGTACGCGACGAATTGCCGCACTCCCTGGCTGTGCAGGTCGAGGAGATGGGCCCGCGCGAGGGCAGGCCCCAGGACCGCCCCCTGTGGGACGTGCACGTGAATCTCTATGTGGAGCGCGACAGCCAGAAGGCCATCATCATCGGTCGGCGGGGCACACGGCTCAAGCAGATCGGGTCACAGGCGCGCTCGGAGATCGAGGCGATCCTGGGCACGCCGATCTATCTGGACCTCCACGTCAAGGTCGCCAAGGACTGGCAGCGGGATCCCAAACAGCTGGGCCGTCTGGGCTTTGACTTCTCCTAGCGGATCCGGTGGTCGGGCCCCCGGCTACACTGGTTGCTTGTGAGTTCTACGACTGTGCACCTGATCGACCGTAATCCCCGGGTCAGCCCGGACGAACTGGTGGCGGGGCTGGTGCCCCCGCCGCAGTTCGAGAACGTCTCCTTCGACTCCTACCGACCGGACCCGACGCAGCCGAGTCAGAGCGCTGCGCGGGACAAGCTGAGCGATTTCACCGGTGCCGGCGCGAAGCGCCCCGGCCTGCTGGGCCGGCTCTTCGGCGGTAAGAAGGCCCCGGCCGTTCGCGGGGTGTACCTCGACGGCGGCTATGGTGTGGGCAAGACCCACCTGCTGGCCTCGGCCTGGCACGCCAACGACAAGCCGGCTGCCTTCGGTACCTTCGTCGAGTACACGAACCTGATCGGCGCCCTGGGATTCCAGCAGGCGAAGACCGTGTTGTCTGGGATGCGATTGGTGTGCATCGACGAGTTCGAACTCGACGATCCGGGTGACACCATGATGATGACCCGCCTGATGCGGGAGATCGCCGATGCCGGGGTCAAGATCATCGCGACCTCCAACACCCTGCCCGGTGCGCTGGGGGAGGGACGGTTCGCAGCCCAGGACTTCCTACGCGAGATCCAGGCGATGGCCGATCAGTTCGAAATCCTCTCGATCGACGGCGATGATTACCGCCACCGTGGCGCACCCACCCCGCCCGAACCCCTGGATGCGCAGGGCCTGTCCGACTATGTCGGCACGGTCGACGGCGAGGTCGCGGTCGACGATTTCGAGGCGCTGTTGGAACACCTGCGACAGGTCCATCCATCACGGTACGGGCGTATGCTCGGCACCGTCACGGCTGCGGCCTGGTCGAATGTCGCCACGATCCCCAGTCAGGATGTCGCACTGCGCTTCGTGGCACTGGTGGACCGGATGTACGACCGCGCCGTGGAGATCAAGAACACGGGAGCCCGGCTGGATGCGGTTTTCACCCCCGAGATGCTGGCCGGCGGATACAAGAAGAAGTACCTGCGCTGCCTTTCGCGCCTGACTGCGCTGGCCAACGCGGAGTCCTGAACACGCGGGGTCGGCTCACCGGTACTCAGTCGAGCAGGGTGAGGTGGGCCAGCCGGGCGGGGACCCAATCGGGGATCCCCGCCAGGCGCAGCACACCCCAGACACAGGCGCACACGCACACGCACGTGGCGGTGCCGATCAGCAGACCCACCCAACGGGGTTGGGCTGCCAACCAGCGCGTCCAGACATGGAGCTTCAGGCGCGCCCAGCACAGCAACCGGTGCGCCCAGGCGAACTCGCTGGCGATGACCGCGATGCCGCAGAAGACCACGAGCCAGCCGGGTCCGGGCAGTGGGACCATGATGAGGCCGGCGACGATGACGAGTGCCCCCACCACACCGACGCTGACACGGTAGACCCGCGAGACGTGTCGGTTGGAGTGGATCCGGCGCCGGGTGCGCAGCGCATGCAGGCGGGTGACGCGGAACCACTGGGCCCGTGTGGCCGGCACACCGCGCGTGGGGCGCGCCGCGGTGGGGGAAGCCGGTGCCGGTACGCGGGTGTCCGCAGGGGGGATGACCGGGCGGGTGGTCGCCTCATCGGTGCTCATAGTCGGCAGTTTACTGGTCCACGGTCGTGGTTTCCCGGGAATCCGGTGGACGGTCGATGAGATCCTGCGCGTTGAATGCCCACCCTTCGGCATCTCTGTGATCAGGGTCATGTCCACACGATTTGGCATGTGCGGATACCGTCGTATAGAGTTTAATTTCGTTGCGAGGCAAGCCGAAAGGCGGCCGGAACGACATGCGGATGTGGCTCAGTTGGTAGAGCATCACCTTGCCAAGGTGAGGGTCGCGGGTTCGAGTCCCGTCATCCGCTCGGTTGCCCTACGGTGTAACATGGGCGCGATTGGCGCAGCGGTAGCGCGCTTCCCTGACACGGAAGAGGTCACTGGTTCGATCCCAGTATCGCGCACGGTGAAGAGATTCACTGTGATAATAGAATATGCATGATTCGATCATGCGCGATTGGCGCAGGGGTAGCGCGCTTCCTTCACACGGAAGAGGTCACTGGTTCGATCCCAGTATCGCGCACGATGGTGTCGGAAGTCATCGACGCCAGTGTGAACAGTGCGGATGTGGCTCAGTTGGTAGAGCATCACCTTGCCAAGGTGAGGGTCGCGGGTTCGAGTCCCGTCATCCGCTCGCGTGGGGTTCAAACCCCGGGCACAATCATGCGGATGTGGCTCAGTTGGTAGAGCATCACCTTGCCAAGGTGAGGGTCGCGGGTTCGAGTCCCGTCATCCGCTCGCGTGCCGGAGTTTCAGACTCTTGGTAGTGGGTTCGCAACCCAACCTGGT
>NZ_JANIJZ010000060.1:0-363 GCF_024580675.1 Brevibacterium sp. 50QC2O2
GTACCATCAGCGCAATCGGGCTTAGCTTCCGGGTTCGGAAAGGGACCGGGCGTTTCCCCAACGCTCTCACCACCGCAAAACCACAGGACACACAGAAATGCGTGACTGGATCGTGCAGTGAAACTAGTAGACGTGAACACCAACCCCACAGGGCTGTGCATGCTTATACGCTCAAACTCGTTGTTACTCGTGTTACCCAACCCACCACACACCCCGACAAGACCACAGTCCCACCGAGTCGTGTTGTTTTTGGGTGAGTGAACGGTGTATTAGTACCAGTCAGCTCCAACCGTTACCGGTCTTCCACATCTGGCCTATCAACCCCATCATCTCTAGGACACCTTAAAGGAGACCTCATCTCGA
>NZ_JANIJZ010000061.1:0-345 GCF_024580675.1 Brevibacterium sp. 50QC2O2
GTGGTTGCTCGTGGGTGGAACATCGCGGGATTGATTGTTTGAGTATGCTGTTGGGGTTCTGGGACAACAGACCACTGTTTGGTGGTGTGTGTTCTGGTGCCGCCCCTGCCGGCTGTCGGGTCCGTGTGGATCTGGTGGTGGTGGGTGTGTGGGTGTTGTGTGGTTTGTGAATAGTGGACGTGAGCATCTAGAACATAGATTTTTTGGTCTGTGTTTCTGTGTGTGATTTTGTCGCCCAACCATGGGCTGGCTGGTGTCAGGCGTGAGTCTGGTGTCGGGTTGGCTGGTGTGGTTGGTGTGTTTGTTTCTTGTGTTATCCACCCCACCAGACGCTGGGTGGGAGGC
>NZ_JANIJZ010000062.1:0-333 GCF_024580675.1 Brevibacterium sp. 50QC2O2
GTCAGATTCCACGCACCATTCCTCCTAGGTGTCACCGTCACATGAAACTCATCAACCAACGGCGGAACCTCCGCGAAACGCCCATCAGGATCCAGATAGGCTCGGATCCGAGAACCCAGCACACGAATCTGGTCCACATCAACACTCGGCACCGTGTCCACGAGCATCCGTTCGGCCGTGGCGTGATGGACATGCCGGACCGGGGTGGGGATCTTCTCGATCTCCCGGATCACCGCCTGCGCCTGATCCACCGACACACCCCCGTCCGCCAGGGCGAGGGCAACATGGGGGTAGGCCGGTTCCAGACGCGCACCCGTTAGAGACCGGCCGGCA
>NZ_JANIJZ010000063.1:0-300 GCF_024580675.1 Brevibacterium sp. 50QC2O2
TCGCCACTAATCCATGACACAAGTGCCACTTCATCGTTCGACTTGCATGTGTTAAGCACGCCGCCAGCGTTCGTCCTGAGCCAGGATCAAACTCTCCACAAAAAAATGCTTGTGATCAAGCGATCCCGACCGAAAAGAACAGACTGACGAGAAAAAGAACAACACCCACCATAAAGAGAGGCATTGTTCTTCGTATCATCCATCATTATTATTTTCAGCCAGAAAATATGTACTACTTAGTTCTGGCATCACGAAAAAAACTATTCAAGTACGCTATTGAGTTCTCAAACAACAGGCACA
>NZ_JANIJZ010000064.1:0-296 GCF_024580675.1 Brevibacterium sp. 50QC2O2
TCGGCGGCGTCATCGCCGGCCTGGCCAACCTCTTGTGCGCCTACACCACCGCCGTCAAAGCCCGCACGACTGCGATCGTGCAGATCAAGAACAAACTCGTCACCGCCGACACCGCCTTTCGCCAGGCCCACCGCGGCCTGAACGACAAGACGCTGATCGCCCGACTCGCCGCCACCCGACCGGTGGCGACGGACTACCAGCGCAAGGCATTGCGCACGCTGGCCCGCCGCTATCAGAACCTCACCGGTGAGATCGACGAACTCCTGACCGACATCACCACCGTCGTCGCCGACACC
>NZ_JANIJZ010000065.1:0-293 GCF_024580675.1 Brevibacterium sp. 50QC2O2
CCCATGGCCTAACCACCTTGTGTGGGGGGAGTGGTCGAAGGTGGGACTGGTGATTGGGACTAAGTCGTAACAAGGTAGCCGTACCGGAAGGTGCGGCTGGATCACCTCCTTTCTAAGGAGCATCAACATTGAGTGTTGGCCATGTTGGCAGGCGAGTGTCCTGTCCGTGGTTGCTCGTGGGTGGAACATCGCGGGATTGATTGTTTGAGTATGCTGTTGGGGTTCTGGGACAACAGACCACTGTTTGGTGGTGTGTGTTCTGGTGCCGCCCCTGCCGGCTGTCGGGTCCGTGT
>NZ_JANIJZ010000066.1:0-291 GCF_024580675.1 Brevibacterium sp. 50QC2O2
TAACCATTGGAGCTGACTGGTACTAATACACCGTTCACTCACCCAAACAACACGACTCATGTGGGTTTTGTGCCTGTGTGGGGTGTGTGGTGGGTTGGGTAACACAAGGTAAACAACGATTGAGCGTTTGAGAGTCGGGCCGTGGGGTCCGCGCGCACAGCCCTGTGTGGGGTTGGTGTTCACGTCTGCTAGTTTCACTGCACGATCCAGTCACGCATTTCTGTGTGTCCTGTGGTTTTGCGGTGGTGAGAGCGTTGGGGAAACGCCCGGTCCCTTTCCGAACCCGGAAGC
>NZ_JANIJZ010000067.1:0-272 GCF_024580675.1 Brevibacterium sp. 50QC2O2
TAACCATTGGAGCTGACTGGTACTAATACACCGTTCACTCACCCAAACAACACGACTCATGTGGGTTTTGTGCCTGTGTGGGGTGTGTGGTGGGTTGGGTAACACAAGGTAAACAACGATTGAGCGTATAAGCATGTATGGCCCCGTGTGGGGTTGGTGTTCACGTCTGCTAGTTTCACTGCACGATCCAGTCACGCATTTCTGTGTGTCCTGTGGTTTTGCGGTGGTGAGAGCGTTGGGGAAACGCCCGGTCCCTTTCCGAACCCGGAAGC
>NZ_JANIJZ010000068.1:0-265 GCF_024580675.1 Brevibacterium sp. 50QC2O2
GTGTGTAGGTGAGCGTGTGGTGTGACGCAGGAAGGTAGCCGGGCCGCGCGGTGGTTGTCGTGGTCTAAGGTGGTAGCCCGTCAGGTAGGTAAATCCGTCTGGCATATAAGGGTGAGAGCTGATGGGCATCCCACTTTTGGTGGGGTGATCCGGTGATCCTATGCTGTCGAGAAAAGCATCGGCGTGAGGTTTGATCCGCTCGTACCCGAAACCGACACAGGTAGTCAGGTAGAGAATACTAAGGTGATCGAGAGAATCGTGGTTA
>NZ_JANIJZ010000069.1:0-258 GCF_024580675.1 Brevibacterium sp. 50QC2O2
GGGTGTGTGCCTGTTGTTTGAGAACTCAATAGCGTACTTGAATAGTTTTTTTCGTGATGCCAGAACTAAGTAGTACATATTTTCTGGCTGAAAATAATAATGATGGATGATACGAAGAACAATGCCTTTCTTTATGGTGGGTGTTGTTCTTTTTCTCGTCAGTCTGTTCTTTTCGGTCGGGATCGCTTACAAGCATTTTTTTGTGGAGAGTTTGATCCTGGCTCAGGACGAACGCTGGCGGCGTGCTTAACACATGCA
>NZ_JANIJZ010000007.1:0-165317 GCF_024580675.1 Brevibacterium sp. 50QC2O2
GTCCGGTCGGGACACTCGATGATTCCCTGGTGGGTGGACAGATCACGGCAAAGGCACACACTGTGGTGGCCAGTCAGTGCCTGGGTCACACCCTGGATGGAAACCATCCCTACAAGTATCAACGTCCGTGCTATCTGTTAGCGTGATTCTCATTACTCACGATGACCAGCCTGTCATGGAAGGGCGATGATTTCAGCATGGACACCGGCGACGCGCAAAGACGCGCAGACGCACCAACCGGCACGGATGAGCGCACGGGGATCACGGAGGCGGACCTGCACAGGCGCAATCCGAAGCTGCCGCTGCGCAGTCAGGAATGGTTCGACAATCCGGACGATCCGAACTCGACCATCACCTCACTGGAACGGTATCTGAACTACGGGCTGTCGGCCGACGAACTGCAAAGCGGCAAGCCGATCATCGGCATCGCACAGTCCGGCAGCGATCTGGCCCCCTGCAACCGCCACCACCTGGACCTGGCCAAGCGCGTGCGGGAGGGCATCAGGGAGGCCGGCGGCATCTGCTTCGAGTTCCCCGTCCACCCGATCCAGGAAACGGGCCGGCGCCCCACCGCGGCGCTCGACCGGAATCTGGCCTATCTGGGCCTGGTGGAGACCCTGCACGGCTATCCGATCGACGGCGTGGTGCTGACCACCGGCTGCGATAAGACCACGCCCTCGCAGCTGATGGCGGCCGCGACCATGAACATCCCGGCGATCGTGCTCTCCGGCGGGCCCATGCTCAACGGCTGGCACAAGGGCCGGCGGATGGGTTCCGGCACGATCCTGTGGGAGGCCAGGGCGCAGTACGCCGCCGGCCAGATCTCCAAGGCGGAATACCAGACGATGGTGACGTCCTCGGCGCCCTCGATCGGGCACTGCAATACGATGGGCACCGCCTCGACGATGAATGCGGTGGCCGAGGCCCTTGGCATGAGCCTGCCAGGGTGTTCGGCGATTCCCGCGCCCTATCAGCAGCGGCCCACGATCGCCTATGAGACGGGCAAGCGGATCGTGGAGATGGTGCTGGCGGACCGGAAGCCATCTGACATCATGACGCGCGATGCCTTCATCAACGCCATCCGCGTGACCAGCGCGATCGGCGGGTCGACGAACGCTCCCTGGCATCTGATCGCGATCGCCAAGCACCTGGGCGTGGATCTGACGCTCGAGGACTGGCAGCACTACGGGCGCGACATCCCCTGCATCGTCGACATGCAGCCGGCGGGGCGCTTCCTGGGCGAGGAGTTCTTCCGCGCCGGCGGCGTGCCGGCCGTGGTCAATGAACTCATGGCCGCGGGCCTGATCCACGAGGACGCACCCACGGTCAACGGCCAGAGCATCGGCCAGAACTGCCGGGATGCGCAGGTGATCGACCGCGAGGTCATCCGCACGGTGGCCGACCCGCTGGTGCCCGCGGCCGGTTTCCAGGTGATGACGGGCAATCTGTTCGACAATGCGGTGATGAAGCTGTCCGTCGCCTCGGAGGAATTCACCCAGCGCTATCTGCGCAATCCGGACGATCCCGATGCCTTCGAGGGCAGCGCCGTGGTCTTCGACGGGCCAGAGGACTACGAGGCCCGGATCGACGATGAGGACCTCAACATCGACGAGCACTCGATCCTCATCATGCGCGGCACGGGCGCGATCGGCTATCCCGGTGCGGCCGAGGTCGTCAACATGCATCCGCCGGCCCGGCTCATCAACGCCGGTATCAATGTACTGCCGTGCATCGGCGACGGCCGGCAGTCGGGGACTTCGGCCTCGCCGTCGATCCTGAACTGTTCGCCCGAGGCCGCGGCCCCCGGGGCGACTCTGGCCGTGGTCCGCACGGGCGACCGGCTGCGCGTGGATGTGGGCGCCGGCCGGGTCGACCTGCTGGTCGACGCCGCCGAACTACGCGAGCGCAAGGTCCTACTCGATGCTGCCGGCGGATACTCCTATCCGGCCAGCCAGACCCCATGGCAGGAGATCCAGCGTTCCATGGTGTCCCAGTTGGGTGATGGAATGGTCTTGGAGCCGGCGGTGAAGTACCAGCGGCTGGCTCAGACGGGGCCGGTCCCACGGCAGAACCACTGAGTCCGAAACGGCCCCGGGCACACCGGTCCGAGTACGCGCACGTCCTTAGAGCAGTCCACGAAGGTAGAGGAAATGACAGATAACGCACCAGCACAGCCCACCCGCCTGCCGCACGATGATGTGGATCCGGGCGGTCTACTGGAGTATTCGGTGGTGTTCACCGATCGCTCGCTCAACCACATGTCCAAGCGCTTCACCGGTGTCATGCAGGACATCATCCGGATCCTGAAGTCCGCCTATGACGCGGATGCCGTGGCGATCGTGCCCGGTGGCGGCAGCTATGCGATGGAGGCCGTTGCCCGACAGCTGATGACGGACAAGAAGGTGCTGATCCAGCGCAATGGGTTGTTCTCCTTCCGCTGGAGCCAGATCCTGGAAGCCGGGAAGATCGCCGCTGCGACCGAGGTCCTCAAGGCCGCCCCGGTGTCCGATGACCCACACGCAGGCTGGGCACCCACCCCGGTCGACCAGGTCGTCGCCGCGATCGAGGCCGGCCGCCCCGACGTCGTAATCGCCACGCATGTGGAAACCGCTGCGGGCATCATCCTGCCCGATGACTACATCCGCGCATTGGCCCAGGCGGCCCACGCGGCGGGTGGCCTGTTCGTGCTGGACTGTGTGGCCTCGGGTGCCACGTGGGCCTCGATGCGCGAACTGGGCGTGGACGTGCTCATCAGCGCGCCGCAGAAGGGCTGGTCCGGTTCGCCCTGCGCCGGCTACGTCATGCTCAGTGAGGCAGGGCGCGCTGCCGTGGAATCAAGCGAGTCGAGCAGCTTCGCCATCGATCTGAAGAAGTGGCTGTCGATCGCCGACTCCTATGTCTCCGGTGGCACGCCGTACCACGCGACGATGCCCACGGATTCTCTGGCGCACAATGCCGAGCTCATGCTGGAGGCCGAGCGCTTCGGCCTGGACAAGCTGGCCGCGGCGCAGGCGGAGCTGGGCGAACGGGTGCGCGGCGTGTGCAAGGCGCGCGGGATCGATTCCGTCGCGGCCGATGACTTCGCGGCTCCCAGCGTGGTCGTCGCCTATGCTTCGGGCCTGCCGGTGGACGCTGCCGAGGTCCAGTCCGGTGCGGCGTTCAAGAAGGTGGGTCTGCAGATCGCCTCGGGCGTGCCGCTGCAGTGCGATGAGGGGCCCGACTTCGCCAGCTTCCGGCTGGGCCTGTTCGGCCTGGACAAGCTGGGCGACATCGACGGCACCGTCCGCCGCCTGGAGGACGCACTGGACGGCCTGGGGCTGACTGCTTCCTGACCCCACCCCCAAACACGTCGTTCCCCCGGAGACACGCTTCTATAGCAGCGTGTTTCCGGGGGAACGACGTGTTTTCATGGCTGCAGCAGGCTTAGCTGCGCGCCAGCACCTTCTGGTACTCCTCCCAGTCGTCGCTCTTCTCAGTGATCTTGGAGACGAACCAGCCGGTGAAGCCCCAGAGCAGGGCGAAGAACACGCCGGAATAGCACAGGATCGCCCACGGCGCGTACTGCAGGGTCGGCACACCCAGGGCGGACGCCATGTACACACCGGCCAGGGTCCACGGGATGATCGGCTCGACCACCGTGACCGAATCCTCCATGGTCCGTCCCAGGTTCCTGGCCTCCAGACCCCGCTTGATGTACTCCTGGCGCAGCATCCCGCCCAGGATCAGGAAGGACACGGTGGAGGTCCCGGTCGCAGCGATCAACACGATCCCGCCGATCACCGTGACCAGGATGAGCTGGCCGTTGGTGTGCACGATCTTCATGAGCGCCGCCATCACCACGTCCAGGGAGCCGGAAACGGTCAGGGCCGCGACGAAGCCGAAGGCGCAGACGACGACCATGAAGATATTCGTCATCGACTCCATTCCGCCGCGCTCCAACAGGGTGGGGATCGCCTCGACCAGCTTCGAGGTGTCCACCGAGGTGTTGCCCGATGAGGCGAACATGTCCAGCGTGAACCCCGACATCAGGGCCTCGATCGTGTCCTGCAGCTTGAAGCCCTGCACCGTCACCGCCAGCACTGCGGCGGATGCGGCCGAGACCAGCATGACCGGCACCGTGGGCAGGCGCATGACGGAGCCGACCACGATGATCGCCACGGGCACCAGCAGCAACAGCGCCACCGGCATGCTCATATGGAACAGGCCCTGCAACTGGCTCAGAAACTCATCCATGTCCCCGACATTCGCCGGCGCGTTGCCGGCCGACCAGAAGCCCGCGATCGTGTAGACGATGATGCACACGATGGCACCGGGACCGGTGGTCAACATCAGGTGCTGGATGTGCTTGTACAGGTTGACCCCCGCGGCGACGGCGGACAGGTTGGTGCTGTCGGACAGCGGCGACATCTTATCGCCGAAGTACGCGCCGGATACCAGGGCTCCGGCCACCGCCGGCAGCGGGGCGCCCATCGCCACCGCCACGCCCATGAAGGCCGCACCCACCGTGCCGACGGAACCCCACGAGGTACCGGTGGCCACCGACAGGATGAGCGTGACCAGGAAGGCCGTGACGATGATGAACTTGGGGCTGATGACGGTGATACCGAAGTAGACCAGCAGCGGGATCGTGCCGCTGACCACCCAGGACCCGATCACCACGCCCACGCACAGGACGATGAGGATCGCAGGGAAGGCCTTGGAGAACTTCACCACCCATTCGTCCTGGATCTCCTGCCATTTGTGCCCCAGGCACAGGGCCAGGACCGTGGCGTAGGCCGCCGCTATCAGCAGCAGCACCTCGACCCGCAGGTCCAACCAGACCACGCCGCCGACGATCACCGCGAACATGACGAGCAGCGGGGACAGCGCGAGCAGCAGCCCCGGCGTCTTGACTGTGCGTGCGGCGTCCTGCCCCGGTTCCGGCTGAGGGCCCGGCGCAGCGTCCACTCGGTTAGGCTTCCCCGTCATGCTTCATCCACCTCCAGTTCGATCACCAGCGGCATCGGCTCGCTGGCCGAGGCCGTCCACCGGGCGGCGGGGCTCAGCCGGATGGTCACGGCGCCGGCCTCCCCCGCTGCCTGGTCGACCCGCACGTCGAGCAGTTGCTGCGCGGCATCCGGTTCGGCTCCCAGCAGTTTCCAGCCGGTGACCGAGGTCCCCGGCTCCACCGTCAGCGCCACCTCGGCCGGCCGGCCGGGCACAATTGCATAGCGGTTGCCGACCGCTGCGGTGACGAAGACCTCTCCCCGGGCCGAGGCCTCGGCCCCGGTACCCTCGACACCCGTCCCGGGTGCCGCGTGAACGTCCGGGCTCGGCTGCGAATCGTAGATCGCGGCCCCGGCCGTCTCCAACCAGGCGCCCAGTTGGAGCAGCCGTTCCTGCTGGACGTTGTCGATCCGGCCGTCGGCTGTGGGGCCCACATTGAGCAGGAAATTTCCGCCGCCGGCCACAGTGCGCGCCAGCATCGTCGCTAGCTCCGCGGCACAGGCGTAGTCCTCGATGTTCTCCGCGCGGTTGAAGCCGTAGGAGCCGCCGATCCCGCGGGATTCCTCCCAGGGGTGGGTCTGGCCGAAGCCCTCGACGTCCTGGTACTCGGTGGAGTAGATGTCGCCGTGGATACCGGGCATGCCCACGTGGATGCGGTCGTTGACGACGACCTCGTCCTTATTGGGCGCCTGCGTGTAGAGCCAGGTGAGCATCCTGCGGGTGTCGGTGTATTCCTCCGGGAAGTCCCATTCTCCGCCGTCGGTGTAGATGACCGAGGGTGCGTAGCGCTCATTGAACTCGACCCACTGCTGGTGCAGGATCTCACGCGGGTAGTCGGCCTCGGGAATACCGTAGCGCTCGGCGTCGGCCTCGGGGATGAAGTGCTCGCCATTCATCCGGTGCGAGGTGTTCGTCTCCCATTCGGGGATCGAATAGTACAGCCCCATCTTCAGGCCCGCCTCGCGCACCGCCTCACTCAGATCACCCACCAGATCCCGCTTGGGGCCGATGGCGCCGGCGTTCCATTCGGTCTTGTGCCGGTTAGCGGTGGGCCACAGGCAGAAGCCGTCGTGGTGCTTCGAGGTCAGCACCACATAACGGGCGCCGGCCCGGCGGAAGAGCTCCGCCCAGGAATGTGGGTCGAACAGTTCGGCGCCGAAGCCCTCGGCCAGATCGTGATAGTCCCGGCCGGGGAACATGGCGTCGTGGAAGCCCGTGTCCGCATTTCGGTACTTGCCGTAGACGCTGGCGTAGTACCACTCGGCGTAGGACCCGAACTGTTCATTCTTCAGCGTCCGCCAGGCCGGCACGGAGAATACGCCCCAGTGGATGAAGATGCCGAACTTCGCCCCTGGATACCAGCCGGGCAGCGGGCGGGCATCGATGTCGGCCCAGCTCTGCGGCAGTACCGCGTCGAAACCGGCCAAGTTGTCGTCGGTCATTAACTCCCCAATACATCCTATGTCTCTGTTAGGTACACCACGGAAAACTACGCCAGTGTGAGGGTTATCGCAAATTGATCGTTCGAATTCATCTGATGACTCACCGGAATATGCTGGTTCAGTCCCCCATTCCGGCGAGCACAGAGCCGATCAAAGGTAACCTTGAAGTATGACCCAGTCATCCCCCGTCATCGACTACTTCCGCTCGGAGATCTCCCTGGGCAGACTGTCTCCCGGGCAGAAGCTGCCGGCCGAACCGCGCCTGTGCGAACAGCTGAGTGTGTCCCGTGGCGTGCTACGCGAGGCCCTGCGCGAACTCCAGGGGTACGGGCTGATCGAGGTCAAACACGGTTCCGGTACCTATGTGTCGAGCCTGCAGCCCAGTGAGCTGCTCAAGGGCCTGGCCTTCACCGTCGACGTCGTGCCGCTGGACGGGCTGATCGAGTTGTTGGAGATCCGCAAGGCGCTCGAGGCGCAGGCCGCAGCCCAGGCGGCCACACTGGCCGATGAGGAGCTCGTGTTCCGGCTGCGCGGCCTGTTGGCCGAAATGGAGGTCCCCGCGAGCGCGGACAGGGAACACAAGCAGGATCTGGACGAGGAGTTCCACGCGCTCATCTGCGATGCCGCGGGAAACAAATCGGCCGCGACGATCGCCCAGGTGATCCGGTCGCGCAGCCGCCACTACAACATGATCGCGAATGCCGATGCCGCATTGGAGAGCCTGATCGGGCACCGCGCGATCGTGCGCGCGATCGTCGAGCACGATGCGCTGGGCGCGATGTCGGCCATGCACAGTCATGTCGATTCGACATCGCTGTGGCTGCGCACGATCAAGCCCGAACCGAACTGATCGGAACCACTCCGGACGAACGCCAACGGCCGCGCGGCCCGCGACGCCGCCTTCGCGAACTTCACCCACGGTTTCCACCTAGTCGACCTGACCGAGGCCCTTGGTCCGGATTCCGTCATCTGGCCCGGCGCGCCGGCCGTGGAATTCACCGACGCCGTCCACCATGACACCGACGGCTACCATGCCCGCCTGGTGACCACGTTCGAACATGCGGGCACCCACTTCGATGCACCGGAGCACTTCGTCCCAGGCGGGGCGGACACCTCGACCATCGGCATCGACGAACTGGTCCTGGCCGCTGCAGTCATCGACATCCGCGACAAGGCCGAGGAGAACCCGAACGCCATCGTCGAACCCGCCGACATCGCCGCCTTCGAGGAAGCCAACGGCCCGATCCAGCCCGGCACCGCCGTCCTGATCGAATCCGGGTGGGCCAGGCACAATGCGGACAAACTCAAGTACGCGGGATCGGAGACCACCGATGATCTGAAGTTCCCCGGCTTCGGCATCGAGGCCTCCCGGATCCTGGTGGAGCGGGGCGTCGTGGGCCTGGGCGTCGACACACTGGGGATCGACCCCGGCGATATGCCGCACTTCCCCGTGCACCGCGAGGTCACCCACCCGGCCGGGCTGTGGCATCTGGAGAACCTGATCAACGTCGACCAGCTGCCGGCCACCGGTGCCGTCATCGCGGTGGGAGTGCCGCGAATCGTCGGCGGCACCGACTTCCCGACCCGTGTCTTCGCCTTCGTGCCCAACAGCTGAAGCGCCCGGCCCCAGCCGCCGGACTGCAGTACCGTTGGACTGGGCCGCACTTTGGACCCGACTACCCATTCCCGTGTGACGAAGGAGCCCTCGATGGAACAGTATTCACCCATTCTCCCGCTGCTCGACGATGCCGACCTTGACCCGCGCGCCAGGGCCGTCTTCGACGATATCCGTGCTACCCGCAACACCGACTTCATCAACAACTTCTGGCGCGTCTTGGCCAACGACCCGGCGAACCTGGAGCGCACCTGGGGCGAACTCAAGGAGCTCATGGGCCCCGGCACCAGCCTCGACCCCCTGGTCAAGGAACTGATCTACGTCGCGGTCTCCAGCACGAACAACTGCACCTACTGCGTCCGGTCCCATACCGCCGCCGCCCAGTCCAAGGGCGCGACGAACGAACAGCTCGCAGAACTCCAGGCGATCGTCGCGGCCGCGAACAAGACGAACCGTTTGGCGATCGGCCTGCAGGTGCCCGTCGACGAGGCCTTCTGCTGAGGGAGTCTCGGCGGAGGGAGTCGCTCCGTCCCGGTCATTCGTGGTCCATTGCGCTCCCCTGGGCCACCAGTGTCAGATAGGAATCGCGCGAGCGCTGCACATGTTCGCCCAGTGCTGCACCCGCCTCTCCAGCCTGGCCGGCATCGATCATCGCCAGAATCGGCCGATGCTCCTCCCAAGAGGAGATCCCGCGATGTTCAACCGTCAGGGCGTAAAGCCATTCCAATTTGCCCGATATCTGTCGCAGCAGAGCCGTCAGGGTCTCCCTGCCGCTGAGTTCGGCGATCAGGAGGTGGAAGCGCATATTCAGCTCGGCCAACCTCCGATAGTCGTGTTCCGCAATGGCCGTGTCACCTGCTTGCAGCACCTCGGCCAACTGTTTTCGGATGTCGAACCAGCCGACTTCCGGCGCGCCGTTCGCCGACTGCCGCGCGGCGCGTTCGGCTGCGCGCCGCGCGGTCGTCGATTCCAACACGATCCTCACTGCGAACAGATCCTCCGCTTCATCGGCTGGCGGGCGGCTCACGGTGGATCCGGCATAAGCCCGCGATTCCACGAACCCGTCCGCAGTCAGCGTGCGCAGACTCTCCCGGATCGGCACCCGGGAAACGCCGAAGCGTTCCCCCAGGGCCTTCTCCGTCAGACGGGTTCCCGGCTGCAGTTCACCCGATATGATGGCACGCCGCAACTGTTCGGTCAGTTGTTCGGCAAGAGAATCACGCATGGGTGAATTCTTCACCGGGCACGGCTTCGATCAAACGCCGGGTGTATTCCTCGGCCGGATGCGCGATCACCTGCGCGGTTTCGCCCGTTTCGATCAGTTTTCCGTGCTGCAATACGACGACGTGCTGAGCGAAGTTCGCGACGACTGCCAGGTCATGTGTGATGAACAGGCAGGACAGCCCGAGTTCCGCCTGCAGGTTCTGCAGCAGGTCCAGAATCTGTTCCTGTACCAGGACGTCCAGCGCCGACACCGCCTCATCGCAGATCAACAGTTCCGGCTGCGAGGAGATCGCACGGGCGATCGCGACACGTTGCCGCTGACCTCCGGACAATTCGGAGGGGTGCCGTTCGATGGTGTCTGCCGGCAGGGCCACCTGGTCCAAGAGCTCGGCGACTCGCCGTTTCCTCTCCGCCTTGGTTCCGATACCGAACACGTTCAGCGGCTCGGCCACGATCGATCCGATCGACCAGGCCGGATTGAGGGACGAGTACGGGTCCTGGAATACCGGCTGGGCGAAGCGTTTGAGCACACGCCGTTCGCTGCGGCTCTTGGTCCGGACCGGGTGCCCGCCCAGGAAGACCTCACCCGAAGTCGCTTCTTCCAGCCCTAGCAGGATCTTCGCAATAGTCGACTTTCCGGACCCGGATTCGCCGATGATCGCCGTGGTCTGGCCACGGTCGGCGGTAAAGGACACGTGGTCCACCGCGGTCACCGAGCCGGCGGCTCCCCGCAGCCGATAGATCTTCGTCAGATCTTCGACCGCGACGACTGGTTCCACAGCAGCGGCCGAGGCCGCGTCCGCTGCGGAGCCGGCGTCCGCTGCCGCGGCATCGACCCGAGTCGACTCCCCCGTCAGGGGCGTGAGTTTGGGTGCCGCTGCGACCAGCTGTTGGGTGTAGTCGTCCTCGGGCTGGAGGAGGACTTGCCGTGGAGTCCCCCGTTCCACCACTCGACCGTTGTGCATGACGAGGATCGTATCGGTCCGGTCCCCGGCCACGCCCAGATCATGGGTGATGAACAGCAAGGAGGTACCGCGTTCGCTCACCAGTTTCTGCAGATGGTCGAGGATCTGCTTCTGCACTGTCACGTCAAGGGCGGACGTCGGTTCGTCCGCCACCAGCAAGTCGGGTTCACCCGACAAGGCGATCGCGATCAGAATGCGCTGCCGCATGCCTCCGGAGAACTCGTGCGGGTACTGCTTCCGGCGCCGCTCGGCGTCTGGGATCCCCGCCTCGGTCATCAGCCGGACCACGGATCGCTCGATCTCCGCTCGATCACTCATCCCATAGGCACGCAGCGCATCGGCGATCTGTTCGCCGACGCGCATCGTCGGATTGAGATTCGACATCGGATCCTGGGGGACCAGGGCGATACGCGTCCCGCGCAACGGCCGCATCGCCTTATCCGGCGCATTCGTAATGTCCTCGCCGGCGAAGCGGATCCGCCCCTGGGTGATCCGGCCATTACCGGCCAGCAAGCCCAGCACCGCGCTAACAGTGGTCGACTTCCCCGATCCGGACTGGCCGACGATGCCCAGGCGTTCCCCTGGTGCCAGGGTGAAGCTGACGTCGTGCAGCACAGGGGTCGATCCGTAGGAGACTTCGAGGTTCTCTACCTCGAGTACGTATTCGCTCATCGCTTTCATCGCCCCGCCGCGTATCCCTGGGCGCCCCGTGGGTTCGCTCCGGCCAGATACACCCCGGTGGCCGGGTCGATGCCCACGCAGGACAGCCGGCCGAGGGCCCAGTCCCCTGCGCGATGTACCGCATGGCCGCGAGCGGCGAGCCCCGCGATGACGTCTTCGCCCAGCCGGTCCTCGACCTCGGCCCCGGCCGGCGTCCAGATACGGGGATAGAACGATCCGGGCATCGCAGAGGTGTTGATCATCGGAGCATCGATCGCCTGCTGCGGTTCGTAACCGCCAACCAGCAGGCGCAGGATCAGGGACAGCTGCCACTGGTCCTGCTGATCGCCACCGGGTGAACCCAGCGCGTAGACGGGCACCCCGTCCTTGAGGATCAGAGTGGGGGTCAGCGTAGTCCGGGGACGGTCGCCCGGAACCAGCGCCGAGGGCGATTCGGGGTCCAGCCAGGTCATCTGCAGCCGGGTTCCCAGGCAGAAGCCCAGCCCGGGAATCTCCGGCGAGGACTGCAGCCATCCACCGGACGGGGTCGCAGAGATCATATTGCCCCAACGATCGACGACGTCCAGATGGCAGGTGTCGCCGCGATGTTCTCCGTTCGGATCCGTCACGCCCTCAGCGGCTCCGCCGGCCGAGGTCGTGGCACGTTCGACCGTTGGCTCGCCGACTCCCGCGGTTGCCGCACGGCCGGCGTCCGAGGCCGCCCATTCCTCCGCAGTCACCAATGGCGGCATGAACACAGGAGTGCGGCCACCGGGGTTACCCGGACGGAATTCGGCACTGGCGGTGTCGGTGATGAGGTTGCGACGCTCGGCCGCGTATTCATCGGACAGCAGATCTGCCAGAAGCTGCGGATCACGTGCGGCCGCCTCGCCATAGTAGACATCGCGGTCGGCCAAGGCGAGCTTGAGGGCTTCGAGAATGGTGTGGGCGCCGAGTTCGGTCGACGGATCCAACCTCTCATCGTCGAATCCCTCGAGGATCTTCAGTGCTTGCAGCAGCATGGGGCCCTGGCCCCATGGACCGGTCTTGGCAATGGTGTAACCGCGGAAGGTCGCGGTGACGGCGGGTTCGAACTCCGCGTGGCCGTCCACCAGATCCTGGTAGGTGATGACACCGGGGTGGTCCTTGCCATCTGCGTGCCGGTGCGGAACCGTGACGAATTCGGCGATCGCGTGAGCGACGCGTCCGCTCCGCCATTCGGCACGTGCCGCGGCTATCCGCTCCTCCCTGGTCGCTGCGGCCGACCCCGCCGCCACCAGGCCGCGCAACACATCCGCATACTCCTGATTGCGCATCACGGTGCCCGGTTCGGGCACTTCGCCGGCGGGTAGCCAGTGTGCGGCAGAACTCGGCCAGTGTTCGGCGAACAGTTCCTTGACCGAGGCTATCGTGCTGGACACCCGGGAGACGATCGGATGGCCGGCCTCGGCGTAGTGGATGGCGTACGACAGCACATCGGACAGTTCCCAGGTACCGTGCTCTTCCAGCAACTTCAGCCATGCGTCCACCGCTGCGGGCACTGCGGCCGCCAGAGCGCCGGCTCCTGGCACCAGGGTCACACCCATAGCGGTGTACGTCTCGATACTCGCTGCGGCCGGTGCTGGCCCCTGCCCGTTCATGACCACCGGTTCGGAGGGTGCCTCGGCGGTAACGAAGACGCCGGTCATATCCCCACCCGGACCATTGAGATGTGGTTCTACCACGTGGAGGACGAAGGCGGCTGCGACCGCGGCGTCGAAGGCGTTGCCCCCGCGCTCCAGCACCGCCTGGCTGCTGGCCGTAGCCAGCCAGTGCGTCGACGCGGACATGCCGAAACTGCCCTTGAGAGTGGGGCGGGTGGTGAACTCATCGGGCATTGTGTAGGTCATTTGGCTTCCTTTCGCGCATTCGGATCCAGCGCATCGCGCAGAGCATCGCCGAAGAGGTTGAAGGCCAGGCAGATGAAGACGATTGCCAGGCCGGGGAACACCGCTGCAAACGGTGCCCGGTAGATGTACTGCTGGGCATCGGAGAGCATGATGCCCAGGCTGGGGTCGGGCGGCTGGATCCCCAACCCCAGAAACGACAGCATCGCCTCGCCGATTACCGCCGTGGGCAGGATGACGGTCGCCTGGACGATGATCGCGCTGGCGCAGTTGGGCAGGATGTGGGTGAACATGATCTTCAGGGGCGAGGCGTCGGTGGCGACCGCCGCGGAAACGAAGTTCATCTGCTTGATCCGCAGGGTTTCGCCACGGACCACGCGGACGATAGTCGGAATCTGCGCAATCCCCAGGGCCATGGCCGCGTTCTGCAGGCTGGCGCCGGCAATGGCGGCGAAGGCGACCGCGATGATCAGGAAGGGGAAGGCCAGCGCCACATCGGTGAATCGGGCGATGACGGCATCCGCCTTGGGCCAGTATCCCGACAACAGGCCCAATGGAGTGCCGATGATCACGGCCATTGCCACAGCCAGGATGCCGACTTCCAGGGAAGCTCGCACCCCGTAGAACAGGCGCGAGGCGATGTCACGGCCCAGGTCGTCCGTGCCCAGGGGATACCCCTGGGTGAACGGAATCTGGAAGGGTACGCTGAAGTTCGTCTGCGCGAAACCATGCGGTGCAAGCAGAGGCGCGAGCACTGCCACGATCACGACGATGAGGACCATCACCGCGCCGATCGAGCCCAGCGGATTGCCCAACAGCTTGCGCAGGAAGCTTCTCTTGGTCTTCGTAGTGCTCATCAACGACCGCCTCCCACGCGGATCTGCGGATTGATAACGGAGTACAGCAGGTCGACTGCCAGGTTGATCACGATGTAGAAGATCGTGATGACCAGGACGACTGCCTGAATCACCGGGTAGTCACGGCTGAATACCGCGTCGAGGGTGAGCTTGCCGATTCCCGGCAGTGCGAATATCCGTTCTGTCACCACGGCTCCGGAAATCAGCCCGCCCAATTGCAGTCCGATGATCGTCACCAACACGGTCAAGGAGTTGCGCAGCCCGTAACGGAAGAGGATCCGTGCCGGACGCAGCCCCTTGGCGCGGGCTGTGCGCACATAGTCCGTTGACATGGTCTCGATCATCGAGGCACGGGTCTGGCGGGTGATCACAGCGGCCAGAGTGACGCCCAGGATGACGGCCGGGAGCGTCAGGTAGTAGATGCACTTGAGCGGGTTCTCCGTCATCGCGACGTATCCGGAGGCGGGGAACCAGTTCAGAGTGACGGCGAGGAGCAGAATCGCGAGCAGCCCCAGCCAGAAGTTCGGGATCGACAGGCCCAGCAGAGCCGCGACGTTCGCTACGCCCTCGGGCCAACGACCGCGGAAGCGCTCCGCGACCATGCCCAGGGCGATGCCGACGACGACTGCGACGATGACTGCATAGGCCGCCAGCCACAGCGTCACGGGCAGGGTCGTGGAGATCATATGCACGACGGTCTGCCCGGTGCGGGTCGAGGCCCCCAGATCGCCGGTGAAGATATTGCCGAGGAAGTGGAAGAACTGGACCACCATCGGTTGGTCCAGGCCCAGATCGGCTCGGATCTGGGCCAGCTGGTCCGGGGTGGCGTCTTCTCCGGCCATCACCAGTGCGGGATCACCCGGCAGAGCGCGGACACCGGCGAAGATGAGGACCGCGGAGATGATGAAGGTGATCACCGACTGAAAGATCTTAATGGCGATGAAACGGATCATGCGTCGTCCTCCACAAAGGCTGCATTGGACAGGTGGACGACACCGTCGGCGTACACGTCGATACCCGAGACCTCGTTCGTATAAGCGGTGAGATTGCGTTGCCGGTACAGGTAGACCGTCGGGAGAACCTCGTTGAGACGCTCTACGATCTGCCCATAGGTGACCGAACGCTGTTTATCGTCCACCAACGAGGCCGCCCGGTCGAACAGTTCGTCGAGCTTCCCATCGGACACCCCCGCATAGTTGTTCCCGGCCCCGGTCTGGAAGAACTTGGCACTATTGTCGTTCGGGTCGATCCGGCCCGACCACCCCAGGTAGATGAGGTCGAAATCGCCTTTGTCCTGGGCGTCCAGAAGCGCGGTGTACTCCATCGGGGTTACCTTGAGGTCGAACCCCGCATCCTTGATCTGAGCCTGCAGCGCCTGTGCGTATCGGAGGGTGTCCTGCGCATTGGAGACCTTGATCTCGATCTTCATCGGCAGCGAGACGCCCGCTTCCTTCAACAGCTTCTTCGCGCCCTCGGGATCGTGTTCGACACACTGTTGCGCAGCCGGGGAGCTGAAGGGCGATTTCGCGGGCATGAACGAACATGCTGGCTCGTACCAACCGTTGAACACCGCGTTGGTCAGTGCCGGACGATCGATGGCCTTGGCGAAAGCCCGTCTGACGCGCACGTCCTTGGCCATTGGCGAGTCGATCTGCTCAGCGGGCTGGCCGACGCCGTCCTGGTTGCCGATATTCACGGTCACGCCCTGATACCCCAGGGAACCGACCTGCAGCGTGCCGATACCCTCCTTCTGGAGCGCGTCGATGTCCTGTGGGGAAATCGTGTCCGCCACTTGCACATCCTGTGAGCGGATATTGGCTGCTCGGATGTTCGCATCGGTCATGATCTGGTACGTCACGGAATCCAGATGGACGTTCTGCGCGTCGTAGTACAGCGGATCGCGCTCGACCTTGATCGAGGTCTGTGGAATGCGTTCGACGAATTTGAAGGGGCCCACGCACACCGGGTTGTTGCTGAAGTCCTCACCCTGATCGGCCAATGCCTTGGGCGACATGATCATGCCGGCCCGATCCGCAAGGGCAGCGGTGAAGGGGGCGTAGGGCTTTTCGAAGTCGATCACGACCGCGTCCGAGGAAGCGGTGATCTTGGTGATGGGCCCGAGCTCCGACTTCCGCTTCGAACTCTTCAGATTGATGCCGCGTTCCAGGGTGGTCTTGACCGCTTCCCCGTTGAACGCCGTACCGTCTGCGAACTTCGCATCGGTACGCACGGGAATGGTCACCCGCTTACCACCTGCTTCGGACTTCGGTAATGCGGTCGCCAGCTGTGGGACGATTTCGCCCTGCGCGTCGATGTCATAGAGCTTCTGACACATGGTCTGCATGACATAGCGGGTGTACAGCGATGACGAGGTCGTCGGGTCGAGCTTGTCCGGTTCGCTGGACAACGCCATTTTCAAGTCACCGCCCTCTTTGATCCTCTTACCGTCCAAGGACACCGATGTGGTGTCCGGACGGTTCGGCGGGTCCTGCATGGGCTGCACGGGGACGCAACCGGTGAGCATCACCAGCGCCACCCCCGCACCCATTCCGGCAGTGATGAGTCGTTTTAGCACAGCTTCCTCCTGGAAAAACATACAATCAGATGTTTGTTTCCTGTTTGTATACACTTCCGAGATATGAGACGGCGCCTCGAAGTTCGCCGTATTCGCAGGTTACGCCTGCGACCGCTTCACCAGGGCATGGCCTGCGCAGATCAATACCAGGACGACCAGGCCGGCCACCAGCAGGGCCAGACCGACACCGGCCTTGACCAGCAGAGCACCGAGTGCAGCGCCCACGAGGATCGCGACGACGGCCAGCAAACGGCGCGGCCACTTGTTCCCGTCCCCGCCGGCCAGGCGGGAGTCCGAGGCCAGACCCGTGATCGTCGAGGTCACCACCACGGTCGTGACGTCCGCGACGCCCAGCCGACGGGCGGTTGCCGCCTGCACGCCCATGAGCAGGGCCAACACGCCGGTGACGACGAAACCCCAGACGGTGCCCGCAACCGGGCTGAATGGGATGGCAAGCGCGCCCAGCAGGGTGACGCCGATCCCGGTCGTCAGGAACATCGCGGTGGTCGTGCCGCTCCAGCCCTTGGCCGAACTGCGGTTGATGCGCCCGGCGAGCACGGCACCGATCATGAAGGCGAACAGGGCGATCGTCGGGCCCAGGACGGGCAGACCGGAACCGTCGGCGACCTCGCGACCGCCCACCAGGCCCATCCCCAGGATGACGACATTGCCGGTCATATTCGCGGTGAAGACCTTGTCCAGTCCCAGGTAGCCGATCGCATCGACCATCCCGGTGGTGAACGTCAGGCTCAGCATGAGCACCAGGTGGAGGTTCGTCTCCACCCGCAGGAATCGCGGTTGTGCGGGCTCCACCGTTTGGGACTGTGGATGGGACTTCGTGGACTGGGTATCGGCCATGGGTATCCGTTCGACGTAGGGAATGATTCGGCGGCCGCCTGAAGACGGCCGCCGAGGGCATTCTATATTTCAGCGTGGCTGCGACCCGCGGTCCGCTCACCAGCGGCCGGGGCCGCGCCGCCGTTCACCCGTTCTTGCGCAGGGCCTGACCGAAGCGCTCGGGCACGACCCTGCCCGCGTCGACCGCCACGTTGCCGCCCACCAGCACGGTGGACACACCGGTCGCCAACTGCCACGGCTCATCGTAGGTGGCGTTCTGCCGTACCGTATCCGGATCGAACACCGCCACATCGGCGACCCGGCCCACCTCCAGCACTCCACGGTCGGCAAGCCCCATCCGCGCCGCCGGCGCACTGGTCATCTTGCGCACGGCCTCTTCAAGGGTCAGCAGTCCTGTTTCACGCACATAGTGGCCCAGCACAGTCACGAAGGTACCGAAGGAACGCGGGTGGGGCTTGCCCACCCGCTCGGTGTTCATCGTCCAGCCGTCACTGGCCACCGACACCAGGGGGTGGGCCAGCACGCGGGCGACATCTGCCGGGTCCATCGCGTGGTTGACGATCCCGACGGCGGCATCGTGGGCCTGCAGCACGCGCATGGCCGCTTCCTGCGGCGAGCAGCCGTCGCGCTGCCCGATCTGTTCGAGCGACAGACCGACCGTCCACTCATAGGATCCGACGCCCGACTGCGGGCCCACCGAGGCGATGACGACGCCGGCCGGGTCGATGTCGCGTCCGAAGCGCTCGGCCATGCCGGCTGCGATCCGGGCCCTGACCTCGGGTTCGGCCAGGCGTTCGAGCAGCGCGTCCTTCCCGCCGTCCATCGCGAAGCCCGGCAGCCGGGAGGTCAGCCGCGTCGACGAGGCCGTGTACGGGTACACATCGGCCGTCACGTCCACACCGCGTGCCCGGGCCGCTTCGATCAGCTCAAGTGCGGCGGCCGGCTTGCCGTAGTTCCCCGGTCCCATCGCCTTCAGGTGCGAGATCTCCAGCCGGGCGCCACCGGCCTCGGCTGCGGCGATCGCCTCGCGCACCGAGTCGAGTAGAGAGTGCGACTCATTGCGCATATGGGTCGAGTACAGCAGGTCGTGCGATGCCGCCTCGGCGACCAGGGCTGCGACCTCCGGCGGGGTCGAGTACGACCCCGGCGCGTAGATCAAACCCGAGGAGAAGCCGTGGACTCCGGCCTCGGCCGCCTTGGCGACCTCGCGGCGCATCGCGGCCAACTGGGCCTCGTCGGGCGCCACGTCGCCGGGGCCCAGGATGCAGGAGCGAATGGACGACAGGCCCACCTGCACCGCGATGTTCATCCCCGGCCGGGTCTCGTCCAAAGCTGCGAAGAACCCGGCGGCATCCGTCCACTCGCCGGTGAAGCCCGCGTCCAGGTGGGCGTTGTCGCGCCGGATGTCCTCCAGCGAGCGCGCCGGGAAGGTCGAGGATCCGCAGTTGCCCGTCAGCGCGGTCGTCACTCCCTGAACCAGCTGGGTCGCGGCGGCCGGCGAGGCCTGGATGGAGAAGTCCGCGTGCGAGTGCAGGTCGATGAACCCGGGGCTGACCACTTGGCCGGCCGCATCGATGACGCGGACTGCCTGCGGGGAGCCTGCCGGGGCACCCGCGCCGGCGGTGTCCCCACCGGCGGTCGAGGCCTCGGCCGTGCCCGCAGCGGGCCCCGTGGCGCCGGCCGGCCCGGTGGCCCGCAGGTGCGCGATCCGGCCGTCCTTGACGCCGAGCTCGCCCGGGTAGCGCCCGGACCCGGTGCCGTCGACGATCTGTGCGTTGACGATGAGGATGTCGAGCATGTGTGTCACCTGGTTTCGAAGAAGAGGATGATGCCGTACATGATGCAGGCCGGGACCAACAGCATCCAGCCCGTGAGCATCATGTTCTTCAGGTTGGTGGAGCGGGCCAGGCCCATCACACCCACCATATTGCCGTTGGGGAACGGACCATAGGTGTCCGCCTTCGAGGCGAACAGCAGCACGATGGTCCAGCTGCTGGCGGTGACGCCCAGGGCGGTGCCGACGTCGCCGAAGACCTTGTCCAGCAGGACCACCTGGGCGGCGGTCGCGCCGGGCACGCCCACCCAGCCCAGCAGGGCGATGATGATGGAGAAGACGAAGGGCGAGGCCGACTGCAGCTGCGGGCCGAAGATGTCCAGGATGACCTGGAACGGGGCCAGTTCGTCGATCACCTTGAACAGGGCCGCCAGCAGCCAGAACAGGATGAAGATACTGACCACGGCAGCGCAACCGCGGTAGACGGCCGTGACGATCGCGGAGATGCTCATCCGGGCCGCGAGCCCCGTGGCCACGCCCAGGACGGGCAGGGCGATGAGCGGGAACTGCGTACCGGCCGAGGTCATGGTGGCGAAGACGACCGAGGCGAGCAGGATGACCAGGAAGACGGCGGTGGCGCGGCCCGATCCGGGCACGTGCGCGGTGTCCTCGGCGCCAACCTCGTCCGCGGTGTAGTAGTCCTCGACGTCGCCGCCGGTGCGCTTCTGCATCCAGGCGACCACGGGCAGGCCCAGGGCCAGCGACAGGATCGCCAGGGGGCCGGCGCCGTAGAGCAGATACTGGCCGTAGTTGACCCCGGCGGCCTCCATGATCGCGACATTGGAGCCGGCGAACGGCGCCAGTGCCAGGCCAGCACAGCCGCCGATGAACAGCATCGCCGCGGTGGCGGACTTCGTGTACTTCAGGCGTGCGGTGATCGGCAGCAGGATGGGGGCGGCGATCGCGATTGCCCCGGCGAGGGTGCCAAGGGCCGCGACCAGGATGAGGCAGGAGATCATCACGCCCATCACCACGGCCTGGCGTCCCCATTTGCCGAACACCCGCATGACCCCGGTGACGATTCGCTGCGCGACGCCGGTGATCTTGAGGATCTCGCCCACGCCGGAACCCAGCATGATGATCAGGCCGATCATGGTGATCTGGTCGGACAGGGAATCGCCCATGATCTTGCCGACGTCGATCAGGTCGATCTTGCCGATGATGAAGCCGGAGACGATCGCGATGACGGTGGCCACCACGATGTCCATGCCCAGGATCGCCAGGACCGCGTACAGCACGATCGGCAGCAGGCCCCACAGGGTGGGACCGTTGGTGAAGAACGCCGCCACGACCGAGGCGATGACGCCCAGGGCGCTGAGCGTCCAGACCGTGATCCGCCGCCCCTTGGACAGGGTCACCTCGTAGGTGTTGTGGGATTCGGCGTCCTGCGCCTGCCCGCTGATGTCGGCGGCGGTGCCACCGGCCTTCCGCGTGGCCGTCGCAGTCGTCAGATCACCCTGGTCAGCCGCGGCCTGGGCCTCCCGGCCCCTGGCACTGCGGTGATGGGTTGGGTGCTGCGGGTCGTCCGGGCCCGAGGCCCCGGACTCAGTGGGCGGCGTGTTCGCCATGAGTACGTCTCTCCCTGTTTCCTTGGTTTGTGTTCCAGATCAAACGGGGTTGAACCTATCACATGGTCATCGGACGTCTGCCGGGACGGCGCCTACTTCCTCTGCATGTTGTAGATCAGATCGCCTGAGACGGCCGAGAACCGGTAGCCGGTGAACTCTTTGTTGAAGGCGATGATGCCGCTCTTCTTACCGAATTTGACGATCGGCAGATAGTCGTAGAAGGCCTTCTGCAACTCGTCCTTGTGGGTCAGAGCATCCTTTTCGCTGGATGCCGTCAGGATCTTGTCCGACACGGTATCCAGGGCCTTGCTGTCCGTCCAGCCCGGCCACGCCTTGTTCAAATACACGGCGGTCAGTGGGTTGGTCGGAGAGTTCGAACCGGTGATGAAGATTTCATAGGCCTTCGGATCCGTGCGGTCCTGCAATACGGTGGCCCAGTCGGTGACGACCAGCTGAGATTTGATCCCGGCATTGATCAGCTGCTGGTTGAGCACCACCGCATTGTTGTAGTGGTCCTCGTATTCGCGCGAGGTCAGGATCCGAATCGGTTCGCCCTTGTACCCGGCTTCGTCCAGAAGCCTCTTGACGTCCCCGGGGTTCTTCTCGTTATAACGTTCCAGGTACTTCTTGGAATTCCACGGCGAATAGGGCGGGGCCAACGCACCATCGGTGTCGTAGAACTTGCGGTCAGAGAATGCGGCCTTCTGGATGTCCTCGGTATTCGCCGCGGCCAGCACGGCCTGACGCATCTTCGGATTCGCCATCGGTCCGGTCTTCTTGTTGAACACCGCGGCGTTGAACCCCAGTTCGGTCACCTCGACGGCCAGGTCCTTATTGCCGTCCAACATTCCGAAATTATCCGGGGGCAGGACATTGGCCGCATCGTATTCACCGGTCTGCAATCCCGACATGCGGGTCGACTGGTCGGTTACGAAGTAGTAGAAGATGTTGTCGAAGTGGGCTTCCTTGTGCCCCGTGGCATCTTTCGCCTCCCCTGCGGGGGATACGTAGTCGTCGAACTTCGACAGGCGCACGAACTGGTCGGTCTGCCATTCCTCGAACTTGTACGGACCGGTGCCGGTGTAGTCGGTGACCGCGCTGTCCCCGGCGGCTTCCATGACCTCTTTGGGCTGGATCACGGGACCCTGCAGCATATCGGCGAACAGGGTGGGTGCGACGGCCAGGGGTTCGGGTAGGTTCAACCGCAGCGTGTCGTCGCCCGTCTTTTCCACGGTCGCCTTGGCGAAGAACTGTTTACCCGAGCCGGTCTTGTTCAACCATGCCTGGACCGAGGCAACCGCGTCGTCGACGTCCATGGTGTCGCCGTTGTGGAACTTCACCCCGTGTCTCAGGGTGAAGTTCATAGCGCGGTTGTCCTTCGACATGGAGAATTTCGAGGCCAGGACCGGCTTGACCTGTCCGTCATCGGTCGCCGCGATCAGGGGTTCCAGGAAATTCCTGGAGATGTCGCGGGTGGCAGTGGCGGTGGCCATCATCGGGTCCAGGGTGGTGGGCTGGGCATTGAAAGCGAAGGTGAAGTCGTTCGGGCCGGAGCCCTTGGAATCCCCCAGGCCGCCACCCATGCAGCCGGTCAACAGCAGTGAGGCGCTCACGCAGACCGCGGCGATCAATCGTTTCATGTCGTTCCTCAGTGAATCTCAGTGAATCGTCGGAAAGCGGTCGCGGGCTGTGGACAGGTCGGCCTGCGGTGCGATGTGTCCGGTCCCGACCGCCGCCTCTACCACCTGTGCCATAGCCAGCAGAGTCCGGTCATCCCGGTAGCGACCCACGACCTGCAGGCCCACGGGCAGCCCGGAGGCCGTGAACCCCGCCGGGATCGAGATCGCCGGGTGGCCGGTCAGGGTGATGATGCTGGGCAGAGTCATCCACTCGAGGTAGTCATCGAGGACCCGACCGTCGATACTGCGCGGATACCGCTCGTGCACGTCGAACGGTGCCACCTGACAGGTGGGAGTGAGCAGAATGTCCACGTCTTCGAGGAACCCGGCCATCTTCTGGAACACCCGTGACTGAGTGGCCAGTGCCCCGGATGCCTGGGCGCCCGTGACGTCCCGCCCGACGCGGGCGTTCCACAGAGCGTCCTCTTTCATCTGGTCGGCATGGTCGTGGGCCAGGGGCGCCAGGTTGTTGAACATCTGCAGGCCGCGCAGGGTGCGGAAGGCTTCGCGGGCCCCGCCCAGGTCGGGATGGCCCGATTCCATCCGGAAGCCGGCAGCGGCCAGCCGGTCGATCGCAGGGGACAGGACGGATAGGACCTCGGCGGAGACACTGATCTCTCCCCCGAAGTCGGGAGTCCACGCCGCTCTAATGCCCAAGCCGCCGTCCGGTGACCATGCCGCGGCAGGTCCCGCACCCTTGGGCCCCGGCAGGGTGTCGGCGGACAGTGGATCGAGGGGGTGCCGGCCCGCTATCACGTCAAAGAGTAGACGCACATCGGCCACGCAGCGCGCCATTGGCCCTTTGACCGACAGGGTTCCGAATCCGTAACCACCGGGGTGGTTGGGAACCGCGCCCAGGGAGGGCCGCATGCCCACCACATTGCAAAACGATGCCGGATTGCGCAGGGAACCGCCCGTATCGCTGCCGTCGGCGATCGGTAGCATGCCCGAGGCCAGGGCGGCTGCCGCGCCGCCAGAGGAGCCGCCGGCCGTTTTGTCCAGATCATAGGGATTGCGGGTCACCCCGGTGACCGGGTTGAAGGTGTGGGAGCCCAGGCCGAACTCCGGGGTATTGCTCTTGCCCACGATGACGGCACCGGCTGCGCGCATGCGCTCGACCACCACATGGTCGGTCGTCGCCACTCTCTCGGCGAAGATCGGCGAACCCTGGGTATAGCGGAAGCCCCGTGCGGGGATCAGATCCTTCACCGCGACCGGCAGACCGGCCAGCGGCAGCGCGGCGCGAACCTCGGGCGGCATCGCATCGATCGCAGCTGCCTGCGCCAGGGCCGTCTCCGGCTGAACGTCCAGGAGGGCGTTGACCGCCGGGTTCACCTCGGCTATCCGGTCGAGGTGGGCGGCGACCACTTCCCGGGCGCTGTGCTCACCGGTGCGGACGGACGCCGCCAGGTCTCGCGCCTTGGCGCCGATGATGGACCCGTGCTCCTGCTGCTCCATCGTCATCCTTCCTGTTTCCCAGTCCGCGCCCGCCGCATACCGGGGTGGGTGATGGGAACTGATTTCAACAGTTTCTTGGTGTACTCGTGTTGCGGATCGCCGAAGATCCGGTCCGGGGTTCCCTCCTCGACCAGTTCCCCCTTGTACATCACGCCGATGCGGTGGGCCATGTACCGAACCACGCTCATATCGTGCGAGATGAAGAAGTAGGTCAGGCCGGTGTCCCGCTGCAGCCGGCGCAGCAGATTGAGGACTTGGGCCTGGATCGACACGTCGAGTGCGGACACCGGCTCGTCGAGGATCAGCAGGCGAGGATCCACCATGAGAGCGCGGGCGATGCCGATGCGCTGCCGCTGTCCACCGGAGAATTCGTGTGGGAACCTTCCAGCGTGTTCGGCCCCGAAGCCCACCTGCTCCAGGCTCTCCAAGACCCGTTTGCGGATCACCTCGGGCGAGCGTTCGCCCACGATCTTGAGCGCTTCGGCCAGAATCGTCCCGATCCTCCGCCGCGGATTGAGCGAGGAGTAGGGGTCCTGGAACACCGTCTGGATCTGCCGGCGTTCGGTGATCGACCGGGATTTGCCCAGGTCGATCTCCCGCCCGTCGTAGACGACCGTGCCCGCGGTGCGTTCCTCCAGACCCTGGATCATTCTGCCGGTCGTCGATTTTCCCGAACCGGACTCGCCGACCAGCGCGTAGGTCGTCCCGGCCGGGATGTCGAAGCTGATCCCCTTGACCGCGTGGTTCTCCCGGCGTTTCGAAGAGAACGGATTGTGCGAGGAATAGACCTTGTCCAGGTCCTTCACCTGCAGTAGCGGCGTGGTCCGAGCGGATGCGGAATACGTGGATTGCGCGGTGGATTCTGTCATCGGGCTGTTTCCTTCCCCGCGGCCTGCTCGTCCATTGCCGCGATCTCCTCGGCCCTGATGCAGCGCACCCTGTGGTCCGGGGAGATCTGCCGCAGTTCGGGCACCGCGGCCCGGCAGGCCTCGGTCGCAAAGGGACAGCGTGCGGCGAACCGGCAGCCGGCCGGCACATTGTTCAACGTGGGCACGGTCCCGGGGATGACCGGCAGGTCGACCTCCGGATCCGTGTCCAGCGCCGGAGTCGAACGCATCAGTCCCTGCGTGTAGGGATGGACAGGTTTGTCGAACAGGGTCATCACATCGGTGTCCTCGATGACCTGGCCCAGGTACATGACGATGACCCGGTCGCACACCTCTGCGACGACGCCGAGGTCGTGGGTGATGAAGACGGTGCCCGCCGCGTATTCCTCCCGCAGGTTCAGGATCAACTGCAGGATCTGTTCCTGGGTGGTGACGTCCAAGGCGGTGGTCGGCTCATCGGCGATGAGCAGTTCCGGATTGCACGCCAGTGCCATGGCGATGACGACGCGCTGCCGCTGCCCGCCGGATAACTGGTGTGGGTACTGGCGCAGCCGCTCGGCCGGTTCCGGGATTCCGGTGCGCTCCAACAGTTCCAGGGCCCGGTCCATGGCCTGCTTCTTGGTCACGTCCTCATGTGCCAGGATCGTCTCCGCCAGCTGGTTGCCGATGGTGAACACCGGATTGAGCGAACTCATCGGGTCCTGGAACACCATGGAAATCCGCCCACCACGGTAATCGCGCATCTGGGCTTCGGAAACCTCCAAGAGGTTCTGTCCTTTGAAGGTCACACTGCCGGAGTACTCCGTGGTGTCGGGGTCCTGCAGGCGCATCAGCGATTCGGCTGTCACCGACTTACCGCAGCCGGATTCCCCCACCAATCCCACGATCTCACCGGGACGGACCTTGAACGAGACTCCGTCGACAGCGGTGACCTGCCCGGTCTCGGTTGTGAACCGGGTCCGCAGGTCGTCTACTTCGAGTACGAATGCCATCGGTCACTTCCTCGTCTTGTTGTGCGTCGGGTCCAACAGGTCGCGCAGGCTGTCGCCCAGCAGGTTGACGGCCAGAATGGTGACCATGATGAAGGCTCCGGGGAACACCGTCATCCACCAGGAGTTGAAGATCAGGGTCTTGCCGTCGAGGAGCATATTGCCCCAGGAAGCGGCAGGCGGCGGGACGCCCGCGCCCAGGAAGCTCAGGGCGGCCTCGGTGATCAGCGCATCGGCGAAGATGAAAGTCATCTGTACGACCAGCGGGGACAGGATGTTCGGGGCGATGTTAATACAGATGATGCGGAACAACGAAGCCCCCTGGGCTTTCAGCGCTTCGACGAAGGTCTGTTCCTTCACCACCAGAGCCGTCGACCGTACGATGCGCGCCACGTAGGGGGTGAAGACGATGCTCAGGGCAATGATCACATTGGACGTCTTCGCGCCCAGCGCGGCCATGATCGCAATGGCCAGCAGGATCGCGGGAAAGGCCATGAGGCCATCGCAGATGCGCATGATGATGGCGTCGGCGACCCTGTTGTACGCGGCGATCAGTCCCAGGAGCCCTCCGATGAAGCCGGTGATCAGGGCGGTCACAATACCCACCAGGAGGGATACTCTGGCACCTGCGATGACCCGGGAGAGGACATCACGGCCGTAGTTGTCGGTGCCGAACCAATTGGCTGCGCTGGGCGCGGCCAGACGGTTGATCGGATCGATCTCCATCGGGTCCTTGGCCAGCAGCGGGCCGATGAGGGCCAACAGCACCATGAACAGGAAGATCGCTGCTCCGGCCACGGCCATTTTGTTCTTGCCGAATTTCCGCACCAGCAGGGAACGGCGGCTTCTCGACCTGTTGAGCCGGTGTGCGGAACCGGTGGTCATTTCAGTACTCACTGGTTCACCTCATGCCATCCGGACCCGGGGGTCCAATATGCTGTACAAGACGTCGACAATGAAGTTGATGACCACATAGACGACCGCGATCAGCAGGACCACGCCCTGGATCACCACGATGTCGCGGCGTTCGATCGAATTGACGATGAGCTGGCCGATCCCGGGAATGCTGAACACCGTTTCGACCACGGCGGCCCCGGCCAGCAGGGTGCCCAGGGTCTGTCCGATGGTCGTGATGATCGGCAGCGAGGCATTCTTCAGCGCGTGCTTGTACACGATCTTGTTACCCGCCAGCCCCTTGGCCTTAGCGGTCTTCATATAGTTCTTCGACAGGGTCTCCAGCATGGAGGTACGCGTCATTCGGGCGATCAGCGCGGCCTGCATCAGCCCCAGTGCGACGGCCGGCAGAGCCAGATAGCGCAGGGTCTCCAGCGGCCCGTCCTCCAGGGCCCGGTAACCGGCCACCGGGAACCAGCCCAGCAGCACCGCGAAGATCAGCATGAGCAGCAGGCCGATGAGGAAGCTGGGCATGGAGATGCCGATCATCGCCCCGGTCATAAACGACTTGTCGCGAATCGCGCCTGCGTGACGGGCCGCCATGATACCGGCGGGCACACCGATAACGATCGCGATGATTTCGGCCAGCAGGGCCAGGTTGACGGTCGGCGCCAGCGCGGTGGCCAAGATTTCGGTCACCGGGCGGTGGATGAAGACGGACTCACCCAGATCCCCGGTCAGGATATTGCCCAGCCAGGCGAAGAACTGCACGAACAGTGGCTGGTCCAGACCAAGATTGGCGCGCAGCTGTGCGACCTGTTCGGCGGTCGCATTGGGACCGAGCATCACGGCCGCGGCATCACCGGGCATCATGTGGATGAGTGTGAAGGTAACGATGGCGACGACCAGCAGCACAGGTATCAACGCCAGTAATCGCCGTATCAGGAATCGTGCCATTGGTCCTCCGTCTGCCCCGGGTGTCCGCACCGTCCACACACGGGCGTTGTGTGAGCGGCGTTCACCCCGTGGTCGAACCATGGAGTTGCCCCACCGCACGCAATCTGTCGAATAGATCACAACCCTAGGGAAACCTGCATGAATTCCGCCAACTTTTGACAGGAGATGTAGATTAGCGACAGCGACAGGCACTGGAATCGAGATCAAGGGAGGGTGCCAGTGGCGGAATCCGGCTCACGCACCGATCAAAAGATCATAGAATCCTTGCATATCGATGCCCGCGCTTCCTGGCAGAAGATCGCAACCGCCCTGGGCCTGCACGAACGCTCCGTCGCGCGCCGTGCCCAGACCCTGCTGGCCTCCGGCGCACTGCGCATCCGCGCCATCACCATTCCCGCCCGTGGGGCCATCGTGCTGGGTAACTGCGGACTGGGACAGGCCCGAATGGCCAGTAAGGCCCTGTGTGCCCGACCGGAGACGATGTGGGCACACATCACCACGGGCACCTACGATCTGATCGCGGACGTCGCGATCTCACCGGAACAGGAAGTCGACTTCTACCTCGACGAGATACCGGCGCTGGCCGGCCTGGCCCAGGCCCAGACCCTGCCAGTGCTCGAATACCTGCGCACTGCCCGCAACTGGCGCCCGGGGATCCTCAGCACTGCCGAACGCTCCCGGATGCTGGTGGGGGTGCCCGCACCGGTGGACCTACACGTGGGCCCAGGCGTTGATCTGGACCAGCGCGATCTGGCCCTGCTCGCAGCACTCCGCGAGGACGGCAGGCGCACTTTCGAGGAACTGGGCCGCATCATCGGGATCTCCGACGTCACCGCCCGGCGACGCGTCGAGGCCCTGCGGACCTCTGGCATCCTGCAATTGCGTGCGGTCTTCGACCCCAGCCTGATCGGCAAGGACGCCGAATACATATTGGTGTGCAGGACCCACCTCAGTCAGGTCGCAGCGCTGAGCGCAGAACTGCGAGCCGACGACTCGATCAAGTACGCCGTGCGAATCGCCGGGCCCTGGCAGTTCCTCATCAAGGTCGACCTGGCGCACCGCAACAGCCTCGATGAGTTCTTAACAGCAGCGCCCTGGGCCGGCCGGATCACCGATGGCGATACCTTCATCGCGATCCACACGGACAAGCGCAACGCCGTCTCGTTGACCTGACCCTGGTCCGGCAGCGGGCTACGCCATCGCCCAGGGATCGACGGGGGTACAGCGGGCGGCTCGGCCCAACCCGTCCAGATGCCAGCCGTAGACCTTCGTGTTCCCGGTGACGATCCGGGCATCCACGACTCGGGCCCCGGCATCCACCCGGGCCAGTTTGTTGAGGAACCTGTCGCTATCCGGCAGATCGCGCAGACCGGCGACCACGATGATGTTCGCCGCCGAGGTGGTAGCGGTACAGAATCGCGTCTCGATCCAGCCGCCCACAGCCTCGGCGACAGCGGCCGACCGCAGCACCGGCACCTGCAACAACACCAGGATGCCCACCTGGTAGTCGAAGTCGGGGCGGGCCACATCGCACCGGAAGATGACGCTGTCGTGCTCGGTCAGCCCGGCCAGTTGCCGGCTCACAATGCCGGGCGTCGTATCCAGGCGGCGGGCCAGTTCGCGCACGGGAACGCGGGCATCCCCGGCCAGCTCCAAGAAGAGGGGACGCAGGTCGACAGTGGGGACCGCGACTTTCCGCGGTTCCCTGTCCCCGGGTGGGGTCCCTGCGACCAGGGCCTCGGCCGTGGGCACCTTGAGCAGGCCCTGCCGCCAGCTGACGCCACCCGATATTCGGTGGAACAGACTGACCCGTACCCGGTCGGCCAGATCGAGTTCCGGCAGGTTCTGGTAGACGCGGCGCAGAACTGCGGGCAGATCGATGCCCAGGATGATCACGAAGATGTTGAAGTCCCCCGTGGTCAGTCCGATCGTGATGACATCGGGGTGTTCCGCCAACGCCCCTATCAGGGTGGCGTGGTCGTCCGACCAGCAGCGGATCTCCAAGAAGGCACCCATCGACACCGCAGGGTGCAGGGCCACGCCCGACCACGCCAGGCCCGAGCTCCGCAACCGGTGCCAGCGCCGCGAGACCGTCGCCTCGGAAACACCAACGCGTTCGGCGATGACCGACCAGGGAGCCCGCGGGTGGAGCTGGATCGCATCGACGATGTCGAGGTCGACCGGGTCCGTCGCCCCTGACTCACTGTCTTGACTTTCATGGATCATTCCTGCATCACCTCGTATTCCAGCGTGTTTTTCATGCAGTGTTTTGGCATATTATCAACCTTCTTGCACATTATGCACTGCATCACTTCCACCGTTAGAGTTAGTCCGGTTCCCCGCCCAACTTCAATCCTGGAGGCCCTATGAGCACGCCTGTGGCGAAGCAGCAAATCGCCGAGACGCCGGCGGAGAAGGCCGTCTACCGCAAGGTGACACTGCGCCTGCTGCCGTTCCTGATGATCTGTTATCTGTTCGCATACCTGGACCGGACCAACATCGGGTTCGCCAAGCTGCAGATGCAACAGGAGATGCCGTTCCTAACGGAAGCCGTGTTCGGCCTGGGTGCAGGAATCTTCTTCCTGGCATATGCGTGCCTGGAGATTCCCAGTAATATGCTCATGCACCGGATCGGCGCCAGGAAAACGATCACCCGCATCATGCTGCTGTGGGGCCTGGTGTCCGCCGCAATGCTGTTCGTGAACAATGAGGTCTCGTTCTACATCATCCGGGCACTGTTGGGCATCTTCGAGGCCGGTTTCGCCCCTGGCGTCATCCTCTTCTTCACCTATTGGTTCCCCGCCAAGCGGATGGGCCGAGTCGTGGGACTGTTCGCCATGGCGGGTCCCCTGGGCTCGATCCTGGGATCGTCGACCTCCGGCCTCATCATCGAACTGACCCACAACGCCTGGGGCCTGTCCGGCTGGCAGTGGATGTTCCTCATCCAGGGCCTGCCCGCCGTACTGCTGGGCGCCCTGTTCTGGTTCCTCATCCCGGACAACCCGCTGCAGGCGAAGTGGTTGAACGCCGATGAGAAGAAACTCATCACCACCAAGCTCGAGGAGACGAAGGAGCGCCACCACGATTCCAAGTTCACCGACGCGCTGAAGAGCCCCGCCGTCTACGTCATGGCGCTGGCCTACTTCGGCATCATGTGCGGCATCTACGCCGTGAGCTTCTGGCTGCCGACCATCCTGCACAACGGTGGACTGACCAACAACATCACTCTGGGCTTCGCGACGGCACTGCCCTACCTCCTTGTCCTTCCGGTCCTGTGGTTCCTCACCAAGGGCTCCGACCGCACTGGCGACCGCTTCTGGCGCTCCCTCATTCCCACGGTCGTAGGGGCGCTGGCCCTGGTCGTCGCGGCCTATGCGTCCTCGATTTTCGCCCTGTCCTATATCGCGCTGTGCATTGCGGTCTGCGGAGTCTGGGCCGCGTACACGATCTTCTGGGCAGTCCCGACGACCACGCTGGGCGGGACCGCGGCAGCCGGCGGCATCGCCTTCATCAACACCTTCGGCATCCTGGGCGGTTTCGTCGCCCCCACCATCATGGGATTCGTCCAGGACGCCACGGGCTCGGCCCAGGGCGGTCTGATGACGATGGTGGTCCTGCTGGTGATATCCGCAGTGGCCATCATCATCCTGCCCAAGGTCATGAAGAAGCCGATGTAGCCGCCCGGCCGAGGTCCTGCGCCCGGCCGGCCGGAGCCTCGGCCACTGACGGAAACCCCACTGTGTAAAGGAGAGCATCACGTGAAAACCCTCATCACTGCGGCCCGCGTCATCGATGGCACCGGACGCGCACCCTTCGTAGCCGACGTGCTGATCGACGGCCAGAAGATCGAGGCCATCCGCGAACCCGGCACCTTCACCGGCCTGGCCGACGTCAAAACGGTATCCGCCGACGGAATGGTGCTCTCACCCGGCTTCATCGATACCCATGCCCATGCCGACAACAGCCCACTGCTGGACAAAGACGACACCTCGAAGATCATGCAGGGGTGCACGACCGAGGTCAACGGCAACTGCGGATTCTCCCTGGCGCCGATCGACCCTTTGCACGAAGACGGCTTCTACACACTCGTCACTCGGATCTTCCCCGCCGCCAAGTACGGCTGGCGGTCCTTCGCCGAATACAAGGCGGCGATGAACCAACACGAATACGTCACGAACTTCGCCACCCTGATCGGGCACAATACCGTCAGGGTGGCCGCCATGGGCGATGAGATGCGCGCCCCGGACAAGACCGAGATGCGCACCATGCAGCACCTGGTCGACGATGCGATCGAAAACGGCGCCGGCGGGCTGTCCTCCGGCCTGATCTACCCGCCCGGAGTGTTCTCCGAACCATCCGAACTCGTGACCCTGGCGTCGAATCTGCCACCCACCGCGATCTACGCCAGCCACATGCGTTCGGAGAGCCATCACCTGATGGACAGTCTGCGGGAGACAGTGCACGTGGCACAGAACGCCGGCATCCGCTGCCATATCTCGCATCTGAAGTTCGCCGATCGGCAGTCCTCGTCCCAGATGGCGACCGCGCTGGAATACCTGGACGCACAGCGCACGGCCGGGCTGCCTGTCACCCAGGACATGTACCCGTATTCCGCCGCCAGCACGATGATGACCGCGCTGTTGCCGCCGTGGATGCACGACGGCGGGGCCCAGAAGCTGTTGGGGCGCTTGAAGTCCCGCGAACTGGTCCGGCGCGCCGGCGATCAGATCGCCAGTTCCGAGGCCACCTTCGAGAACTATGCGCGTACTGCGGGCTGGGACGGGGTGATCGTCGCAAGCACGGGCTCGCATCGTTATGAAGGCGAATCCGTCGCGCAGATAGCGGCGACGATGGGTGTCGAACCGATCGAGGCCGTCGCGCGCATGCTCATCGACGAACAGCTGCACATCACCGTCATCCTCTGGGCCATGCGCGAGGAGGATGTGGCCCTGGGCCTGCAGCACCCCTTCACGATGATCGGCACGGACGGGCTGCCGGTGGGCACCGGCGGCAAACCTCACCCGCGCGGCTACGGTTCCTTCGCCCGGATGCTCGACCACTACGTCCGCCGGACCAAAGCCGTCGACCTGGTCGATGCCATCCGCAGGATGACATCCCTACCGGCACAGACCTTCGGCCTGGAGGGCCGCGGTGTGGTGGCCGAGGGCGCCTTCGCCGATCTGGTGCTGTTCGACCCGGACACCCTGACCGACAATGCGACCTTCGCCCACCCGACTGACGCCCCTGCCGGACTGTTCGACGTATTCGTCGCAGGTGAGCACGTCGTGGACCGAGGTGCCTGGACCGGACGGCGGGCCGGCAAGTTCCTGGCGGCGCGGCACTGAGGGGCTGAAGGCTCTCTACTTCTTTGGACTGTCTATTTCAGATTCCACTGTTTGAACAGTGGAATCTGAAATAGACAGTCCAATCTTCTATACGATCGGGAGCCGGTGAGCCACCGGCGCTACCCCATCTCGAACTTCCCACGCAGGAAGTCGGCGAGCTCGGCATGGGTGCCGACCCAGACGTCCTCCTTGCCCAGGGCGTGCTGGATGACGCGTTCCACCGCTGAGATCCGTGACCGGTGCCCGCTGATGTGCGGGTGCAGGGTCAGTTCGAAGACTCCGCCCTCCGCATAGGCCATGTCGAATTCGTCCTTCCATATCTGTTCGACATCGCGCGGCGGCGTGTGCGGGCGGATCCCGCCGAACCGGTTCATGGAGAAGTACGGAGCGTCATCGCGAATCCATTCACAGGGGATCTCGACGATCCCGGTGGGAGTCCCATCGGCCAGGATCTCGTAGGGTTCTTCATCGGCCATCAGCGAGGCATCGTAGACGAAGCCCATGTCCCTGATGACCTGCAGAGTCGAATGGGAGAAGTCCCAGGAGGGTGTGCGAATCCCCACGGGCCTGGTACCGCTGAGCTTTTCCAGGTTCTCAGTCGCCCGGCCGATCAGATCGAGTTCCGCTTCATAGGGCAGTTCTGTATTGCGCTCGTGGATCCAGCCGTGCACCCCGACCTCGTGACCGCCGGCGACGAAGGCCTCGATGTCCTGCGGATGGAGCAGTGCGGATACGCCCGGGGTGTAAAACGTGGCCTTCACACCGTTGCGCTCCAGCATTTTCAAGACCCGTGGAACCGCCACCCGGCTACCGTATTCGCCCACCGACAACGAGCCAGGCGTGGTCTGATTGTCCCGTAGGAACGGCGTCTCGTGGTCCGCATCGTAGGTGATCATCACAGCGCACTTCGCGCCACCGGGCCAGCGGCTCGCAGGGTCGGGATCGACCAGTGCGCGCCCGGCCCTGACCCGATCCACCTCGGCCCGCCACACGGGTTCGTCCCACTGCCACGGTTCGCGGTCGGCCAGCTGTTCATCGATCGAATCACTCATCGGGTTCCCCAGTCCTCATCGTCGCCTTATGCATGATTCACATCATATGCGGGTGCGGTCTGAGCGCGCCAAGGCGCCACCGGTCACAGCAGAGTCCGCATCGCACAGTAATGTGGTGCCGAGTACGGTCGTGGGCTCGCACGGTAGCGTTCACCCGGCCCGTCTTGCACTTGTACAACATTACTTGCAGGAGGCCACCAGATGACGACTCCACCCTTCACCGGCTTCGATGGGAAGAAAGCCCTGATCACGGGAGCGGCCGACGGCCTGGGCAAGGCCGTCGCCGACGCCCTGCACGCCGCCGGCGCCCAGGTCTGGGGCACCAGCCGCAGTGCCGAGACGACCGCGCAGATCTGCGCCCGCTACGGCACCGAGCCGATCCCCGGCCTGGACCTGTCCCGGCCACAGGACATCGCCTCGTTCGCGGATGCCGTCGATGCGGTGACCGGTGGAATCGACCTGCTGGTCAATAACGCGGGCGTCAACGTTCCCAAACCCGCGCTGGAGATCACCGAGGACGACTGGGACACGGTCTTCGACATCAACGTCAAGGGCACCTTCCTGATCAGCCAGGCCTTCGCACGCACGTGGGTGGGCACGAAGACACCCGGTGCGATCGTGAATATGGCATCGCAGGCGGGCATCGTCGCGATCGAGGAGCGCGCCGCGTACGGCTCGTCCAAGGCAGCGCTGATCCACCTGACCAAGCAGTTGGCCCTGGAGTGGGCCCAGTACGGTATCCGCGTGAATGCGGTGGCTCCGACCTTCGTGAAGACTGCGTTGACGGCCAGCACGCTGGAGCGCGGGGCCTGGGCGGATGAGCTCCGGTCCCGGATTCCGCTGGGCCGCTTCGGTGAGGCCTGCGAGGTGTCGGGTCCGACCCTCTACCTGCTCAGCGATGCCGCGTCCCTGGTCACCGGCACCACCCTGGTGGCCGACGGCGGATACACGATCCGCTGACCCCGTAGTCGGACTCGGTTCTCCAGGTCCTCAGCTGCGATGAGGACCCGCATTCGGAAGGAAGGCAGAGAGCGTTGCGAAGATCGATGAGGCTCTTCACGCCGGCACGTTCTCTGGACGAATCGCAGACGGCCGAACTCCTGGCCTACCGCGAGCGCGCCTATGCGAAGCTCTCTCGCAATTGTGCGCTGAACTGGGCCCGGCTCCCGGCTTCAAGTAACGGGTCGGGCAATCACGACCGACGATCATTGGGGCGGGTTCACGTGGTCGTCGCAACTTCCAACGAGATCGACATCTCGAACAGGATCCCCCGGTTTGTAATCCTCGCTCTACAGAGCGAGGATTACAAAGTCCGCAGGTCGGCGCTGAGCTTCGCGTTCGCCGGGATCCATGCGATCACACGCATCGATGGTCATCTGGCAGGAGGTGCCACCCCCGCGATGGCTATGCGGCGGGGGTTTGAAGGAGACAGCGCCGTGGCCGCACACCTTGAAAACTGTGCACCGAGCCCTTCGGATTGCGCTGGAATTCCAGCGCAATCCGAAGGGCTCGGTGCACAGAAGCTCAGCGACGCACCCGCTCGGGGGTATCACTGCGCCCATACTCCTTGATCCACCCCAATTTGCCAGCGGCAACATACAACACGAACGCAACGACCAGCGAGTTGATCGCAGGGATCCCCCAGGTCACGAAGAAACCGACGGCTGATGCGATGGCCCAGATGATGAGCGTTAGCGGAATCCAATTCGGCTGTGTCGCAGGCACCAGGCGCTCCGTATGAGCTACGTCTATCTCGCCACGCCATTTCTTCACGATGAAGTACTCCGCAACCATGATTGCCGCGACCGGAGGCATAAGCACGCCCAGCACGCTGAGGAACGTGGTGAAGTGATCCAAGATGCCAGCAGCTCCCAGCACCGAACCAAGAACACCCACGGTTATGGTGACGGTCTTGCGATCGGCGTTTCGACCGAAGATCGCTGCGATGAAATTGATGATACCGAAGACCGACGAATACAGGTTGATGTCGTTGATTTTGATCGTGCCCATGATGATGACCAGCACGCCGATCCACCCGACAGACGACAGAATGATCGTCGTAACATCGGCAGAACCCACTGCATGAGCGAGAAGGACACCAATCAGGCCGATGAGGTACTCGCCTAGGGTAATTCCCAGGACCGTCTGCTTAACGACATCGGCAGAGCTCCGGTTGTACCGGGTGATGTCTGAATTGATGACCGCACCGACAATGAATCCGCCGGCGACCAGACCAGTGCCCTGAACCAGGTTCATCTCGGGTCCAGGCGGCGCGGAGGTCAGCAGCTCACCAAAACTGTGCCGGCTCAGCTCTATCGCTGCGGCTGCCAAAGCCAAAACCAAGAAGAGAGGGACAGCGATATAGGCGACACGAGCAATCATCTTGAACCCGAAGACGACGACCACCGTGATTGCAAAGCCAAACAATAGAGCCCACAGCCATTCGGGCATTACACCTACAGTCGAGGCCAGTCCCTCAGCCGATACCCCGGATTGAATCCCGAACCAGCCGATAGAGGAAATCGCGATGACAGCTCCGACTACTGCTGCTCCACCACGCCCGAACCCCGTCCATCGGGTCAGAATCGAGGTAGTCAGGCCGGTGCGCATTCCGATGATGCCCACCATGATCGACACGACTTGCAGGATGACGGATCCCAGCGTGATGGCGACAAATGCCTTCCAGAACGGCATCCCGAAACCCAGGGTGGACCCGAGCAGGAACTGACTCAGGGCCGAAACTTGGCCAAATTTGGTGACCGCAATAGGAAACCAGTGCTTCCGTGCCCGATCTGGCACTGGGGTGTCAGCATAGTCGCTGTCAAAGTCGTCGGTCGATATGCTCTCTGGTGGATTTGATGATGCCATGGTCTTCTCCTTCGACTCCAAAGCTTGGCGAGGTGCTCAGCTGCGGGATTTCGGCCGAGGTGCGTGATACGCCAGGGAACTGGGTTTGAGGTTCAGTCGGATCGCACTTTCCAATGCCACAATCGCAGCCCCTGTTGGATCCAGGACTGGGATCGGGCCGTCGGTTGACAAGCGCTCTTGAAGCTGAGCAGCGACACCGATCATGCCCGTACAGCCCAGGATGAAGGCTTCTGCCCGATGCTGCACAATCTGGTCACGCGCAGCGGCCTCCAAACGGTCCAGCAGCACATCGTGTTGGTCGACTTCTAATACGCCCATATCTACGCTGGTAATGGCCACGATCCGATCCCGTAATCCGTACGATCCGACCCGCCGGTCGATACCTGGCAATACATCTGGCAAAATGCTGAGGATCCCGATCCGATCTGCCATTCCCAGCGCGCTATGCACTGCCGGCTGGAATCCACCGAAAATCGGGATCCGTGCGATCTCTCGTGCTGCGTGAACTGCCGGTTCTGCGAAACAAGACACGAAGATTCCGTCGACGCCGTCGGTTACTGCCCGCGACACTTCGTTCAGGATGGCCGGCAGGGCCAGGGCTTCGTCATAGTCAGACTCGATCGATTCCGGCCCATGGGCGATCTGCACCGTGTCAACGACAGTGCCAGGACTTGCCCAGCTCTTCGCCTCGACTTCAACGGGACCCAGCAGCTTCTGGGCTGTGATGGGCAAGATGACGCGTAAATGCATGTAATTCTCCCTGCTGTGGAGTCGGTCGTTCTTCTACCAGCACTTCGTGACACTAGTCACCCCGCAAGCTCGACGAAATGTGCACACTGCATACTGCTCGCTTTAGAACTGCCACTGTGCACAATGACCATCCTCACTCCAAGGTGGCACAGTGGCAGGGATTGCACATCACCATTGCGCATGACGAATGCACTTGCGTTGAGGATCAAGGAAGGCCCCAGATGAGAATCGGTATCGACGTAGGCGGCACGAACACAGACGCTGCCCTGCTGGACGGCGGACAGGTCGTCGCCGGCGTCAAACAGTCGACCACCCCGGACGTGACGAGTGGTATCACCGCAGCTTTGGAAGCGCTGAAAGCAGAACATAACTTCGATGCCGCACAGATCGACGGCATCATGATAGGCACTACCCATTTCATCAACGCCCTGGTAGAAGCCAACCGACTGGCACCCACAGCCGCCCTGCGGCTGGGCCTACCCGCGACCTCGGCGCTGCCCCCGCTGATCGGCTGGCCTGAGCGCCTAGTCAAGGCGATTGCCGGCCGCGCCTACATGGCTCACGGTGGATTCGAATTTGACGGCCGCCCAATTTCCCCCTTGGATGCCGACGAGCTGCGTGAACACGCCGCAGACATGCGCGCGCATGGCATCCGTTCTGTTGCTATCTCCTCAGTGTTCTCGCCCATCAACGACCAGTTCGAACTCGACGCAGCCAGGATCTTGGCCGAAGAGCTAGGCGAAGGGGTCGCACTGTCGCTGTCGCACCAAATCGGCCGGGTAGGCCTGCTAGAGCGCGAGAACGCGACGATCATCAATGCTGCACTGCGGGAACTGGCCGATAGCATCGTCGGACGATTAGAGGAGACTCTGCAGAGCTTGGGCTATTCCGCGCCGCTGTTTCTCAGCCAGAACGACGGCACGCTGATGGACTTGGCGTATGCACGGCAGTATCCGGTAGCAACCTTCGCCTCCGGTCCAACTAACTCGATGCGTGGGGCCGCAGTTACGTCGGGGCTCGCCACATGCGCCGTCATCGATGTTGGCGGAACCACCAGTGATGTGGGGGTTTTGACGAACGGGTTCCCTCGCGAGGCCACCACCGAAGTCGAAGTCGCCGGTGTGCGAACCAACTTCCGTATGCCCGACGTCTTGTCGATCGGCATCGGAGGTGGTTCCATCATCACAGTAAACGGCGAACCCACCGCTGGAACCCAGCAAGTCGCGCCCGAATCCATCGCCGTAGGCCCTGAGTCCGTGGGCTACCGCCTGACTAGCAAGGCCTTGGTATTCGGCGGCGACACCCTGACAGCTACGGATGTGGCCGTAGCCGCCGGACGTGCCGCTGTAGGCGACCCAACGAAGGTCGCCAACCTTGACCCTGACTTCGTCGCGGCCGTACTCGACCAAATCGGTCACCGGGTCGCTGACACTGTGGAGCGTATGAGGACTTCCGCCGAGCCGCTGCCCGTCGTGGGCGTCGGCGGCGGTGCGATCCTACTGCCCGACGAGCTTCCCGGCTTGGGGACGGTCTTGAAACCTGAGAACTCTGGCGTCGCCAACGCAATTGGGGCCGCCATTGCCCAGGTTTCAGGGGAGATCGACAAAGTCTTCTCCATCGCCCCGGGGACCCGTGACGAGGTAGTCGCCGAGGCCAAGGGCGAAGCAACCAGCCGTGCTATCGCGGCTGGTGCAACCGCTGATACCGCCACGATCGTCGAATTCGACGAGGTTCCCCTCCCCTACCTGCCCGGTGGTGCCACCCGTATCCGGGCCAAGGCCGTAGGCGACCTCTCGCTGGCGGAATGACCATGGCACATTCAACACGCACCGGTCCCGGCGATACCGCCCACCTAAAGTATCTGCCAGCCACGGGTATCGCGGCCGCAGACTGCCTGCCAATCGCCAAGGGCGCCGCGATTCTGGGTACAGGCGGTGGTGGGGACCCACACATCGGTCGACTGTTGGCCGAAGCGGCCCTGCGCGAGCACGGACCCGTCGAAGTTGTGGCACTGACCGATGTTCCTGACGATGCATGTGTCTTTCCCGTTGGAATGATGGGCGCGCCCACCGTTATGGTGGAGAAGTTGGCGGCCGTCGGACAATTCGCCGAAGCTGTACGAACCCTGGCTGCATACAAAGGGATTGTGCCCACCCACATAGCCTGCATCGAAGCCGGGGGAGTGAATTCTTTGATCCCAGTGGCAGCCGCCGCAGAGCTCGGCCTGCCGTTAATCGACGGCGACGGTATGGGGCGGGCATTCCCAGAGCTGCCGATGGTTTTACCGACAATCTTCGGCGTGACTTGCGCACCTATGGCCATGTCCGATGAGAAGGGTAATTCGATCGTCTTCGAACCGGCAGACAATATCTGGGCAGAACGCCTGGCTCGCACTGCCACTGTGGAGATGGGCTGTTCGACTATCATCAGCCAATATTCCATGACCGGGGTCCAAGTGAAACAATCGTTCGTGCCGAATACCCTGTCGCTTTGCCATGAATTGGGGACCGGACTAATTGCGGCACGTGCTGCGGCCGGTTCTGGAGCCCCCGGTGTGGTCGACAGACTAGGTGGTGTAGTGCTGGGTGCGGGAAAGATCGTCGATGTTGAACGACGGACCACGGCAGGTTTCGCACGAGGCCGAGCCACTGTCGATCTGTCATCGGACACCACCATCACTCTGGATTTCCAGAATGAGAACATAATCGCGACGGTCGGAGACGAGATCAGGGCCACCGCGCCGGACCTCATCATCTGCTTGGACAGCGACACTGGTGAAGCGGTCACCACGGAGGCTCTGCGCTTCGGGACCAGGGTAACTGTCATAGTCGCTCCCGCCGATCCACGCTGGCATTCGGAACCGGCGCTTGACCTCGTGGCGCCTCGTTGCTTCGGCTACGACCTTGACCCCGTCCGAGCGCGCTTTCCCGCCACCCATAATTTCGCGGCCGGACAGCCAGGCACCTCGGCGACCTCAGATTTCGAAGGAGATATTTAATGACCTGGCAACTTACCGTCGACGATTTGGACGATCTGGCCCGCGGCGCCACTCTACTGGGTACCGGTGGTGGGGGTGACCCGTATATCGGGCGGCTCATGGTCCAACGCGCTATCGAACAGAACGGTTCCATCACCATCATGGACCCCGACGAGCTACCCGATGAAATCACCGTTATCCCCACGGCACAGATGGGAGCACCGACGGTGATCATGGAACGAATCCCGGCAGGTACGGAGCCCGTGGACGCGCTGCGCGCATTGGAAAAGTACACCGGTCGTATAGCGGAAGCGACCATGCCTATCGAATGTGGTGGCATTAATTCAATGATTCCGCTGTTGGTCGGAGCTCAGACGGGCTTGCCGGTAGTCGACGCCGACGGTATGGGTAGGGCCTTCCCCGAACTGCAAATGGAGACATTCAACGTCTATGGTGTGCAGGGCTCCCCCTTGGCAATCGCCGACGAAGTCGGCCATTCTTTCATCGTCGACACTGCAGATGACACGCCCAAAATGGAATGGCTGGCCCGAGGGGCGACAATCCGGTTGGGCGGAGCCGCTCATATTGCCGAATACACGATGACCGGGAGGCAGGCAAAGGATACCGCGGTACCACGTACCATTACTCTGGCACTCAAAGCGGGGCGCGCACTACGCCAGGCACGTGAATCCCATGGTGATGTCATCAGCATCCTGTCCGCGGCACTCAACGATACCCTGTACAACAAAGTTGTACCTCTGTTCGAGGGCAAGGTCGTTGACGTCGAACGGACAACAGACCGGGGCTTCACTCTGGGGCATGCACTTTTCACAGCAGACGATGGCGGCGAACTGCGAATCACATTCCAGAACGAGAACCTTGTCGCGGTACGTGATGGGCAGATAGTAGCTGGTGTGCCCGACCTCATCTGTGTCTTAGAGGCGGATACCGCCGAGCCCATCACCACCGAACGCCTGCGGTTCGGCCAGCGAGTGCGAGTCATCGGGATTTCTACCCCCGACATGATGCGCACGCCGGAGGCCTTGAATGTCTTCGGCCCATCTTGCTTCGGTCTGGATCACGAATTCGTTCCTGTCGAGGACAGCGCCGTACGCTGAACTCATGGATGTTCACGTTGGGGCCCTCGCCCGTGGCTGCACCTTCCTGGGCAGCGGCGGCGGGGGTTCCACCCGTCTGTTGGAGCTGTACCTATGTGCTCACGGTGTCGAGCGGGTTGATTTGCGTCAGTGGCAGATCGGAGACGATGTGGCAGCCTTGGTCTTGGTCGGATCTGTAGACGTGTTCGCCGAGATGTTGCCAGGCGGAGCTGAAGCCGGTTCTGCGCTGCGAGCATTGGAACGCTGGACGGACCGAACTTTTACCGGTGTCGTCCCGTTCCAAGTCGGTGGCCTCTCTACCCTGGTCGCCGTTCACTGTGCTCTAAGCGAGGGGTTGGACCTGGTGGATGCGGACTTGGTAGGACGCGCCACACAGAGACTGGGACAGGGGTCCTTATACGCTCCGACAGGCGGAGTGTCAGTTGGCTTCAGCGGTGCACTGGGCGAGGTTGGAGCACTGTCCGGCAGGGATATGGCCGAACTGGAGGATCTGGTCCGCTCCATGGTGCAGACCGCAGGCGGCTGGCTAATGTTGGCTTTGGCCCCCACCACGGTTCCGGTGGGGGCCAAAGAGCTGATCCATGGGACGGTTAGCGGTGCTGCCGGCATCGGCGCATTGATTGATTGGACCCACTCCCGGGCTTCAATGAACAGATTTGCTCAAGAGGCGGATACGCTACGGACAGATCTAGGCATCACTGCACTAGCCACAGGGCGGATCCGCCATCACAATCGCTATGTCACCGGCCTGGGCACCGAAGTCGAGTCCTACCAGTTGGTCGACTCGGACTCGGGCTATGCTGTACGCGTCGAGGCGACCAGCGAGTACTTGGTCGCTGTGGTCGATGGCCGGGTACTGGCCACGGCACCAGATATCATCCAGGTCGTCGATCGAAAAACCCTGCGCCCTTTGGCAGTCCAAGATCTGCGGGTGGGCCACGAGGTGATCGTCTTAACTCGAGTGGCAGAGCCATGGTGGGCGAACCACCCTACAGCTTTGGAGAGGATTTCCCCGTGCTCCTATGGGTTGGAGGATGGAATTGAGAATCCGGAAAGCGGATGGTGGACATGATCGATGTGAATTCTGTGGTGTCCCACCCTGAGACTGGTGAACTCCAGCTGCTGGCGGGGCCGGGTCAGCGCCAGGTCGCGCGGGTGCACGCAGTTATACTGCCCGGATACACCCGGAGTCTCTCTGGGGTTGTTGATCAGTTGCGTGCGAACCGTGCGGAATTGCACCAGGCGCTTGTCATCGTGATGGCGTCGCACATCGTCTGGGACTGGCATATCGACGTCCTGCTAAGGTTCCTGCATGAACAGGGCGCGACCGCTTTGGTATTGCCCAAAGGCAGTGTGCCAGCCCGTAGTTCCGCCGCGGATTTAGCCGAACGTTTACAAGTGGCTCTTGTGACGACGTCTGATCCCCGTCCTGTCTATACCGTGACCGAGGCCGTGCTTTCGGGGCTACGCAGCCGTGCCGATCTGCGTGTCCTTGATCTGGTGCGCATTGGCGCTGATACTTCTTTGGGGCTGGGCCAGACCTACGACCGGATAGCTTCATTCTTTAGCCGGCCTGTTGTGCTCTTCGACGCGACCGGCCACGTCCTTTATGGCCCAGATGATACGCCTCCGTCGGAGACATCCGCTACGGCAGGGCGGTATGCAGGCGGTTCAGTTCTGGTCCGAAACCACGACCTCGACATGGGCGCAGTAGCTGCCGGAGCCACCTCACTCTCTGGAACTCAGGATTTCCGCCTGTCATCCGGCCGGGCGCTCATGGCATCGCCGGTGCCCGCTGACGACCTAGGATCTTTGTGGTTCGGTGCGGAGGTTGATCCTGCGATCGGACCTGACCGAGCGTATTACTCCCCTTTGGTGGAAGCCGCCGCCTTAGTATGCGGCAACTGCGTGGCGCGCACTCGGATGCACGAACAACGTGGGTCCATGCGTGAGCGGGCCCTGATCGAGGAGTTCAAGGTCACAGACCCGGTCCGGGTGCGACCCGATCTATTGCAGAAGGCTGCTGAAGAAGGTTGGAACCTGGCTGCGGACCATTGCGTGGTCAAAGCGAATCTTCAAACGCGCGAACGGGCCGCTGAAACGGTCCCCAGCCTAACCCAGGCTGTCAGATCCGAGATGGACCGCTCGGGAATTCACTACAACCTGGTAGAACAGGACACCGGCTGGCTACTGTGGTTCAACACGGTGGGCAAACGTCCGATGGCAAGTCAGGATTCTGTCGGCGCCGACCGCCCACCCGCCACAACGCTACTGCGCAAGGCAGCCAAAGTGATCCGTCGCAGTATTCCCGTCTGTTTGGGCATCAGCACCGTCCGCTCCGGCGCAGACGGATTCGTCATCTCCCTGCATGAGGCCGAGGACACTGCGAAAGTAGCCGCCACCCGACCACAATCCGGGTACGTTATGGCTGCTGACAACCTGAGTACCGAGCAGCTCCTACTGGCTTGGACATCAGCCGATTCCTTCACTCACACTGTGGACGAACTACTGGAGCCTTTGGACCGGGCAGCGTCTACCCTGCGCCCTACGCTTCGCGCCTATTTGGACGCCGAATCGTCTTTGTCTGAAACCGCAGCACTCTTAGGAGTGCACCGCAATACGGTACGAGACCGCATCCACAGGATCGAGGCCATCCTGGGCGTCGACCTCCATCAGCCCGATGCCAGGTTGGCACTGCACCTAGCGGTGCGGGCAGCAGGTTAAAGTAACTCACTTACACTCTCGATGACTTAAGAGACGCATATTTCCTACACCACAAGAAAATATTAATCGAAATGAGAACAATTGATATTGTAGCAGGCACCCAGGGGCTTGACACCCACGAAAATCCAGCACCGCGCGCCACGCAAATGTATGATATGTCTGCGATATTATGAACTGTATTCATATCCATCGAACACAGATGTTGATCATTCTCAGAGGCGGCAATATTTCTTAAATAAGAGGGGCTTACAGGAAGCATTGGCCAGTAAAACACCCAGACTACAACAAGTTACAGGACTAGGTTAAAGATTTCCACTATCTTCAGTCTAGATAACGTATCCGCCTCCAGAGATTTACGTGCCGACACTAGACACCCGAGGAGCGCGCCAACGACTAGCCCCAAAGTAGACAGATTTATCACTTGGCGGCCAGATACGGGCATGGACAAGCCGTCAGAGTTTATGTTCAAAACATCTCTCATAAACACCGTAATGCCGGGGGAAGCGAATCCTCCTAGCATTCCAACAACGGCGCCAACTCCGGACCACACAGCAACTAAACTAATTGCAGAAGCGGCAATTTTTATTACAGAGTCATTAACCCTACAAATCGCATGCGAGAAACTTCCAGCAATGAACACCGATACCACCCAGAGACCAACAAGCATAGGGCCAAATACCGAGGCTGTGAACACAGCTACTCCCCGCATAGCCTCATCTGTTGGCTGAGAACCCCCAGAAACAGATGCAGAAATTAAACCAAAGGCCCCAACCAGTGCGATCAGCGGGAAAGTAGCGATTAAAGTTGCACTGATTATACGAGACTTGAGGCCTTTATTTATAGCCCATCCAGGAATTTGTTGTAATATCCAGTCGCTAAGTCGTTCAGCGACTTTCATGATGTTCTTCATATTTATTTCCTTAATTACCATGATTACGATTAGTTTAAACTCTCGCAACTCCGGTGCCGTCACTTTGATTGTAGTGCTGGATTAGATGTTTACAGCTCTGCATGTAACGAAAATTCTTTACACAGTAGACGCAACAATTAATTATCCGAGTTTTTCAGTCCAACTACTGCCGCGGCAAATTCCTCAAAATTAAACTGTGAACGATCTGCCGCCATATTTGGCTGAGCGTTGGGTGGGCGCTCGCCACAAATGCTACACCAAGTATTTGGCGAGAAACAGTCTCAGCTACACACTTGGTCATCGCATCGTTATCATTCCAGGTGAGCGCCTTATAACTGCTAGCACTGCTCGAACGGGCAACCTTTGAAGGTCCAACGCTACTGGAAGCCATGCAACCTCTTGGACACGCCGGCATACCAATCACATAGCCGGGCCGTGTCGCTCCAACCGCAGCGGTTCCGTCGGCTTCCACAGCTCCAGTTCCTCTTCACCCATCGAATCGCCGAAGTCGTCGGAGATCTCAAGATCGGGGAACTGACCGAAGGCACGTGCTTGTGTGAAGGCCGGCAGTTCTGGAACTTTACACACGTCGCTCTCCTTACTCACTTACGCGAAGCAGTTCATTCCTCCGAACCACCGAACCCGTCCCAGGCCCCGTCGCACTTCTCTTCGAACCGGGTGTGCGGCCAGTCCGAACCCGGAACGAAGCGGGTGAAACCTCGGAATTCCAGCTCATCGTGCATGGCCCGCGCGGCCCCCGGACCGCAGCGGTACGGTCCCGATGCCTTCACCCACAGCCGTTCCCCGGCTTCCTCCACCAGGTCGAACAGGGGATGTTCGCCCAGTTCCACTTCCAAGGACGTCTGCGGCAGGCCGTAATGGTCGATGACGATCTTCAGGTCCTCCGGCAGTTTGGGCAGCAGGTCCGCGATCTCGATCTGCTGGTCGGCCTTGGCCTGGAACTCCAGGTGCCAGTCCAGGCTCTCCATGAACCGCAGGATCGGCGCCCAGGCCAGTCCGGCCAGATCCGGCATCTGGCGTCCGATCAGGTTCAGGCGCACGCCCCGGACCCCGGCCTCGTGCAAAGCGACGAAACCGTCCTTGACGAACCCGCCCAGCGCGTTGAACGTCGCCGAGGGATTGACATCGTCGATCACGATCACCCCGCGCAGCCGCTGGGGGTACTGCTGCAGGGCAGCCAGCAGGTAGCTGTTGTCCGTGCCCAGGAAGCTGGGCTGGATCAACGTGCCCCAGGCCAGGCCATGGGCGTCCAACTGCTTCAGGTAGGCCTCGGGAGGCGCAGCGTATTCCGGCACGTAGCGCGGGTGCTCCGTGGCGGCGACGCCGGCTTGGAAGACGTGGGCGTGGTAGTCGCCAGGGGCGGCGGTAGGTGGATCGAACAGCGTGTCAGCCATGGGTCCTACGATATATCTATGACAGCAACGATCATCGGCGTTGTGGGGCTCGTCGTTATCTTCGCCCTGTCGATGTGGCGCGGCGTGAGCATGGGTGCGATCGCCCTGTTCGCCGCCTTCGCGCTCGGCACCTTCTACTTCGGGATGAAGACCGACGACGTTTCGGCCCAATTCCCCACGAACCTCCTGGTCACCCTGGTGGGCGTCACCTTCTTCTTCGGACTGGCGCGGGCCAATGGCACCGTCGCCAGAGTCGTCGACGCGGCCGTCGGCCTGACCCGCGGAAAGGCCTGGGCCCTGCCCTGGGTCTTCTTCATCCTGGCCGCGATCATCACCGGCTCCGGCGCGCTTTCGGCCGCGACCAACGCGATCCTGGTTCCGGTGGGCCTGGCCTTCGCCTCGCGCTACCGGATCAGCCCGCTGCTGATGGGCCTATCGATCCTCAACGGCACCAACGCCGGCGGATTCTCGCCCATCGCCGTGTACTTCTCGATCGTCAACGGCGTGCTGGTGAAGTCGGGGATCACCGTCGATCCCATGGCGATCTTCATCGGCACCTTCATATTCAACCTAGTGCTGAACCTAGTCGCCTTCTTCCTGTTGGGCGGGCGCGGCCTGCTCGCGCGGCACGGCAGTGGCAGTGCGCAAACCGCCGGGGCCGAGGTCCCGGCCGGCAGCGCACACACCGTCACCACCGCGCCCGCGGGCACCGGCACCACGACCGCAGCCGAGGTCCCGGCGAAGGAGTCCTGGACCTGGCTGAACTATCTGACCCTGGTGCTGTTCCTGGCGATCCTGGGTCTGGGCCTGTTCGCGAAGCTGGACGTGGGGTATCTGGCGCTGGGATCCGCTGTGCTCCTGGGCCTGATCGCGCCCCGTCACGTCAAGGACGGCATGGATGCTATCGGCTGGGGCGTGGTGCTGCTGATCGGCGGCATCGTGACCTATGTAGGAGTACTGCAGGAGGCCGGCGTCGTCGACACCCTGGCCAATGGGATCACGGGGATCGGCTCCGTGCTGGTGGCCTCTCTGCTCATCATGTACGTCGCCGGCATCGTGTCAGCCTTCGCCTCGACCAATGCCATGTTCGGTGTACTGGTACCCACCGCCGCACCCCTGCTGTTGGGCGGCCAGTTGCCCCTGGTGGGCTTCGTGCTGGCACTGTCGATCGCGGCCTCGGCGGTGGATTCCTCGCCGTTCTCCACCGGCGGCGCCCTGGTCGTTGCCAATACAGAGGAGGACAAGCGCGATAAGACCTTCAAGGGCCTGATGGCCTGGGGCATGTCCATGACTGCGATCGTGCCCCTGGTCGTCTGGCTGCTGTTCCTGGTGGGGCGGGTGTAGCCGCTGTGTAACTTATTCCTCGCATTAAATGGGAGGAATAAGTTACACTCTCTGTATGAGCATCACACTGGAGCTGGACCCGTCGGTTTCCGGGATCGCACCCGGAACGATCGGCTCCGCCCTGCGCATGCAGCGGCTGCAGCAGGGAATGTCCCAGGCGCAGCTCGCCCTGCGCGTGGGCAGGAGCCGGAAGTGGGTCACAGATCTGGAGCGCGGCATCGGCTCCCCCGGGGTGGACTCGGTGGCGAATGCCGCCCACGTCCTCGGATTGACGCTCACCCTGGCACCGCACCGGGCCATCCGCACCCGGGCCGCCAGCCTGCCCGGGGACCTCGGCCGCCCGAATGAGGACACCTGGGGTGGCACCGAAACGATGGCCTGGGTCATCGACGGGGCCACCCAGCCCGGCGATACGGTCGGGACGGTGAGCGCGGCCGAATACGCGCGCACGCTTTCGGACGCCATCCAGCATTACTCGGCTCCGGGCGACTCGCTCGAACAGGTCCTCGCCGCGGCCATCCGGGCAGCCGCCACCTGGCCCCGGGACGAACCGGGGCCCGCCGCCACCGTGGCCATGGTGCGCCGTCGTGGAACCGGATACGACTGGCTGGTCCTGGGCGATGCGGGATTCCTCGTCCGAAACCGGGCGGGCAGCTCGCAGACAGTCACCGACACCCGCTTGGCCTCCGTGGCCCATGCAGAACGCACCGCACGCCAGGATGCCAGGGCCGCGGGCGCCGGGGCCGCCACGCTCCGCCGACTCTCACAGGCCCTGTACCGGGCGGAGCTGGCGGCCCGCAACACCGCCGGCGGATACTGGGTCGCCGCAGACGACCCGGCAGCGGCCGAACACGCGCTCACCGGCTATACGGAAGACGTGGACGGGATCTACCTGGCGACCGACGGCGTGTTGGACTGCATCGGCGCGGGCTCCCTGTGGGCCACCCCTGGCGCGGCCGCCGAAGCATGGGGCTCCATGCCGCCGGAGGAGGCAATCGTCCGGGCCCAGCGGCACCGGATGGGCGACCCTGCGGCCAAGGTGGACGATGCCACCCTGCTCGAGGTGACCGAGGCCTGATGTTCCCCGTGGCGGACATCCTGGACTGGGCGGCGCGGGCCGGCACCGTCTTCGGGTTCGTCTCATGGGCCACGTTCATGGTGCGCCGGCGCATCCTGCGCAACAGGGCCCGCAGTTTCTTCGGCGGGGACACCGTCGACGTCATCCTGCCTCGACGCACTCTCGATGGCCGCGACGCGGTGGCCGAACCCGATTTCGTAGCGGGGCTGAACCTGCACGAATTCCTCACCAAACACCGTATCCGGGTCAGGTTCCGGTTCGTCGCCCCACACGATCCTCTGCACATCACCGCGCCGGGCACCGTCGTCATCTGCGGGCCCAAGAGCGATCCGGCGGCGCGGCCCCAGCAAGGCGGGAGGCCCGAGGCAGCGCCCCACGGAGTCGCCGAGCCCCACGGGGGCTGTTCTCGGCGATCATTGGCGGCGAGTACACGGCCGACCCGCTCACCGTCACAGCCACCCGGCCCTTCTTCTTCGCAAAGCACTGATGCTCCGACGCTGGGGCCCAAACGGGGCCCAAACGCCGCCACCCGCCTGGCGATCAGGACCGCTAAGCCCCTGCCTCCTGCGCCCGGGCCAGGAACGAGATGTCCACCGCAGGCTGTTCTCCCACTGCCAGGGCGGCCGCGATCTCGCCGATCGCAGGACTCATCTTGAACCCGTGGCCGGAGAACCCCGCCGCCACGATCACGTTCTGCGCCCCCGGAGCCGCGCCCAGCCATTCGTGTCGGCTGGGCGTATAGGACTCGTAGTAGAAGTCCACCCGGTAGGGCTCCGGATCCAAGCCGGGGAAGTAGCGCCGGATCTTCGCCTGGAACGCCTCCATCACCTCGGGGATCACCTGCCGGGGACCGGCCTCGGGCCGTTCCACCTGGGGATGGTGTTCGAACCCCAACCCCAGTTTCATCCCCATGTGGTCGAAGGTCGGCAGAGCGTACAGATACGTCGGATTGCTGCGGATGATCGGGTGGATCCCCTCCATCACCTGCGGGGTGCGCCCGGTGAACCACGCGGACATCAGCTGGTGGCTGTGCAGGGTATCGGCCAGCTGCGGCACCAGATGCTGGGTCCACGGCCCGCCGGCCACAATCACCCGATCGAAGTACTCGGTGCGCGTCTCCGCGGCCGCGGCCCCCACCGTGCCCGCGGCACCTTCTGCGGCACGACCTGTCCCCTGCACCCGTGAAACGACCCGCACCCTATCGCCCAGATCCTCGACCTCCACCACCTCGGTGTTCGTCCGCAGCTCGCAGCCGGCGCGCACCGCCAGCCCTGCCGCGGCCTTGACCGTCAGCTCGGGCCGGATCACCCCGCCGAGCCGGTCGAAGACGATCGCATCCTCGGCGTCGAAGGCGTGCGAGGGGAACCGCAGCCTGGCCTCGTGGACATCGAGGATTTCCGCCTCTGGTTCGTCCTGCGCCGCGGCCAGTGCATTGCGGGTCTCCTCGGCGTCGGCGGGGCCGGCGACCAGCGCGCCGCCGAGCTCGCGCAGCCGCCAGCCCGACTCCGTCTCCAGGTTCGTCCACAGTTCGCCCGCCCGCGCCACGATCGGCGCATAGTGCGCGTCCTCGAGTTCGATATTGCGGAACAGCCGGTTCCCGCCGCCGGCCGCCCCACGCGGATGGCCCGGCGCGTACTGTTCGAAGGCCGTCACATTGTGACCAGCGCGGGCCAGCTGCCACGCTGCCTGCGCGCCCATGGTGCCGGTTCCGATGACTGCAAAGCGGTTCGTGCTCATTGTCCTCACTGCTTCCTTTCAGGGGATGGTGCGGTGCATTTCGGATGGGGCGCGGGCGCCCTCTGAGACCCTGCCCGTTCCTCCGGGCTCACTCCCGCATGGCTCACGGCGCCGAGGTCTCGACGACATTGCGCAGCGGCTCACCTGCGGCGAACCTGGCCAGGTTGTCCAAGAAGAGTTCGGCGAAGCCCCGGTGCCGGTCCCGCGTATCCCCAGACATGTGTGGGCTGATGACGACATTGGGCTGCGCGAACAGCGGATGGTCCTCCGGCAGTGGCTCCGGCGCGGTCACGTCGAGCACCGCCGCGGATCCCGGCCGCTGCGCCATCACCCGGGCCAGGGCGATATTGTCCACCGTGTCGCCGCGACCCACATTGATGAAGACCACGCGCTCGGACAAGCCGTCCAGCAGCGCGGAGTCGATGATGCCCCGGGTCGTGGGGCTCGACGGGAGGACTGCGACGACCACGGAATAGTCGGCGATGTCCACGACCTGCCCCAGCTGTGCAAAGGTGAGAACCCTGTCGAAAGGGCCGGCTGCGACCTCGGCATCCGGGGGAACCGTACGGCGCACTCCGTCGACTCGCGGCACTCCGATCCCCCGCAGATGCCGGGCGACCGCGGAGCCGATCGAGCCCGCGCCCAGCACCAGCGCGCGCAGCTCGTCATTGCCCAGCAGCTCGCGGTAGTGCGAGCTGTGCGCCCGCGAATCCAGGGTCGAGGTCAGCAGTCCCTTGGACCACAGCAGGGTCCCGCCCACCACGAATTCCGCGATGGCATCGTCGAGGACTCCGCGCGCATTCGTCAGGGTCGCCCCGGATTCCCTGAACGCAGGGGTGAGCAGCCGGTCATAGCCGACCATGCTCAACTGCACCCATTTCAGTTCGGGAGCCAGCCGCAGGAGTTCGTCGATATCGGTCCAGTAGGAGGCACGGACATAGACGGCCTCGGTGTCGGGGTGGATATCGGCCAGCTGGGGAAGCGTCAGGACCTGCAGTCCCAGGTCCCCCGCCGCCCGCTCCAGGTACTGGGCTCCGGCTCCGTCCTCGCGATCGATGACGCAGGCGCGAACTCGGCGGGCGGTATCGGCGTGGTTGGCTATCACACTGGCAACTCTACGTGATACCCATCACCTGTCGTCTATCCCTATAGGCTGTCCCCATGGCACAGCTCGTGACGCTCCAACAGCTCAAATACTTCGTCGAGGTCGCCACGCACGGGTCGATCACCGCCGCGGCCGAGGTCCTCTACATTTCCCAGCCCAGTCTGTCGGCTGCGATGAAGGAGCTGGAGGCGCGCCTGGCCAAAGAGCTGTTCGTCCGGTCGACCCGCGGCATCACGCTGACCGCCGACGGGGTCGAGTTCCTGGGCTATGCGCGGCAGGTGACCGAACAGGCCGAGCTCTTAGAACAACGCTACGGCACCCCCACCCCTTCGAAACGCCAACTGGCTATATCGGCCCAGCACTTCGCGTTCGTGGTCAATGCCTTCGTCACAATGGTCCAAGAGGCAGACAGCCACGAGTACCAGTTCACCCTACGCGAGACCCGCACCCACGACCTCATCGAGGACGTCCGCACCATGCGCAGCGAGCTGGGGATCCTGTACCGCAACGACTTCAACCGTCGCGTGATCGACCGGCTGCTGCGCGACGCGGGACTGTCCTTCCATCCGCTCTTCATCGCCAAACCGCATGTCTTCGTGGGCAGTGGCAACCCCCTGGCCCGCCGCCGATCGGTAACCCTGGACGACCTGACGCCGTACCCGCGCCTGTCCTTCGACCAGGGCGAACAGAATTCCTTCCACCTGGCCGAGGAGATCCTCTCGACCGTCAGCGTCCCCAAGTCGATTCACGTGAGCGACAGGGCCACGATCTTCAATCTGATGATCGGCCTGGGCGGCTACACGATTTCCACCGGCATCGTCAGCGCGGACCTCAACGGCCCCGATATCGTGGCGGTTCCACTGCGTGTCAAGGAACGGATCGAGGTCGGCTGGATCGCCCACTCCGCACTCCAGCTGACCCAGCAGGCCGCCCACTACATCGACCTGCTGCGAACCACCGTGGCCGAGTACGACGTAGAGGTCCTGGAATAACGGACCCGGAGCGGAGGCGTGGCTATTGCGAGCCATAGAAAGTACCTATAGTTACACATAATGACAGCCCCTTACCCTTGAGCAAATGTTCTGCGCCACCATGGAGCCATGACTGAACGCTTCCAGATCGTCGGCAGCCTGCTGCGACCGCAGGACCTGCTGGACTACAAGACCCAGATCGAACACCGCGATGACATCGCCTACCCCTTCTACGATGACCTCCCCGGATACCGGGAAGTCGAGGTGGCAGACACCCACGATGTCGTGGCCAAGGAGATCGAACACGGCATCGACGTCCTGACCGATGGTGAATACACGAAGTCCATGTGGCACCTGGACTTCGTGTGGGGCCTGTCCGGCGCCCAGCGATTCATCGCCCCACAGGGCTACCTGTTCCGCGACCTCGACGGGGTGAACACCTACGAGACCCGCCGCGACATCGGCATCCGTATCACCGCACCCCTATCGGGCAAGAACCACCACTTCATCGACTGCTGGAAGCGCGTCGTCGCCCAGGCCGAGGGTGTGGACAGCGTGCAGGCGGTCAAGCAGTGCATCCCCTCGCCGGCCCACATCTACGGAGAACTGTCCGGCCTGATGTCCGGCCAGCCCCACGCCGGCAAAGCCGAGGGCGTCTACGCCACCCTTGAAGAGCTGCGTGAGGGCCTGCTGGGCGCCTACAAGGAATTCGCCGCGGAATACGCCGCGGCCGGCGGCACGATCCTGCAGTGCGACGACTGTCTGTGGGAGCTCTTCGCCGATGACAACGACCACTCGCCGTTCAGCGGCAACGGCCCCCACGCCGGCGCCGCCCGCGAGGTCGCCGAGACCTTCGTGTCGATCAACAACGAGTTCATCGACTACGCGCACTCCCTGGGCCTGACGGTGTGGACCCACAACTGCCGCGGCAACTACGAGTCGCGCAATATGAGCGGCGGTTCCTACGCCGCGATCGCCGAGCTGTTCCTCGGCGGCCAGCGCTACGATCGCTTCTTCCTCGAATGGGATGATGAGCGCGCGGGTTCCGTCGACGCGCTCCACGCCTTCGACGGCCGTCCCGGGGTCGAGGTCGTGCTGGGCGTGCTGTCCTCGAAGACCACGGACTTGGACGACGAGGCCAGGGCCCAGCACCTGCTGGCCGCGGCCTCGGAGATCCTACCCAAGGAGAACCTGTACCTGTCCCACCAGTGCGGCTTCGCCTCCTGCGACGGCGGCAATGCCCTGGCCGCCGACCAGCAGTGGGCCAAGATCGACCAGGGCCGCAGGATCGCGGCCGACTTCTGGGGCTGAGCAGAGTACGGGACTGAGCCGGACTGCATACGGGCGGACCCGCCCAGGACACCTGTGCCCGAGGCCGCACTCACCGAGCGCAATGCCGCCCGGTGAGTGCGGCCTCGGCGGTTCGCCCGTCAGTCGGAAAGCCGCTGCACGATCGCCTCACCCAGCGAAGCGGTCGTGCCATTGCCGCCCAGGTCGGGCGTCCGCGCGTCCGAGCCCGAGGCCAGCACGGCCTCGATCGCGGCCACAATGGCATCCCCCGCATCCTTGTGGCCCAGATGCTCCAGCATCATCGCACCCGACCAGATCTGCCCGATCGGATTGGCCAGACCCCGGCCGGCGATGTCCGGGGCCGAACCGTGCACCGGCTCGAACAGGCTGGGGAACACCCCCTCCGGATTGATGTTCGCACTGGGCGCGATGCCGATCGTCCCCGTGCAGGCCGGGCCCAGGTCCGACAGGATATCGCCGAACAGATTACTGGCCACGACCACATCGAACCAGTCCGGATGCAAGACGAAGTTCGCGGTCAGAATGTCGATGTGGAACTGATCGGTCGAGATCTCCGGGTACTGCGTCGCCATTTCCGCGAAACGCGAATCCCAGTAGGGCATGGTGATCGAAATGCCATTGGACTTCGTGGCACTGGTGACCTTATGGCGCTTCCTTGTCTGCGCCAGTTCGAAGGCGAAGCGCTGGACCCGGTCGACGCCCGTGCGCGTCATCACCGTTTCCTGAATGACGGTTTCCCGGTCAGTGCCCTCGAACAGGATGCCGCCGGCGTTGGAGTATTCACCCTCGGTGTTCTCCCGCACCACGTAGAAGTCCACATCGCCGGGTTCCCGACCGGCCAACGGTGATTTCACCCCGGGCATCAGCTTGCAGGGCCGCAGGTTGATGTACTGGTCGAATTTCTTCCGGAACTGGATGAGGCTGCCCCACAGCGACACGTGGTCGGGCACGATATCGGGCCAGCCGACGGCACCGAAGTAGATCGCGTCGAAGCCGCGCAGCTGTGCTTCCCAGTCCTCGGGCAGCATCACGCCGTGCTCCTGATAGTAGGCGGCGGACGCGAAATCGAATTCGGTGAACTCCAGATCGATCCCGAACCGCCGTGCGGCCGAATCGAGCACGCGCAGCCCCTGTGGCATCACCTCCGGGCCGATTCCATCGCCGGCGATCACGGCGATCCGGTGCGGTCCGGACTGGTGGGACTGGTCGGATGGGTTCGGCACAGAGGCATTCTGTTGCGAGTCGGGCATGGGGCTCCTTCATCATCGAAAACGGAATCCACTCCAATCTACCCGCCACCCGGATGCCACGACCGGGGATCTGGTTTTCCACAGATTCGGCTACGGGTCTTCCCTTGGACGGGCGCTTCTGGTTTGATGAGATCACCGCACCATTACTCACGATCCTTCACGACTCCTCACGACAGGGCATCACTCATGAGCACATGGCGACAAACGATAGGCAGACGACACCGAGGTCCCCGCCCGTCGGCCCCGCCAGACGGCTTTCCGCACGGCCGGGCGGGCACCGGCCGTGCAGGCCCCGGCCGCATCGCCGCCCTTGTGCTGGCCGTCGGAGTCGTGCTGAGTGGCTGCGGTGCCGGCGAGCCCCAGCGTCCACCGGCGCCCGTCACCGCGTCCCCCGAAGCAGCGGTCGCGGACCCCACGCCCGCCGTCCCCGAATACACGACGAAGCTGAAACTCACCGCCAAGGAGAAGCAGGCCGCCGATGGGGCAGTCCTGACCGTCGAACGATATTTCAAGGCTTTGACCAAGATCTATCAAGATCCGAGCTCCGATCCCGAACCACTTAAATCACTCAGCGGAAGAGATATTCACTATCTAACCATGAATACTATTTCTGGCATGCAAAGCGAGAAAACTAAGATGGAAGGTGAGTTTCAATTTCACTCCATATCAGTGGATTCTGTAAACGCTGACAATAACACCTCAAAGAAGGTATCTCTCACGGGATGTTCGCCCAACGAGGGGCTACACACAATAAATTCTCAGGGGCAGATAATTTCAAGCGGAAAAGGCTCAGAAAAGATCACCATGTATATGAATACGGTGGACTCCCACTTTGTTGTAGACAACATGGAGCCAGTCGGTGCAGCATGCTAAGACCCACTAAAATATCGATAGCAGCAGTTACACTGATGCTGCTTTCTATCGCCGTGCCAGCCGAAGCAGGAACTCGTAAAGTATGCGAACGAACCAATGAAGGTGTCCGCTGCACCATTGTCGAATCGACCCCAGGCAACCCCGGTGGCGGGGGTTCCACCCCCGGACACCGTGACCGCCCCGCCGGCCACAACCCCGGAGCCGGTAACGGCTCGGGCGGAGGCGCTGGCCGGGGCCCTGGCTCAGGCAACGGATCGGGCAACGACTCCTGCACCCCCATCGAAGGCGGTGAAGCCTGCCTCGTCTTTGATCCTCGACCCGGCGGCGGTGGAGAAGGCGCTCCCGCGGCTCCCGCAGTCCCCGTGATCACCGTCCCCGATATCATCGAGACCGAATTCCAGGAAATCGACATCCCCGGTCAGAAGATCAACATGTGGCCCAACGGCTGGGCCGTCGCCCACCGCAAGACCGCGTTCTGGGCCACGGGCGGAACCCGAATCGCCGACATCACCCTGCTGGGCCAGCCGGTGAGGATCCGCGCAACACCGGTCCAGTACCGATGGGATTTCGGTGATGGGGCGAAGGAGACCCGCCGGACCCCGGGAGCGAGGCCCCGGTCATTGGACAGGGCGAAGTTCACCCACGAATACCGGGCGGTGCAAAAGGTCCGCGTGAGCCTCACGACGATCTACCACGGCGAGTACTCGGTCTCCGGCGGCCCGATGACACCCATCGCCGGAGATGTCGGCGTCACGACTCAAACCGATCCGATCCAGATCTACCGCTTCCACAAGTACCTGGTCTCAGGACCCTGCGCGGACGACCCGACCGACCCCGACTGCATACCGTCCAAGAAGTAACGGAGGACGAACCCTCCCACATCAAATCCCGCCCGTCGAGAAATACCGCTGCAGTTCGGCCATGAACACCGTCCCCGAACGATTGAGCCCATCGGGGTTCCAGGTCGCATAGATCGGGATCGTGGGCAGTTCCGGCTCCAGCTGCACCCAGCTCACATTCGGCACATTGACCGCGCTCATCAGCGACTCCGGCACCAATGCCACGCCCAAACCCGCCTTCGCATAGCCCACCTGGTCCATATATGAGGCCACGACCTCGGTCAGGGCGGGCGAGCGCCCGTGCTCGGTGAAGTACCCGAGCATCGCATCGTAGTTCGCCCGCGCGGATTTCCGGGCGAACGAGATGATCGGCAGGCCGTCGAGCGCGTCCAGCGGAGCTCGTTCCATAGCTCCGTCTGCGTCCTCACCAGAGACCAGATGCGGATAGGTCTCCGGGTTGAAAGCGACGACCAAGCGGTCCTCGTAGAGCAGTACGTCCTGGCAGCCGTCCACACTGCCGAAGGTGTTGGAGAACGTCACGTCCAGTGCCCCGCTCTCCAGCTGCGCCTGGATCTGCGGGGTGTTGTCGTTGAACAGCTCGATCCGCAGGCCGGGGTTGTCCCGCCGAATCAACCGCAGGCCGTCGACGACGCGGCTGAACAACAGAGCCGGGGTCACCCCCACTCGCACGATCCCACCGGCGCTGCCCTCCCGGTCGTGCGCCAGCCCGCGGATCGACTGGGTCTGCCGCACGATCGAGGTGGCCAGGGCGAATACGTCCCGGCCGGCATCGGTGAGTTCGAAGGGGCGCGTGGCCCGGTCGATCAGCCGCACACCCAGATCGGCCTCGAGCCTGCGGATCTGCTGACTGACGGCCGACTGCGTTAAGAACAGGCGCCGCGCGGCCTTTTCGAAACTCTGTTCCTCGGCCAGCACGACGAAGTACTCGAGGTTCCTCAACTCCATGGAATGTTCCTATCACGTCCGGCCAGCACCTCCGTGCAATGCAGTGTGCCCCGGCTCGTGCAGGACCCCTACGCCCGCAGCAGCTTGCGCTCCTTCTGCACCGCGGGATCGGGCACCGGCGAGGACGCGATGAGCCGGGCCGCGTAGTCCGTGCTGGGAGCGGACACGATGGCCGTGGTCGGCCCCGCCTCTTGAATCGCTCCGCGCTGTAACACGATGACGTCCTGCGCGACCTGTTCGACCACCGCCAGGTCGTGGCTGATGAACAGGCAGGCGAAGCCGTAGTCGTGCTGCAACTCCTGGAATAGCTCGAGCACCGCGGCCTGCACGGAGACGTCCAGGGCCGAAGTCGGCTCATCGGCCACCAGCAGGTCCGGGTCGTTGGTCAGCCCTCGGGCGATCCCCACGCGCTGCCGCTGCCCGCCGGAGAGTTCGTGCGGATAGCGACCCGCCCAGCTCGCCGGCAGGTGCACCCGTTCGAGCAGCACGCCGGCCCGGCGCAGGGCCTCGGCGCGTCCGACGGTCTTCGACCAGATCAGCGGTGCCGCGATCGACTCCCCGATCGAGCGCCGGGGGTCCAGCGAGGACGCGGGATCCTGGAACACCATCGACCGGGTGAAGGCCTGGCCCGGCCCTGCCGTGCCACCGGGCGCACTGCCCGCCCCCGCCGAGGCCCGGTCCCGCTTCGCCGCCCCCGTCGTGATCGTGCCGGCGCCGGGGGTGAGCAGGCCGACGGCCAGTTTGCCGATCGTCGACTTGCCCGAACCGGATTCGCCCACCAGGCCCACGGTGCGTCCGGGCGCCACGGTCAGCGAGATCTGGTCCAGGGCCTTGGCACCGGCCCGCTTGAGCGCCCGGCTGTAGTAGTAGTCGACCTCGGAGAAGGTCAGGGCGGCGGCCGGCGCGGCCGCAGTCTCAGGCGCGGCCTCGGCGGCCGCATCCACACCACTTCCGGCACCGGCGACAGCCCGCGCTTCTTCCGGGGCCCCCACTGTCATTCGCGGCACCGCGGCGAACAGATCGCGCGTATACGCATCCTGCGGGCGGTTGAACACATCGTCCACGCTGCCCGATTCGACGATCCGCCCGCCCTTCATGACGTACATCCGGTCGGCGGAATTCGCCACCACGCCCATATCGTGGGTGATGAGCAGGACGCTCATCTGCAGCTCGTCCTTCAGCCCGTCGAGCAGGTCGAGGATATCGGCCTGCACGGTGACGTCGAGCGCTGTGGTCGGCTCGTCGGCGATGAGCAGCTTGGGGGTCGCGGCGATCGCCATCGCGATCATCACGCGCTGTCGCTGCCCACCGGAGAGCTGGTGCGGGTACTTCTTCAGCGTGCCGGCCGGATCGGGCATATTCACCATCTCCAGCAGTTCCAGCGCCCGCGCCCGCTGGTTCGCCGTCCCCTCCACCCGGTGCTTCATCGACATGTGCATGAGCGTGCCGATCGTGTACACGGGGTTCAGCGAGGTCAGTGGGTCCTGGAAGATCACGCCGATCTCGCGGCGCAGCAGGTTCCGCCTAGCCGCCTCGGGCAGCTTCCCCAGGTCCTGCCCGTCGAACAGGATGGAGCCGGTCGACCAACTGTTGCGCGGGTTGAGCCCGGCGACCTCCATCGCGGTGACCGACTTGCCCGAACCGGATTCGCCCACCAGGGCGACGATCTCACTGGGCGCGATCGAGAACGAGACATCGCTGGTGATGGGGGCGTCGGCCTTGCCGAAGCCCACACTCAGGTCCTTCGTCTGCAGCAGCATCGCTTACCTCCTGGGATCCAGCACGTCGCGCAGGAAATCGCCCACCAACCCGAAACTGAGGATGATGAGGCTGACCGCGACGGCGGGGATGATCAATTGGACGGGGTAGTCGGTCATGAAGCGCTGGGCGCCGGCGACCATGGAGCCCAGCGACGGCTCCGGCGCCTGGACGCCCAGGCCCAGGAAGCTCAGGCCGGATTCCAGCAGGATGGCAGCCGCCATCACCGTGGTGAACTGGACTATGATCGGCGTCAGGCAGTTGGGCAGGACGACGGTGAAGATGCGCCGCCAGGTACCCGCACCGAATACCTGCGCCGCTGCCACGAACTCCAACCCGGCCACGCTCATCACCTGGCCGTGGACCACACGGGCAAACGACGGGATGAACAGGATCCCCATGACCAGCACCAGGGTGGCCTTGTTCGTTCCGTACAGGGTGGTGGCCATGAGCGCGATGATGATCGGCGGGAACGCCAGGATCACATCGACCACGCGCATCAGGAGCAGATCGCCCAGTCTCTGATACCAGCCGGCCAACAGGCCCAGCACGGTGCCCAGCACCATCGCGATGAGGGTGGCCGTGACCGTGATGAGCAGTTCGACGCGCACGCCCTGGAGCAGCCGGGCCCAGGTGTCGCGGCCCAGTTCGTCCGTGCCCAGGAAGTGCCCGTTGCCCGGTCCTGCGAAGCGGTTGACCACATCCTGTTTGAGCGGGTCGGCGACGGGGAACAGCACGGACCCCACGGAGACCACGATGACCAGGATCAGGAAGATCGCGGCGATGGTGCGCGCAGGCGTCAGCGAGCGCCGGATCTTGGCCCGTTTGGAGTTGTCGGTGACGCGGCCGGCCAGGGTGGCCACGGCCTCGGCGCCGGTACCGCCGGATGCGCCCGGGGTGCCGCTTGGACCGCTGCTCTGGCCGCCGGTAGTAGGAGTGTTGTCCGTGGTCATAGCGCGGCCCTCCGGATCCTGGGGTCGAGGAGCCCGTAGACGATTTCGACGACGAGGCTTAAGACGATGAAGCAGATGCACAGCACGACGACGATCGACTGGACGACCGGGTAGTCGCGCGCGGTGACCGAATCGATGAGCAGGGAGCCCACGCCGGGCAGGTTGAATATGCGTTCGACCAGGACAGTCGAGCCGATCAGCGATCCCGCCTCCAGGCCGACGATCGCGGCGACAGAGGTCAGCGAATTGCGCAGCACGTGCTTGTTGAACACGCCGGCGCGGGTCTGGCCCCAGGACCGGGCGGTGCGCACCCAGTCCTGTTCGAGGTTCTCCATCACCTGCGAGCGCGTCATCCGCCCGACCACCGCGGCGATCGGCAGGGACAGGGCCACGACCGGCAGGATCAGCCGGGCGAAGTGTGTACCGGGGGCCGAGGCGATGGAGGTGAAGCCGCCCGAGGGCAGCAGGTGCCAGGTCAGGGCGAACAGCAGGACGAACAGGGCGCCGACGACGTAGACCGGCACGCTGGTGAGCACCGACAGGAAGCCGGAGACGACTGTGTCGATGGCGCCCTTGGAGCGCGCGGCCCAGGCCCCCAGAGCCACGCCCACCACGGTGCCCAGGATGAGTGCGAAGATCGCGATCTCCAGGGTGACCTGCAGGCGCGGGCCGATCAGGTCGACCACCGGTTGGGCGTAGACATAGGATTCGCCGAAGTTCCCGGTGAATACGGAGCCCAGGAAGGCGAAGTACTGGACCCACACCGGGCGGTCCAGGCCCAGGGATTCGCGTACGGCGGCCAGGGCCTCTGGACTGATCTCGGTATTGCCCCCGCCCAGGATCTGTACCGCGGGGTCGCCGGGCACCGCCTGGAGCATGAGGAAGATGAGCGTCATCGTCACCCACACCAGCACGATGCCGGTGACGATGCGTATGCCGATGTACCTGATCATCACTGTCCTCCCTTGATATAGGCCAGCGAGTAGCCGGAGTAGAACGACAGGAAGCCGGGCAGGGTTTTGAAGCCCTTGACCTCATTGGTGTAGGCGTGGGCCTGTCCGCGGGTGTTGACCATGACGAAGGGGGTGTCGGCTTGGACCTGCCCGCGCATCTTGTCGTAGATCCTCTTCTTGGCGGCACCGTCCTTCGCGGCGGCGCCCTCCTTGACCAACTGCTGGAGTTCGGGGTTCTGGTAGTGGGCCGACCGGACATTCGACAGGGGTCCGCCGAAGAACGTGCCCATATAACTGGGATCGGTCACCACGCCCACGTTGCCGTTGATCAACAGGTCGTAGTCACCCTTGTTCGACAGTTCCGTGCGGGTCGCCCAGTCAGGGGAGTTCAGTTTGATCTTGAGCCCCACGGCCTCCAGGTCCGCCTGGATGGACAGTGCCACATCGCGGTGGAAGACGTACTGCGAGTTCGTCAGGAAGTTGATCTCCTTGGACGTGTCGAATCCGGATTCCTTGATCAGCTGCCTGGCCTTGTCCGGGTCGTAGGAGTACAGCTTGTCCCATTTCGGATCGTAGGCCGGATCGGATTTGTCCATCGGCACCCCGTACTGGGATTCGCCGTGTCCGAAGAACGCCGCGGACACCGAGTTGTCGCGGTTGATCGCATAGGCCACCGCCTGGCGCATCTTGGGATCGTCGAAGATGCCGGTCTTGACATTGAACAGCGTGTACATGAACGGCCCGTTCTGCGAATCGAGCGTCATGTTCTTATCGCTCTCGAGCCGGGAGAAGTCCTCCCAGGGCACATAGTCGATGAAGTCGACATCGCCGGAGAGCAGGGCCGAGGTCCGGGCGTTGCCGTCGGGGTAGAACTTCAGGTTGATGGTCTTGAGGTCCACCTGGTCGGCGCCGTAGTAGGCGTCGTTCTTCACCAGCCGCAGGCTCTGTCCCGGACTGTAGGTGTCGACCTTGAAGGGACCGGCGCCGTCCCAGCCGTCCTTCTTGTCCTTAATCGAGTCCTTCGAGTAGATCGCTGCTGCCGGGATCGCCAGGTACTGGGCGAAGGCGTTGTTCGGCGAGTCCAGTACCAGTTTCATCCGCGTATCGGACTCGACCTCCATGGATGTGAGGCCCTTGAGCCCGTCGAACACGTAGCCGGGCGATTTCGGGTCCGACATGTATTCGAAGTTCCGCTTCACATCCGCGGTGGTCAGCGGATCGCCATTCGCGAATGTCAGGCCGGGCCGCAGTTTCACGGTCCAGGTCCTGTTGTCCTTGCTGGTGACGGATTCGGCCAGCCCGGGGATCAGCTTCCCGTCCGGGTCATATGCCATCAGCCCGCGTTGGACCAGGGCGTCGATCGTATAGCCGACGACCGAGGAGTCCACCGCGGGCGGGTTCGATTTCGGTTCGGCGGACAGGCCGATGTCGAGCACGCCCTGGTCCAGGCCGCCCTCGGATTCGCTGCCCGCGGGCCCGCAGGCCGTGACGGTGACCGCGGTCAGCAGACCGACCACGCTCAGCGCCACGGCCCGCAGGCCCGTTCGCATCTTCCTAGTCACGTGTCCCTCCCGTTTTCTCATCTCCGCCGGGCTTCCCCGCCGCCGAGGTCGCGGCGGGCACATACCCGTAGGCGGCCTCGGCTGTGGCCGGGCTGATCCTGCCCTCCCGCAGGTCGCGTTCGACCAGTTCGGCCGGCCGCTTGGCAGGCATCCCGAATCCGCCGCCGCCGGCGGTTTCGATCCCGATCGTCTCGCCCGTGTTCATCGCGAACTCGGTCTGGTCCAGGTACTCCTCGTCACCCACCTCGACGTGCAGGGAACGGCCGGGGCCGCCGCCTTCGAGGCCCCAGGGCTGGGTCCGCTGGCGGGAGATCGACACGTGGCACACGCAGTCGTCGTGGTTGACGGTGACGAGCCGGTGGATGCCCATGCCGCCGGGGTGTTCGCCCACGCCGGCGGAGTCGTCGACCAGTTCGTAGCGGTCGACGGTCAGCGGGTACTCGATCTCCAGGGATTCCACCGGCAGGTTCGAGGTGTTCGTGATGTGGGCCTGTACGCCGTTGAGCCCGGAGGCGCAGTGGCTGGCACCCAGGCCACCGCCGATCGTCTCGAGGTAGACGTAGTACTCACCTGTGCGCGGGTCGATTCCGGAGAACTGGGTCGCCGGCACCGCGCCGTAGCTGGCGGCGGTGACCAGGGTCGGGTCGGCCTTGGACAGGGCGCCGTGGACCAGGTCGACCACCCGCTGGCACAGCTGGGTGCGCCCGTTGACCGCTGCGGGTGCCACACAGCTGAGCACGGAACCGCGCGGGGCGGTGACCGAGATGGCCCGGTACAGGCCCGCATTCGTCGGGATGTCGGAGCCGACCACGGTCTTGACCGCGTAGTACACGGTGGCCAGCAGGGCGGTGGGCACCAGGTTGATCGAGGCGCGGACCTGCGGCGGGGCGTCGAAGACGAACTCGAGTTCCTCGTCCTTGACCGTCAGCTCCAGTGAGATGTCGAGGATGTCCGGGATCTCCTCGCTGTCGAACTTGTCCGCGAAGGTGTAGACGCCGTTCTTGATCTCGCGGATCCCGGCGCGGACCTTGCGCTCGGTGTAGTCCATCAGCGCATGCCCCGCCGCCCGCATGGTCGCGGTCCCGTACTTCTCGAACAGGTCGGCGGTGCGCGCCACACCCAGCCGGTTCGAGGCCAGCTGGGCCCGGAAGTCCGCGATGCGTTCGGCCGGCACCTGCATGTTGATCAGGATCAGGTGCATGACGTCGTCGATGTACGCCCAGTCGCGCACCGCGCGCACCGCCGGGATCCGGATGCCCTCTTGGAAGATCGTCGCGTGGGTCCGATCCGCGTAGTCGGAGTGGTGGGCCAGGTTCGTCGCCCAGCCGACCAGTTCCTCTGCGAAGAAGATCGGGGTGACCAGCACGATGTCCGGGAGGTGGGTGCCGCCGCCGGTGTGCGGGTCGTTGCCCAGGAAGCCATCGCCGGGGCGGATATCGGACACCGGGTAGCGGTCCAGCACGGCCTTGACGATGCCCATGAGGGAACCCAGGTGCATCGGAATGTGTTCGGCCTGTGCCAGGGCATTGCCCTCGGCGTCGAACAGGGCGGTGGTGCAGTCGCGGCGCTCCTTGATGTTCGGCGAGTACGAGGCCTTGACCAGGGCCTCGCCCATCTCCTCGCTCACGGAGGCCAGGGCGGATCCGATCACCTCGACCTTGATCGGGTCGATGTCCGCCGGTTGCGCGGTCGAGTTCGTCGTCATTGTGTTCTTCCTTCGAAGTCTGTGGCTGTGCTGGTGTCTGGGATGTCTGGGGTGGCTGGGCGACCTGCGCCGGGCCCGCAGGAGCGGGCCCGGTTCGCCGGGCCGGCTCAGTCGTCGGCGATGATGAGCATGTCCGAGGGGTCGATGTGGGCGGTCTGCCCCGGCAGCACGAAGGAGGTCGTGTCGTACTGCTCGATCACAACGGGACCCGCGATCGACTCACCGGTCGGAATGCTCGTGCGCTCCAGGACCGGGACCTCGGCCCGCTCGCCGTATTCGGAGATGTAGACCTGTCGGGTCATCGGCTCCCCCGCCGCCCGGGCTGCGGGGCGCTGGGTTACCTCGATCGTGTCCACCGTGCCCACCGCCTGGATCCTGAAGTTGACGATCTCGATGACCGAATCGGCGTTGATGTAGCCGTAGAGCTCCCGATGGCGGGCCTCGAAATCGGCCTGCAGATCGGCCAGCAGCCGCGCGGTGTCCTCCAGATGATCCACTCCGACCGTGATCTCGTAGTTCTGGCCCCGGTAGCGGACGTCCGCGAAGTGCTTGAGGACCACCCGCTCGTCCGGCAGCGCCTCGGCCGTCTGCCAGGTCGCGGCCTCGGTGGCCAGGGTTTCGAAGACCCGCAGGGTCTTCTCGCCGGCGGCCTCGTCCAGGGGGGTGCGCGCAGTGGCGATGAAATCGGACTTGAGGTCCGTCATCAGCATGCCGATCGCGCTCATCGCGCCCGGGGACTGCGGCACCAGGGTCGTCGACATCCGCAGTTCGCGCGCCAGCCGGCCCGAATGCAGGGGGCCGGCACCACCGAAGGCCACCAGCGCATAGTCGGAGGGGTCGTAGCCCTTCTGCACGGAGATCACGCGGATCGCCTTGGCCATGTTCGCCGTGACCACGGAGATGATGCCCTGCGCGGTCTCCTCGGTGCTCAGTCCCAGCTGATCGCCCAGGGACTTCACCGCGGCGAACGACAGCGAGGCGTCGATCGGCATCGCCCCGGCCAGCAGCGCATCGTTGTTCAGGATCCCCAGCACCACGTTCGCATCCGTGACGGTGGGACGCATATTGCCGTTGCCGTAGCAGGCCGGGCCCGGATAGGCTCCCGCGGATTCGGGGCCCACCTTGAGCAGTCCGCCGTCGTCGATCCAGGCGATCGACCCGCCGCCGGCGCCCACCGTGGAGATGTCGAGCATCGGCGCCTGGATCGGCCGGCCGTCCAACTCCATTCCGTTCGACGAGGTGGGCGTGCCGTCGTTGACCAGCGCGATATCGGAGGACGTCCCGCCCACGTCCAGTGTGATGACGTGTTCGAAGCCGGAGTTGCGCGCCACCTCGGCGGCCCCCACCACCCCGGTCGACGGGCCGGACAGCACGGTGCGCACCGGCATCTGCTCAGCCGTCTGGAAGGAGATGACGCCGCCGTTGGACTGCGTGACCTTGGGAGCGTCCGACAGCCCGCGTTCGCCCAGGCGACGGCGCAGCGAACCCAGGTAGCCCTGCATGATCGGGCCGATGTAGGCGTTGACCGAGGTCGTCGAAAGGCGTTCGAACTCGCGGAACTGCGGCAGCACATCCGATGACAGGGTGACGAACTTCCCCGGCAGGGCGCGGGCCAGGATCTCACCCACGGCCCGTTCGTGTGCGCTGTTCTCGAAGCTGTAGAGGAAGCACACGGCGAGGGCGTCCACCTCGTCGAGCGCGGCCCGGTTGTCCTCGACCAGCTGCGCGACTGCGGCCTCGTCCAGCTCCTGCATCACGGTGCCGTCGTATTTCAGCCGCTCGCCGACTTCGAAGATGAGGTCGCGGCCGGTCAGCAGTTCCGGCTTCTGCGCGTAGAGGTCGTAGAGCTTGGGGCGGCGCTGGCGTCCCAATTCCAGCAGATCGCGGAAGCCCTCGGTGACGAAGATGGCGATCTTCGCGCCCTTGCCCTCCAGCAGGGTGTTGGTCGCGACCGTCGTGCCGTGGGCGAAGTATTCGACGGTCTCGCCCGCTGTGGCGTAGCGCTCCAGCGCGGATTCTGCGCCTGTGAGCACCGCGTTGCCGGGATCGGACGGGGTGCTGGGGGTCTTGAGGACCTTGAGTTCACCGGATCCGGTGTCGAACAGGGCGACGTCGGTGAAGGTGCCGCCGGTGTCGATTCCAAGGCGCAGGGCCATATCTGTGCTTCCTCTCAATGGTATGACGTCCCCGCCCGGCTCCCCTCCTCTGAGTTCCACTACTTGACAAAATGTCGATTTTCAGCCGTTTCGGGCCTTTTTTCAACATTTCGGTAAGTAGTGGAACTTTGGGAGAGAGAGGGGGTGGGGCTGGGTGGGTGGTCAGTGGATGATGATGGGTTGGGTGGGTCGGATGGTGATGTCTTCGAAGGTGGCCTGGGGTGGGGCGGCCGCGATGAGGGCCACCGCATCGGCCAGGGTCTCCACCGGGACCATCCGGGCAAAGGGCACCTCGGCCGTATCCGCCCGGTCCTGGACGCTGGGCATAGTGCGGACCATGTCGGTGTCCATATAGCCGGGGAAGATCGAGGTGACCCGCACCCCGGCGCCGCGCTCCTCAGCGCGCAGCGAGTTCGTGTACGCCTTGAGCGCGTGCTTGGACGCCGAGTAGAGGCTGTTGCCGGGGCTGGAGAATTGGCCGGCGCCCGAGTTGATCATGACGACGTCCCCGCGGACCGCCCGCAGTGCCGGAGTCAGTGCCGCGGTGAGTCCGGCGACGGCCACGACGTTGACGCCCAGCACGTGTTCCCAGTCCGCGCGGGTCAGTTCCGCCTGCGGTTTGCGCAGGCTGACCCCGGCGGAGTTGACCAGCATGGCGCAGCCGGGCACGGCCGCCGCGACGGCGGCCTGGTAGGCGGGCTCCGTGACGTCGCCGGCCAGGCAGGTGACGTGCGACCGGGCTTTCCCCGGGGCCGAGGCCGCACCGGGCCGGGTGCCCACGTCCGGCCCTGCGGTACTTCCGTCCGGTTCCGTTGCAGACGGGTCCGCCGCCGACGGGTCCAGCTCGGCGGCGAGCGCCCGCAGTTTGGCCTCATTGCGGCCCAGCAGGACCAGGTCGAAATCCGGGGCCAGGCGGCGGGCGATCGCCGCTCCCACTCCCCCGGAGGCTCCGGAGATCACGGCGACCCTCCGGTCCTGCGCGGGTCCCGCCTGCGCTGTACTTGCCCGGGCGGCACCCGTCTGTGCTGCGCTCATCGCGTACCGTCCCGGCCCGCGGGGGCGCCGGCGAGGTTCCGGGTTCCGGCGGGGTCGAAGACACTGCCCTTTTCGAAGACGGTCTCCAGGAGTTGGTCCGTGAACCCCGGCAGCCGCTCCGCATCCCAGATCCCCGGCTCCACGGTCCGCGCCTCGCCGAGCACGGTCTGGGCCAGGTACTCCCCGATCGCCGCGGCGTGTTTGAAACCGTGTCCGTGACAGGTGCCGGCCACGTACACACCGGTGTCCCGGCCCACCTGTCCGATGGTGAACTGGTCGTCCGGTGAGGTGGTGATCATGCAGACCCGCGATGCCGCCGGCACCGGGTCCAGGGTCGGGAAGGCGCGGCGGGCCACCCTGGCCACATTGCGCCAATCGCGTGTCGGTTCGATATCCCGGTCGAAGTTCGCGGGGTCGATCGGGTGGAGTTCCTTGGAGTTCAGGCTCAGTCCGATCTTCATCCCGTGGCCGTCCACATCACCGTGGCCCCAGATGCTCATATCGTCGAAGCGACGGATGAAGCCAGGTAATTGCGGAGCCCGGTAGGCCTCGGCTGGACGGCGCCGATAGCCGGGGACCTCGCGGGCCCGTGCCGCGGCCGGCTCCTCGTCGATCCGCCACCAGTTCATCGGGCTGAACAGCGCCTCCAGACCGGGGATGTCCACCGCGTTGGCCAGCCAGGGGCCCAGGGCCAGCACGATCTTCTTCGCCCGCACGGTGTTGCCGGTGGACAGGCCCAGTTCGAAGGTACTACCGGCCGTGCGCCGGATCGACTCGACCCGGCCGCCGCCCAGCACGTCCGCACCGAGCTCCCGGGCCCGCCCCAGCGCCGAGGCGATGGAGGCCTCGGCGCCCACCGTCCCACCGCTGGTGTCGAGCACACCGATCTCGTCCGGGTCGATGTTCTCGAAGGCCGGGAAGCGGGAGGCGAGTTCGTCGGCCGAGTAGGTTTCGATCGGGACCTCGTGGTGGGCGGCTGTGGCGATCGCGCCCTTGACGTAATCGGAGTCCGGCCGGCCGATGGTCACCGCACCCACCTGGTTGAGGATCGGGGTGCCGCTGTGGTCTTCGAGTCCGTGCCAGAGTTCGGCGGCGCGGCGGGCCACCGTGCCCAGTTCGATGTGTTCCATGCAGGCGATGCGGAACAGGCGGGTGTGCCCGTGGGACGATCCGAAGGGGTGGACCACGGGGTACTGGTCCAGTCCCACCGCCTTGACTCCGCGTTCGGCCAGTTGCCACAGGGTGTGGGAGCCGAAGGCCCCCAATCCGATGACCGCTACGTCGTACATCTGTGCATCCCCCAAAGGTCGTGTCCTGGTGTCCATCGGCGCTGTCCCTGCTGGGGCCCGGAAGCCGGGCCGTGGAACGCCGATGGACACCAGTGTGGTACACAGCACACTTGGAGTAAAGATGATACGCGCCTACACATTTGTCATGCAGGCATTCAGATTTCTTAAGTTATAGTGCAAGGCCCGCTGACCACGCACACAGAAGCGACTACCGGAAGTTCGGCATCACCGCATCGATGAACACCTGGAACGAGGCCTTCTTCTCCTCGACGGATATGGAGTTACCTGCCCAGAAGCTGTACTCGTCATTGCCTATAACCGCATGTTCGCCGATCCGGGCGGTGGCCTCGGCCGGGATGCCGATCATCGCGGACCAGAGCAAGGCCTCGGGCGCGCATTCAGGACGATCGGCCGCAGCCTCCAGGGGTGCGGACTCCAGGAACCCGTCTGCCGGATCGGCCTTATCTAAGGACCAGGACTGAAGCGGCCGATAGTACCAGCCGACGGCTTCAGCCGGCGCGACCGCACAGGCGGCGGCGACACAGGCGACCCCGGAAGAAGCCAGGCTGGCCCAACCCCGGTCCGGATGCATCCCCAGCATCGCAAGCGCGGATTCACATTGTGTGCGGAGATAACCGCACACAATGTGAATCCGCGCTTGCGATATCGTACGGCTCAGCCCGGGACGGGGAAGAGCTTGCGGCTCAGAGGACGCGATCGGCCCGCATGAAGTCGCGGTCGATCGCCGAGTCCACCCCCAGGCACATATCGGCCACGAGTTCGCCGATCCCGGTGGCGTGTTTGAACCCCTGACCGGATTCCCCTCCGGCCACCAGCACCCTCTCGTCGTCGATCGGGCCCAGGGTGAACTGTTCGTCCGGGGATTCGCACAGCAGGCACACGATCGCACGCGCCGGCACGGGGTCCAGCGTCGGGAAGCCCCGGCGCATCATCTCCTCCAAGTAGTCCAAATCCTCCTGGTGGACTTCCCGATCGATATTGTCGACGTCCACCGTGCGGTCGCGGTACGGATGGCCGTGGGTGCCGACCTTGGCCGGTCCCCCGGCGTCCACCGCTCCCAGGCCCCACAGGCCCTGGTCGTCATCAGTCAGGTCGTACTGGAAAGGTGGCAGTTCGGACACGGTGGGGGCGGGCCCGCCGGCCGAGGTGAACCAGGTCTGCGGAATCCGCAGCGGCGTCAACTGCAGCTGCGGGAAGCGCCCGGCCAGCCAGGAGCCGGTCGCGTAGACAACTTTGCGAGCAGCCACGACACCGGCCGAGGTCTCGACGCGCACCGTGCCGTCGGCGGCGAAGGAGTGTCCGACGACTTCGGTGTTCTCCAACAGGACGGCCCCCAGGTCGCGGGCCGCCGTGGCCGCAGCCTGCACGCAGTTCTCCGGGAACAGTGCTCCGGCGCCGGCATCCCAGATCGCGACCGCGTCATCGGGCACGGATGCGAAGATTGGGAATTCGGCGCGCAGTTCTGCGGCGCTCAGCCGCCGGGGTGCCAGACCGAAGGCGGCGGCGACCGCATCGGTCTGGGCGATCCGGCCCAGGCCCGCCCTGCCCACGGCCAATCCACCGGTGGGCTGGAACAGGAGTTCCGATCCCGCCTCCTGCAGTTCGATCCACAGCCTGCGCGAAAGCTGCGCCAGCGGATAGAGCCCCGTGTGGTTCTGGGTCACGACCCGCAGAATCCGCGATTCCCCGTGGGATGAGCCCAGGGTATTGGGCACGGTGTGCCGTTCGATCCCGACGACACTGGCGCCCCGGGCCTTCAGGCGCCAGGCTATCGAGGTTCCGAAGGCCCCCAGACCGACGACCGCCACATCGACGGTCTCCTGGGGCGGAGTCACAGTGTTCGGCGCTGCAGCGGATGGCATGGGCACACGGCCTTTCGTGGGTTCGACTTCTCAGAATGGGCGTGAGGCGGCGAACTGGCGGTGGCGCAGGCTGTGCCCGCCGATCACCATATCCACCAGCAGCCCCGCGGTGAAGGGCGCGAACATCAGGCCCAGCATATTGTGGCCCGAGGCCATCCAGGTGTTCTCCAGTCCCGGTACGCGGTCGATCACCGGCAGGCCATCGGGCGTCAGCGGACGCGATCCCACCCATTCGTCACGGCGCACCGCCAGGGTGTCCGGGTCCAGATAGGGTGAGACACCCGCGACGATCTGGTCGATCCGCCGCGCGTTGAACCGTTCGGTGTCCCCATCGAATTCCATGGTCCCGGCGATCCGGGTGGCGCCGTCCAGGGGAACCGAGACGACATGGGCGGACTCGAAGATCATCACGTGTTCCGTGGCGGGCTGCGCGTCGACGGTGAAGCTGTAGCCCTTGCCCGCGCGCATCGGCATCCGATAGCCCGAGGCCGCGCCCACTTGGGCGCTGCCGATTCCGGCGGCGATCACCACGGCATCGGCTGCGAAATCCCCGCGCGAGGTGTGTACCCGGCGTACATCGCCCTCGTCCGTGACCGCGGTGACCGTCGTGCCCTCGTGGATCGTCGCCCCGCCGGCCCGCAGCTCGCGTTCCAGCGCGTCGACGTAGTGGTTCGGGTTCGTGAAGTAGCTGCCTGCGTCGAGGAATCCGAAGCCGGTCCCCCGCAGGGCCGGTTCGATCGCCTGCAGGCCGGCGGCGTCGACGACCTCGGACACCTCGTGGGGCAGGGTGCTGGCGGCCATCCGCTCCAGTTCGTGGGCGCGCCCCGCCTGTGCAGCCGCGGCCGTGTCGTAGACGTGCAGATAGCCGGCATCGGACACCTCGACCCCGATGTCGGCGGCCAGATCGAGGAAGGCATGCGTGGCCAGCGTCTCGATGTCTTTCAGCCCCGCCTGATTGCGCGCATATCTGCCGGGCAGGGAATTGCGCGCGATGCGCATGAGGAACGGCGCATAGCCCGGCAGAGTTCCCGGGTCCACGTGCAGGGCGCTGTCCTGGCGGTACAACTGGGTCAGGGCCGAGAGGATGAGCGAGCTCTTGGCCACCGGAGTCGCCTGATCGGGGCAGATCTGCCCGGCGTTGCCGCGTGCGGCACCCGAGCCGACGACCCCGCGTTCCAGCAGGGTCACCTCGGCCCCGGCTCGGTACAGCCGCAGGGCTGTGGTCAGGCCGATCAGGCCAGCACCCACGATCGTCACACGCACCTCAGACCTCCACCTGGACGGCTTCAAGGAACTTCTGCGTCCGCGGGTCCTGCGGATTGTCCAGGACCTCGGCTGGACTGCCCTGTTCAACGATGCAACCCTTGTCGAAGAAGACGACGCGGTCGGCGACCTTCTGCGCGAACTCCAGCTGGTGGGTCACGACCAGCATGGTGTAGCCCTGCCCCGCCAGTTCGCGGATCGTCTTGAGCACCTCGCCCACCAGTTCCGGATCCAGGGCCGACGTCGGCTCGTCGAACAGCAGCACCTCGGGATCCATCGCCAGCGACCGGGCAATGGCCACGCGCTGCTGCTGACCACCGGAGATGTCGCCCGGACAGGAATCGGCCCGGTCGGACAGACCGACCTTCTCCAGGCGCTCCAGGGCCCGCTGCTTCACCTGCGCGCGGGCCTGCCCCTTGACCCGGACGGGCGCCAGCATGATGTTCTCGAGCACCGTCATATTCGGGAACAGTTGGAAGTTCTGAAAGACGAAACCGAAGCGCTGCTTCTGCGCTGCGGCGACCTTGCCCTTGAGTTTGGCGAAGCCGTCCTTATAGGGCTCGATGCCGATGAGTTCGCCGCCCAGGTGGATCCGGCCGCCGTCGATCGCCTCGAGGTTGTTCACACAGCGCAGCAGGGACGATTTGCCGGAACCCGACGGGCCGATGATGCAGATGACCTCGCCCTGTTCGACTGCCAGGCTGACGTCGTCGAGGACGTGGAAGTCACCGTACCACTTGTCCAGGTGGTCGATGGTCAGGAAGCTCATGGGGTCTCCTTGTGCAGATCCTTGTGCGGAAGGGTGCGGGGGCCGCTCATGCGCCACGGCTGTAGCGTCGCTCCAGCAGGCCGGAAAGCCAGCTGAAGATGAGGACCAGCACCAGATACCAAATAGCGGCGACGAACAGCAGTTCCATGGTCAGGAAGTTGTTCGAATAGAGCTCCTTGGTCACCGTCAACAGATCGTTGCCCGCGATGACCACGACCAGGGACGTGTTCTTGAGCATCGAGATGAACTGATTGGCCGTGGGAGGGACGATCAGCCTGATGGCTTGCGGCATGATCACCCAGCGCATCGCCTGGCCACGGGTCATGCCCATGGATTCCGCGGCCTGGGCCTGACCGCGGCCACGCCGTTGATCCCGGAGCGCACGATTTCAGCCATGTACGCGGCCTCGTGCAGCGCCAGGCCCAGCACGGCGGCGGCGAACGGAGTGACGACCTTGTTGACATCGATGGACGCGGGCCCGATCCCCAGATGCGGAATGAAGATGGCGATGTTGTAGAAGATGAGCAGCAGGATCAGCAGGGGCAGAGCGCGGAACAGCGCGACATAGCCCTTGGACAGGTTCTTCCACACCGGGTTGTCCGAGAGCATCCCGACCGCCAGCAGACCACCGCCGATCACACCCAGCACCATGGCCAGCACGGAGTAGATCAGCGTATAGCCCACACCCGTCAGGATCCGGTAGTTGAACAGATACGCCAGGGTCTTCGACCACTGCAGATTGCCGGTGGCGAACAGGTAGACGATGAAGAGGACCAGCACCACGCCGATCGCACCCGTGATGACCTTACGGGGGTTGAACTTGTGGTGGTACTTGATCTTCCAGTCGGCCGCTATTTCCGTCGTCGCGGTGCTCATGGTCACTTCTTCGCCGGTCCGTCGTTGATCCCGGCCTTGTCGATCATGCCCTCATCGAGGCCGTAGGCCTTGAAGATGGTGCCGTACTCACCGTTGTCCATGAGCGACTGCACGGTGGCCTTGAGCGTCTCCTGCAGTTCGGTATCGTCCTTGCGAGTCACGATGCCGTGGTAGTAATCGGAGGAGATCCGGCCCTCGCTGACCTCCAATGCATTGCCACCGCCCACGCTCTTGGCCTCATGGACCGCCGCAGGGTAGTCATTGCCCGTGGCGTCGGCACGACCGTTGACCACGGCCAGGGTGGCGTCATTGCTGGACTCGTAGAGCTTGACGTCGATCGGTTTCTTCCCGTCTGTCTCACACTTCTTACTCTCGCTCTTAGCCGTTTCCACGGACTCTATGCCTGTCTGCAGCGCGAGGCTGTGACCGCACATATCCGACAGGCTCTTCACACCCAGCGGATTACCCTTCTTCACCTCGAGGGCGGTGGCGGAACGGTAGTAGTCCACAAAGGACACTTCCTTGCGGCGATCGGGAAGATCGGCGTACGAGGCCACCGCAAAGTCCACCCGGTTCGCCTTGAGCGCGGGAATGACCCCGTCGAAGGCGACTTCCTGGACCTTCATCTCAATGCCCAGCTTCTTCGTCACCGCGCGGGCCAGTTCGTATTCCGCACCGAGTTCTTTGTCGCCCTCGCGGTAGCGCATCGGCGGGAAGGTGAAGGTCATCTAGACATTCATCGACTCCTTGTACTTCTCCGGCAGTTTGTCGGCCAGGGCGTCGTCCTTTTGAATGTCGTCGACGGCCTTCTGCGCGGCCTCGATGGTGTCGGCACCCTGCGCGGCATCGCCGTCGCCGGCCGTTGCCTCGTCGGCATTGCAGGCCGACAGCGAAGCCACCAGGCCGAGTGCTGCGATCCCCGCCCACAACTTCGTGAAACGGGCGCGCTGCTTGACGGATTTCATGTGTCCTCCAGGGGGCTGGAACCGGGGGCGTGGAATTCGGCGCAACGGTGCTCCGCCGAACTTCTTTCATGTGATCTAGACCATAGCAATAAAGATGTCGTGAATCACAGCTGTCCACCAGGTGGAGGATCGACGAATGGTAAACGAACCGTTCAACTCTGCTTAAGCTAGTCGGATCATCCGGTCAGCGAAGCAATACGGACCATCCCGTCACCCCTCCAGCTCCGCCAACCGGCATTACACACGGTATATACGTATGCACTGTCAGTCAGCACCTGTGATGCCTGGCTGCTCCTCAATAACCCATGGACCCGCCCATCCTGGAGCACTACGCCTTCGGCACCCGCCGCGGCGCGCAGGTCTCCCCCGCCACTCTGGCGTTCATGGACTTGGCACGGGAGATCCTCGAGGGGCTTTAGAGCTCAGGAAGGATCCGTGCGCGGTTCGGCGACGATCCGACTACCACGCGGCAAGGGGAGGTCCTTCATCCGCTCAATAGCCTCGGGTAGCGACAACCGCCCGGCAACGTAGTCGCGGACGACGCTCATCCCGACCTCATCAGGCACTGCGCCGTCCAGATCCCAGCTGGCAAGGATGTCGATCATGGCCTCGCGCCGCTGCTCGACTGGGTCATTGTCAATCTGCATCGCGTGCCCCGCTTCCCCACGTTCATGGACCGCCACTACCAACGTCCATTCCCATTGTCCGCTGAACTTCAGCCGACCGCATGCTCCACTCCAGCCCCCGCGCCAGATCATGCCATCGCAGCCGGCCTATAGGCAGCAAGCACCATTCCAACCAGGTGAAATATCATTTTTCGGTCCACCAACCCCCTGGTGTTCCCCAGTTTATCAGTTAGCACGAATTCCGGAGGCTACGCAGCAACTTACAACCAAATAATTACAATTCAGCCACACCTCTCGACGAGGCTTGACTGAATAAACTCTTCGCGTAACGTTTCCGGAACAACATAACCAAGATAAGGAGTGATTCACATCAGCCGCAGTTACAGTCATTGTGCTCATCTTGGGTACAGGAGGGGTAGTGTCAGCCGTCGCTAATTCGATCTCAGCCATCCCGGGAAGCGGTACAATCAAAGAAGCCAGATGCTATGACAAATATCGAAGCAGAATCCGGAAACAACTCGAACCTTAGGCGAAAGTACATAAGCAAATTCCTACTCATGCAAATCCCATGTGTGCTTGTCGCTCTTTTGGGATGATGGCTGGGATGGAACGGCCCTCTGGGAAATTTCACTCCCCTCATCGTCCTAGGGCTCGCTGAACTTCTTTCAGCCACTAACTGTTGGTTCGCATTCAAAGCGCAGAAGCGCCGGTCCCACCGATGAATCACCATCATCTTTGCGCGTGAACCGTGGGATAGTTGAGGGCATGACTCAGCCTCCGTCAGACTCCACACCCGTGAATCGCTACGAATCGACTACTGTCTGGAACGCAGTCGACGCCTACTTCACAACTCGTCTGACCCCGGAGGACGCCGCCCTCGTGGCTGCGCGAGAATCCGGGTCGGAGACGACTATGCCCAACGCCGAGGTCGCCCCGAACCAAGGCGCTTTCCTCGGTCTGCTCGCCCAGATCGCAGGTGCGCGCCGGGTGTTGGAGTTCGGGACCCTGGCCGGATACTCGACCATCTGGTTCGCCCGAGCGGTCGGTGCAGATGGACAGGTCGTGACCTTGGAACTCGAAGACCAGAATGCCGAAATCGCGCGAGCGAACTTCGTCCGAGCGGGCCTGGAGGATCGCATCGACGTCCGTGTGGGGCCGGCAGCTCAATCCGCACAGCAGCTCATCGCAGACCAGGTCGCGCCCTTCGATCTGGTCTTCATCGACGCCGACAAGCCGAACAATCCCGTCTACCTCGATGCGGCACTGGCTTTGACGAAGCCGGGCGCTGTCATCATCATCGACAATGTCGTTCGCAACGGCGCGGTGACCGACGAGGACAGCGACGACTCGCGAGTGCAAGGAGTGCGGACCGTGACACGCGACATCGCCATCCGCCCCGACCTCGATGCCACTGCGCTCCAAACCGTCGGCGTCAAGGGCTGGGACGGACTCATCATTGCAAGGCGACGCTGATCCTAAGCCGAACGCCCGTCCCCGGTTCACCTTCTACACTTGTTCCGATGTCTAAGAACAAACGCACCAAGAAGTCAGCGAAGTCCGCCAAGCGCAAACCGCAGGGCAATCCGGCCCTGCGCAACCGCAATGTGCAGCCTTCGGCCGCGACCGAACGTTCCCTGCAGCAGCGCTTCACCTCCTGGTACCTGGACCAGCCCGGATCCGAGGACTCGGCCGGGGTGACCGCCCTGCTCGAGGGCCTGTTCCAGGTCGCCCCAGATTTCCGCAACTCCTTCGGCTCCCCCGCCAGCCTGGCCCTGCCCACCGCGGACCTGGTCGTCGAGATGGCCACGAGCGATCTGACCGGCTCGGGCCATCCCGAGGTGGAGATCGCCGTCGCACTGCACAGCTATCTGCAGTTCCTCCAGCTCGCGCGCGAGCCCCTGGTCAACGCCGCCGAGGTCGCCCAGGGCATCGCCGCACTCGACGCGATCATCACCGACGCCGAGGCCACACAGTCCCTGTCCGCCTTCGCACCGGCCACCGCGCAGGCCGGCTCACAGGCCGCCGCCGAGGTTGCCGCGCCGGGCCAGTCCCTCGGAGCCTTCGCCCCGGCCGAAGCCTCGGCCGCAGCAGCAGACGCTGTCGCCCCGACTGCACCCCAGCACACCGCCCCGGCCCTGAGCCGCACGGACGTCCGCGAGCTGCCAGGCGAGTTCGCAGACACCCCGGCCGAAGTTTTGCTGCGCGATCTGAATGCCACCGCGCCGGTGGCCGCCGTCGCGGGACTGCTGGACTGGCTGGGCAAGGGCAAACCGGTGACCTCGACCGGGGCGCTGCGCCGGGCCGATATCGAACCGGTCGCGGCCCTGCTGGGTATTGCGGCGGCCGGTGTCGCCAAGGTTCCGGACGGGGCAGCCGGAGATGGCACAGCCGAGCACCCGTTCCAGGTCAAGACCATGTGGGAGCTCGAACCGCTGGCCGCGTTCTGGGTCGCACTCCAGGAACTCGAGCTGCTGGAGCTGACCTCGACCAAGGCCCTGCCCGGTGCCGGGGTGGCGCAGTGGAACGAGGCCGATCCGGACCGTGCCGCGGCGATCCGCACGGATCTGCTGGCCACCTACGTCGGAACGCTGCTCGAATGCGAGGACGAGAAGCTCAGTGCCGAGGACCGGCGGCTGGCCGAGGACGCCTCGCGCGAGGTCCGCGCCATCCTCGTCCAGGCCCTGCGCGCAGGTGCAGCCCCTGCACAAGCTCAGACACAGCGCGGCGCCCAGCTGCTGGAACGCCTGCACGCGGACGGACTGCTCAGCGGCAATGGGGCGCAGGCCACCGAGATCCCCGCTGGAGTGAAGTTCGCCGCTGCGATCGCGGTCGCCAACCTCGCTGCTTGATATTCCAGAGGCCCGCACGAACCAGAACGTGACCGTTCTGGTTCGTGCGGGCCTCTGTGCATCCGCTAGGCGGAATACACGACTTCCCCTCCGATCACCGTGGACACGACCTTCGTCTCCTCGATGCCGGCCGGATCGATCGTGAACACATCATTATCCAAGGTCGTGAAGTCGGCCAGCATGCCCGGCGCCAACACGCCCACCGCGTCCTCCCGGCCCACCGCATAGGCGGAGCCGTAGGTGTAGGCGCGCACCGCCTCGGCCACGGTGACGCGTTCGGCCGGTCCGAAATCCGCGCCGGCGGAGGTTTTGCGGTTGACCAGGTCGTGAATCGACTTGAGCGGATTCGCATCGGAGACCGGGCTGTCGGTGGAGCCGGGGACCACGATGCCCGCATCCAACAGCGAGCGCATCCGGTAGGTGCCCGCCGCCCGCTGCGCGCCGATCGCTGCGATGATCCCGTCGCCGAACTCGGAGACGAACACGCCCTGGGGCACCGGCACAACGCCGAGTTCGGCGGACCGGGCGACCTGTGCATCAGTGGTGATGGCGAAGTGTTCGATCCGGTGGCGCACGGTGCGCGGGAACTCCCGCTGGGCGTACGCGAAGGAGTCCAGTGCATGGTCGACCGCACGGTCGCCGATCGCGTGGATCGCCACCGACCAGCCGGCCCGGTGGTAGGACAGCACCAGGTCCGGCATCTGGGCGGGGTCAACGACCATCACCCCCGTGTTCTCCGGCTCCCCGCAGTAGCACTCGTGCACGGCGGCCGACCGGCCGATCAGCGAGCCGTCGGAGACCATTTTGACCGGGCCCAGCCGCAGTCGGTCGTCGCCGAAGCCGGTGCGGATCCCCAGGTCCAGGGTCCGCATCCCCTCTGCGTTGATCTCCAGGCCGTGCAGCACCTGGTGGAAGGGCATGAGGGTCTGGCGGGGACGCAGCACATCGGTGGCCACCGCATCCTGGTAGATGTCGAGGATCGGTGCATTGAGGCCCAGCGCGCCGCCGAGCACCACCCCGGGTTCGGTCAGGCTGGTCAGCCCGTAGGCCACGGCCTGATCCGAGGCCCGGCCCAGGTTGGCCAGCGCCTCGGCCTTGCTCACCTGGGCGGATACGAACTGGATCGGGTCCTTCGCCGATTCCTGTAGCAGGCCCTCCGCCAGGCCGGCGGTGTCGCGGAACACGCGGCCGCCGGCGATGTCGGGGAAGCCCAGCCGATCCGGGTAGCCCGCCAGTTCGAATGCCCGGGTGTTGGCCACGAGCATGTGCTTGGAGACGTGTTCGAGGATGACGGGGTGGCCGGCGGACACCCGGTCGATGTCCTCGGCGGTGGGGTGGTCGCCCAGCCGGTTCTGGTCGTAGCCGACCCCGCGCACCCACTGCCCGGCCGGGAGTTCGGCGGCGCGCGCGGCGACGGCGGCGTACACATCGTCCAGGCTCGTCACATTCGGGTAGCGCAGGTCGATGCTGCCCAGGTGTTCGCCGGTGCCCATGGTGTGGTGGTGGGCGTCGTGCAGGCCGGGCACCGTCACGGCCCCGCCCAGGTCGCAGGTGGTCCGGGCGCTGAACCCGGTGAGGTCGGCGGCACTGGCGCCGAGGGCCAGGATCCGGCCGCGGTCCACGGCCAGGGCGCCGGCCCTGGGCGCTGCGGCATCGCCGGTGACGAAATCGCCGGTGAAGATGGCGTCGATTCTCATTTCCGTTTCTCCTTACCCGGCACTACGCCGGCTTGGGTTTGGGTCGGCGGGTGACCAGTGCGTAGAGCACCAGCGCCAGCAGGGTGACGACGATACCGCCGGCGAAGATCGACCGGGTGCCCCCGGCCTGGGCCAGGCTGCCCAGCAGCAGCGGCCCGAAGCCGGTGCCCAGGTCCATCACCAGGAAGTACGTGGACACGGCCACGCCCATCCTGGCCGGGGTGGAGCGGTTGACCACGATCGTCTGGATCGCGGGCATGAGCGTTCCGAAGCCCACGCCCAGGAAGCCCCCGGCGACCAGCACTGCGGCGGGTCCCTGTCCCACCGCCAACAGCAGCAGGCCGCCCATCGCCAGGACCAGCATGGGGTAGACGACCAGGTCGTCGCCCCTGCGGTCCTGCACCCGGCCCAGCACCAGGCGGGCGGCCAGGGTCGTGGCGGCGTAAACGACGAAGAACCAGCCGGCCAGCCCCGGCAGCCCCAGTTCCGTGGTGTGGGTGTCGAGGAAGGCCAGGACGGAGGCGAAGGCGATGCCGCCGATGAACATGACCCCGGAGATCGCCACTGCGCCCGGTTCGATCACGCTGCGCAGCGAAAGCCGCCATTTATCGGCCACCTCCTCGCGCGATGGGGTGCGTTCGGGGACCTTGAGGAAGATGACGAAGACCCCCGCGATGAGCGAGGACGCGGCGGCCGCGGTGAACAACCAGTCGTAGCCGACCGAGTGCACCAGGGCCACCGCCACCGCGGGTCCCGCTGCCGAGGCCAGTGACCCCGCCACGCCGAAGTACCCGGTGCCCTCGGCACGGCGGGCAGCCGGGATGAGTGATTGGGCCGCGACCATGAGCACACTATGGCTGAAGCCGTAGACGGCCCCGTGCAGGAAGCGCAGGGCGATCAGCAACCAGATCCCTCCCACGGCCTGGTGCACCAGGGCCACGCCGATCGAGGCGACCAGGGTGATGAGCAGCGCCCGTTTGCGGCCCACCAGGTCGATGTACTTCCCGGCGAAGATCCGGCCCAGTACGGAACCGGTGATGAAGGCGCTCGATGCGAGCCCCGCCAGCGCCTGGCCGGTGTGGAACCGGGTCAGGGCGTAGCCCGCCATGGAGGTGACCAACAGGTAGAAGACCATGCACAGGAAGAGGTTGACGAAGATGGCGAGGACGAAGTTCCCGGTCCACAGGCGGTGCGGTTTCACAGATATCCGGTTTCAACGGGTGGAGGATGGTTGATTGTGATCTGTTACATATTCATACCATAACTTGAGAAAACATTCACACAACAGATGCGTTAAGAATCCCCCGGTCAGCGGCCATATGTACCGATTCGAACCCGTCCTGAAAATCTGTTGACTCCGTGTTGCGCATCACATAGCGTTATTGCGCAACAGCCCACCGCAGTCTTCCACCGACACCCTCAAGGATGCCCATGGATTCCAAGCGCCCCACGATCCGCGACGTCGCAACCGCGGCCGGAGTCGCGGGCTCCACCGTGTCGCGCTACCTCAACGGCACCCTCGACCTCAAGCTGGAGACCGCCGGTCGGATCGACGCCGCGGTAACCGCCACCGGTTACCAGCGACCGGCGGGCCCGGCGAACCCGGCAGCGCCCACCGCGGACGCCGCACCCACGATGTCGGCCGAGCCCACAGCACCCACCGGCCGTGAGCCGCAGCACTCCTCCCCCGTCCTCGGCCTCATCGTCCCCGAGGCCCTCAACCAGTACTTCGCCCAACTGGTCCACGAACTCTCCCAGGCCGCCCATCGGGCCGGCTGCGAACTCATCGTCAGCATCGCCTTCGACCAGCCGGCACGCCAGGAGGCCCTGGTGGACCTCTTCTCAGGGCTCGACCTGGCAGGGCTGTTCTACATCGGCACCCACCATGCGAACCCTGCGCTCACCCGCGCCCTGGCGGCAGGCCTTCCCGTGGTCGTGCTCGATGACGAGCAGGCAGGGTTGACCCGGGCCGCGCAGACTCCCGCCACCGACCTGGTCGTCCACGACGACTACGCCGGCGCATTCCAAGCCACCAGCCACCTGCTGCGCCTGGGCCACCGCAAGATCGCCTGCGTCATCGGACCGGACTCTCTGAACTCCCAGGCCGAGCGCTTGCGCGGATACTCCGCGGCTCTACTGACCGCCGGCGTCGACCCACACGCACAGCTGATCATCCGGGGTCCCTTCACACAGAACTTCGGGGCCTCGGCCCTGCCGCACATTCTGGCCCACGAACCCACCCCCACCGCGGTTTTCGTCACCAGCGACATCAGCGCGCTGGGCCTGCTCGACGTGGCCCGATCCATGTCGGTCGATGTCCCAGGACAGCTGTCGGTGGTGGGGTTCGACGATGCCCCGCTCTCACGACATCTGCAGCCCGCGCTGAGCTCTGTGCACGTGAGCTTGCGGGAGATGGCCAGGACCGCGCTCGACCTCATGACCGCGCGCCTGGCCGAACCGGCTACCCCGCCGACGCACGTCGTCGTCCCCGTCACCCTGGCCACCCGCGCCTCGAGTGCGGCATTCGCAGAACCCATCACCGACCCGAAGGGGCAACCGTGAGCATCAGAGTGTTCAGACCACGGCCGGACGGCCACCGACCCCGGCACCGCACCCGTCGGCTGGCAGCCGCCCTGGCCGCTGGAACCTCGGCCCTGGCGCTGGTGCTGACCGGCTGTTCGCTGGGCGCCCAGCCCGAGGGAGATACGGTCAGGGCCAGGTTCTCCGCCGACCCGACCACCTTCGACCCCGCTCTGCTGACCGCCGGCGACGACTACTACGCCGCGCGCATGCTTTACGACACGCTGCTGCGCTACGACGACAAGGGCAAGATCGTCGGCGGGCTGGCCCAGGACTGGAAGATCGGTTCGAAGGGCGGGACCGTCACCCTGCGCGATGGCGCCACCTGTTCCGATGGCACGCCCATCGACGCGGACGTGGTCGTGAAATCCCTGCAGCGCTTCGTCGACCCGAAGACCAAGTCGGCCATGAAGTCACTGTCCTTCGGGTCCGGCGACGTCACGGTGTCGAAGAAGGACGCGAAAACCGTCGACATCAAGGTCAGCGAACCCTTCGGCGAGATCGAACCGGGCCTGACCGTGATCGGCTCCGGTATCGTGTGTCCGGCCGGCCTGGCCGATCTCAAGGGCCTCAAGGCCGGCACGGTGAACGGCGCCTTCTCCGGCCCCTATTCCGTGACCGAGGCCAAACCCGGCATCAACTACCGGTTCAAACTCAACGCGGACTACGCCGCCTGGCCGAAGTTCGCAGCGGATCTGCCCGGCAGGGTGCCCGGCACCCTGGACTTCTCCGTGGGCGCGGACACCTCGACGAACGCCAATGAGATCCTGGGCGGGTCGCTTGATCTGGGCGTCGTCAGCCCCACCGACACGGATCGGTTCCAGAACGTCGCGACCATCATCATCGGCGAACAGTATGTGGTGTTCAACCAGGCCGACACCAGTCCGTTCAAGGACGAGAAGCTGCGTAAGGCCGTGGGCCAGGTGCTGCTGAACAAGAACTACAACCAGATCGCCTACGCGGGCAAGAGCGACGATCAGCTGACTGTGGGCGATAAGAACATGCAGTGCGCCAATACCGACGCCTCGCTGCTGCAGAAGTACGATCCGCAGGCGGTCAAGGACTCTGGAGTGCTCAAAGGCGTGAAGATGAAGTACGCGGCCTCGAACTCCTTCGGACCCGGCGGCATCGGTGCGGAGTACATCTACCAGGAGCTGGAAAACGCCGGCGCCGACGTGGACTACGCCCTGACAGACAACGCCACGTGGGCCTCCCTGGTACTGGGACCGGAATCGGACACATGGGACATCACCCTGTTCGGCACCGTCAACCAGACCGTCACGCTGTGGACCTCGGTCAGCCGGCTGATGGGCGTGCCGATCGAGGACGGCGGCCGATCGATGACACGGGCGAAGAACCCCGAGGGCGAGAAACTCGTCACCGAGGTCATGACCTCCGACGACGTCGAATCCAAGTGCCAGGCATATCAGAAGCTGCAGGCGAACTTCCTGGGCCGCGCCGATGTGGTCCCGCTGTCCGGTTCGGCGACCTTCTACGCATCGCGGGCCGGAGTGGAGTACCTGACGCCGAACAACCGCCAGGACTTCACGACCATCCGCATCACCGACTGATCCATCGACGAAGCGCAAGGTTGACCACTATGAAAACAGACACCCTTCAAGCCGACAGCCGGCTGTTCTCCGTCATCCCACCCTCTCTCATACCCAGTTGGTCGACGACCCCGTGGGCCAGATTCGCCTTCCGCAAGGTCGGCACTCTGCTGTTGTCCTTCATCATCCTGATCTTCGTCACCTTCCTCATCGTCCAGCTGATCCCGGGTGATCCGGCCCGGCTGGTGGCTGGACTCGAGGCCGATCAGGCCCAGGTCGAACAGGTCAGACGGGACCTGGGCCTCGACGCACCCTGGTGGGTGCAGTTCGGCCACTACGTGCAGAACATCTTCAACGGCTCCCTGGGCTACTCCTACCGGATCGGAACCGTGGGCACGCAGATCCTGCTACGCGCGCCCTACACGCTGATCGTCGCCTTCTCCGCGATCGTCATCACGCTCCTCGTGGCCATCCTGGCCGGTATCGGCGTGGCCGTGCTGACCAGGGCCGGACGCCGCCGCTGGCTGGACGTGGCGTTCAGCTGGGTCACCGCCTTCATCGATGCGATCCCGGTCTACGTCCGCGGCACCGTGCTCATCATCGTCTTCGCACTGAGCCTGAGTGTCCTGCCGGCAGGCGGGGCCCAGAGCGCGTCCTCGTTCGTCCTACCGATCATCGCCCTGTCGATCGGCCCGGTCTGCTCGCTGTCGCGGGTGGTCCGCCGCGAGGCCGAAAGCGCCTTCGAATCCGACTTCATCCGCACCGCCGAGGGCTGGCGCCTGTCGCGCAACCGCATCAACTTCAAGTATCTGCTGCCCAATGTGGCGACCTCGGCACTGACCATGTCCGGCCTCATGCTCTCGGGCATGATCGGCGGGGCGCTCATCATGGAGCAGGTGTTCTCCTGGCCGGGTCTGGGCACCAGTGTCGTCAACGCCATCATCAACCGCGACTACCCGGTGGTCCAGGGCACCATTCTGGTCCTCGGCATGGTCGCGGTGATCATCAACATCATCATCGACATGGTGCTCGCACTGATCGATCCGCGCACTCTGACCCCCGGGAGCAACTCATGAGCCAGTCCATCTCCCCCGTCCCGGCCAAGGCGCCCGCAGCCCCGGACGGTCCTACGCCCGCACCGGGCAGGGCCACCGGCGCGCGCCGCCGCGGCAACGCCGTCTTCTACGCCGGCGGCATCATCCTGCTGGTCTTCATCGTGCTGGCCATCATCGGCCCCATGATCTTCCGCGGGCCGGCCACCACGATCGATGCGCTCAACACGCGCAGCGGAGCCGGTGGCGACCATCCCTTCGGCACGGACGGGTTCGGCCGCGATATCTTCGCCCGCGTCATGGTCGCAGCCCGCCTGACCCTGCTGTTGACCTTCGGCGCCAGCCTCATGGCACTCATCATCGGCACGCTGATCGGCGTATTGGTGTGGCTGGTGGGCTCCAAACTGCGCGCGGTGATCTTCCAGATCAACGCCGTGGCCGTGGCCTTCCCGTCGATGATCCTGGCGCTCATCGTCGCCGCCATCATGGGTCCGGGCTCGCTGTCGGCCATGGTCGCCGTCGGCATCGCCGGGATCCCGGCCTACATCCGCCTGACCGCGAACCTCTCGGCCAAGGTCGTCGGCGAGGACTTCGTGAACATGGCCGACCTGCAGGGTGTCAGCCGGCTGCGCATGGCGGTGCGCCACATCCTGCCGAACATCGCGATCCCGCTGTCCGTGGCCGCGGCGAACTCCACCGCGTTCACCCTGGTCGAGCTCTCCGGCCTGTCCTTCATCGGCCTGGGAGTGCAGGCGCCGGACTACGACTTCGGCCGGATGCTCTCCGACGGCCTGGGCGAGATGTCCGGCCAGCCCTGGGGCGTGCTGGGTCCTGCCATCGCGATCACCCTGTTGGGCCTGGGCATCATGCTCTTCGGCGATGGTCTGGCCGCCATGATCGATCCACGCGTGGCCGCCCGTTTGGCCGCTGCCAAGGCCGCCGGACGGGCCCGCCGCCTGGGCGCGGCCTCGACCGGTGCCAAGGCCTCTGCCGCCGGGGCACAGGCCGACGGATCCGAGCCGGCGGGAGTCACGGTCCGCGACCTGACCGTGGCCAAACCCGAGGCCGACGGCACCACGACCCCGCTGGTCGACGGGGTGTCGTTTAACATCGCGCCCGGCGAGATCCTGGGCATCGTGGGCGAGTCCGGATCCGGTAAGTCGCTGACCGCGATGACCCTGGCAGGACTGCCTGCCTCCGGCTTGACGGTGCGCGCCGAAACCCTGCGAGTGGGACGGATGGACATGCTGGGGGACAACTCCTCCGCCGAACTGGCAGGCGCCGTCAGCCTCGTCTACCAGGATCCGATGAGCACTTTCAGTCCTTCCCTGAAAATGGGCACGCAGCTGACGGATGTGTTCTGCCGCCACCTTGGCTGGAGCAGGGCGAAGGCCCACTCCGAACTGGTCAAGGCGCTGCAGGCGCTGAGCACCCCGGACCCGGAGCGAATCCTCAGCCTGTATCCGCATCAGCTCTCCGGAGGACTGCTGCAACGCTGTTTGATCGCCCAGGCCGTGCTACTGAACCCGCGGTTGCTCATCGCCGATGAGCCGACCACGGCACTCGACGTGTCCGTGCAGGCCGAGGTGCTGCGCCGAATCTACCAGTTCCGGCGCGACTCCGGGGCCTCCGTGCTCTTCATCTCCCACGATCTGGGCGTCGTCGAAGCGCTGTGCGACCGCGTCCTGGTGATGTACAAGGGGCAGGTCGTCGAGGAGTTGGCACCCGAACAGATCAGGACCAGGCGGGTGGAGCACCCGTACACGCAGCAGCTGCTCGACGCCGCCCTGTACCTGACCGAGGTGGACGGTGCGCACGGGCAGGCGAGCGCACCGGCCGACGGACAGGTCCAGCAGCGGGAAGGGAACAGGTGAACGCCATGACGGAGAACATCCTGGAAATCCACGAGGTGACCAAGCGGTTCGGCCACGGCATCTTCGCCAAGACCGTGCTCGACAGGGTCTCCCTGCTCATCCCCCGCGGCACCGCGGTGGGGCTGGTGGGCGAGTCCGGCTCGGGCAAGTCCACGATCGGCAAGATCGCCTGCGGCGTCTACGGCTTCGACGGTGGTTCGGTGCAATTGGCGGGGCAGACCTTCGAAAAGGGCGATCCGTACAAGAAGGCCGCTCGCGGGACGATCGCCTACATCCCGCAGAATCCCTTCTCCTCGTTCAATCCGCGCCGCACCGTGGGCCAGTCCCTGGTCGAGGCTCTGGACCCGCGAGCTCCCAGACCGGGTTCGCGCCGCGCCGAGCTGGTCCGGTGGCTGGATCGAGTGGCCCTGCCGGCTGACAGTCTGGAACGCTACCCACACGAGTTCTCCGGCGGGCAGCGACAGCGCCTGGCGGTGGCCCGCGGGCTCCTGCGCGATCCCGAGTTGGTGGTCGCCGATGAGATCACCTCGGCCCTCGACGTCTCCGTGCAGGCCCAGGTGCTCCAGCTGCTGGACGAGCTGCGGGCCGAGCGTGATTTCTCCCTCCTGTTCATCTCCCACAATCTGGCGGTGATCCAGAACGTCTGCGATGAGGTGCTGGTGATGAAGGGCGGGGCGATCGTCGAGTCGGGACCGACCGACCGCATTCTGTCGACCCCGGAGAACCCCTATACTCGGCACCTTCTGGACTCGATCCCGGGCTCGCCCGGGTTCAGCCTGGAATCCGCCTGAAGCCGGATGCCCATGCGGGGAACGCCGCCTAGACATCCGACCACGACCACACAGACACGACAGCAAAGGAGCACCCATGACTGACCCCGCTTTCGACTACTCCGCCTATGGCCCCGGCGCGGGCCCGGACTCGGGAACCGACGCCGCGGTACCCTCGGCTCCGGCCGTCCAGGTCTTCGCCAACGCCCGCGTGTTCACCGGCGAGGGGTTCTCCGCACCCCAGGACGTCATCGTCGACCACGGCAGGGTGGCGGGCTTCGCCCCTGCCGGCCAGGGAGCCCGCGACGCCGCAGCGGCTGCCACCGCCGGCGCCGAACTGGCCCAGACGATCGACGTGGGCGGGGCCCATTTGCTGCCCGGGTTCACCGAATCCCACGGCCATCCCGTGGGCTGGGGCCTGAACAAGCTGACCCTGGACCTGCGCCCGGGCTCCGTGGGCAGCATCGCCGACGTCCTCGCCCTGGTGGCCGAGGCCGTGGCCGCCCGGGCGGCCGGGACGGGTGCCGGTGACGATGGGGCCGGCGCCGGGAAGTGGATCGTGGGCACCGGCTGGGATGAGACCTACTTCGCCGAGGCCCGGATGCCGACCCGCGCGGACCTGGACTCGGTGGCCCCGGATGTCCCCGTCTACATCGAGCGGACCTGCGGGCACATGGCGGTGGTGAACTCGGCGGCCCTGGCGGCCTCGGGCATCGACGATGACACGGCCGATCCGGACGGCGGCAAGCTGGTCCGCGATCCCGCAGGACACCTGACCGGACTGGTGCAGGAGGATGCGAAGGGCCTGCTGGCACTGCCGGCGGACACCGTGGCGGATATGGAGCACGGTTTCGCGCTGGCGCAGCAGGATTTCAACGCCTGGGGCGTGACCACGGTCAACGACTGCCTGGCGAATCCGGACACCATGCGCCTCTACCAGCGCTTCCACGACGCCGGCCGGCTGAGCGTGCGGATGCGACCGTGGCTCTACGCGATTCCCCTGTCGGGCAATGTCGGGATGATGGACGCCGCTATCGGCGCCGGTGTGCAGTCAGGGTTCGGCGATGACATGCTGCGCATCCAGGGCGTGAAGTTCCAGCTCGACGGCTCGCTGGGCGGCAAAACCGCTGCCACCTGCACCCCGTACGAGCACACTCACGACACCGGCATCCTGACCCACCCGACCAGCAGGCTGACCGAGGCGTTCGGACGTGCGGCCCGCGGGGGCCTGCGGATGGCGATCCACGCGATCGGCGATGCGGCGATCGGCCAGGCGCTCGAAGCCCTGGAGGCGTCGGGCGAACTCGACTGGGTCAAGGCCAACCGGGTGCGCATCGAGCACTGTTCCCTGCCCACCGATGCACAGCTGGACACGATGGTCGATTGGGGGCTCATCGCCTCGTCGTCGATCAGCTTCGTCTACCACCTGGGCGATTCCTATCCCGAGGCGATCGGCCAGGACCGCCTCAACCGCCTACTGCCCCACCGCACCTATATCGACCGCGGGATCGTGGCGCCTGGCAATTCGGACCTGCCGGTGACCAATGGCAATCCGTGGGAGGGCATCTACGGCGCGGTCACCCGCACCACCCGGTCCGGGCGCGTGCTCGACGAAGCCCAGAACATCACCCTGGCCGAGGCCCTGGCCATGTACACGAGCAATGCCGCCTACGGGAACTTCGAGGAGGACCGTGCCGGGGCGGTGGCCCCGGGCAGGTTCGCGGACTTCCAGATCCTGCAGGACAATCCCTTCGACCTGGCCCCCGAGGCCTGGCTGGACCTGGCGCCCTCGCACGTCTTCCTCGGCGGTCGCCAGGTGCTGTAGCGGGCGCCTGCGGCGCGCCGGCTCATCCACGTAACCGGCTCATCCACGTAAACACCATCTGAGCGCGGGAACTACCTGCTACAACAGGTAGTTCCCGCGCTCAGATGGTGTCTGCGCACCGGGATGGTGTCTGAGCATCCTGCGATACGTGCAGCTTGCACGCGTGCATTATGCATGTATATGCTCGGGGTATGAGAACACATGGTGAACAGGTAGCCGAAGCGCTCGGAGTCATCCTGCAGCGCGATGTCCGGCGGAGGATGTACACCCAGCTGACCGAAGGGCTGGGTGAAGGAGTAAACGAATCCACCTATCCGGTTCTCAGCGGCTTGGCCCGCTCGGGCCCCGCAACAGCGAAAGAACTGGCGGGCACCGTCGGCTTGGACCGCTCAGTGGTCTCCCGTCACGCGACTGCGCTGGAGACGGCGGGACTCATCACCCGGGGCACCGATCCGCGTGATGTGCGGTGGACTCAGCTGTCACTGTCGACAGCGGGAGAGGAAGCCGTGGCAGTAATGCGCTCCCGCCTCACTCGTTTGATGGACGAATTCCTCGAGCACTGGCCGGCCGATGCCCAGGAACAGTTTGCCACGATGATGAGCGCATTCACGCAAATCGGCCCGTTCGCATGAGTACAGATGATCGGCTCAGCCCGCAAACCCGCAAAGTGGTGCTCGCACTGGTCTTCGGTGCAGTACTCCCCTTGCTGGACACGAGCATTGTCAACATCGCCGTCCATTCCCTCAGCGGGGTATTCGGGGCCCCTGTTGTACGAACCCAATGGGTGATCACCGGTTACGGACTCGCCTCGGCGCTCGCGATCCCGCTGAGCGGTTGGGCAACGCGCAGATTCGGAGCCGCCCGGGTCTGGATAACGGCGCTGGCCGCATTCACGATCACCTCAATCCTGTGCGCGAGCGCATGGAGTATCGAATCACTCATCGCCTTCCGCCTCGTACAGGGCCTCGCGGCGGGTTTCTCGATTCCTCTTATGCAGACCCTGATGGTCACCAGTGCGGACAAGGCCCAGGCCACGCGCGCCATGACCGCCGTCGGACTACCCGCCATCATCGCTCCGGCGATCGCACCTCTGCTCGGCGGAGTACTGCTCGATGTGTTCGGGTGGCGCTCGATCTTCCTGATCAATGTGCCCATCGGCATCGCCGCGGTCCTCCTGGCGCTGCGCCATCTGCGCCGCGGACCAGCCGATCATGCGACACGCTTCGACTCCATCGGCTACCTGCTCCTCGCTCCCGGACTGCTGGCCGCCGTCTATGGACTGACAACCGTCGGCCCGCAGGCGTCACGGATCGGCTCCGTGTTGCTTTTCGCCGGGGCACTGCTCATCGCAGGCTATGTACTCCACACCCGACGCGTTCCCTCACCGCTGGTGGACATCACCCTGTTCATCCGGAGATCATTCACCTCGGCTTGGCTGACGCTTGTGATCGCCAGCATCGTCTTCTACGGAGGGCTTTTCCTCATCCCCCTGCACTACCAGCAGAACTTCGCCTATACCGCGTTCGCCGCCGGCCTGCTCCTGGCACTGCAGAGCGTCGGAGCCTACTTCAGCAGGATGATGATCAATCGGCTCACCGGACGGTGGGGAGCCTGCGCCACCGCCTATCTCTTCATTGCCTGTGCCGTTGTCGGCACTCTGCCCTTCGCCGTTCCGGTCGGACAGACCGCCGGGTGGCCGATAGTCCAGGGCGTCGGACTACTGGTCCGCGGTGGCGGCATCGGGGCGTTGACGGTCCTGACCATGTCGGCGACCTATCACCAGCTCACCCCGGGCGAGGTCGTCCACGCCAGCACTGTGAGCCGACTGGCGACCCAGCTCGGTAGCGCCCTAGGAGTGGTCGTCTGCACGATCCTCATCGCCATCACCGGTGGAGTACAATCCACGACTTTCCTGTACCTCACTGCATTCACCGCGCTCATGGCCATAACAGCAGTCTGGTTGCCGCGTGGCCCGATCGTGCGGAAGTAACTCCGACGACCTCTAACGCATCAAAGCAGCCGAGACACCAGGTGAGCGCGGGAACTACCTGTTGCAACAGGTAGTTCCCGCGCTCATCTGGTGTCCGCGCGCCAGGATGGTGTCCGCGCGCCACGATGGCCCCAGCATGCCGTCACCACCACAGGTAAACACCCAACACCTGACTTATTCATCGGGGTTCAGCCACCGGCAACCCTGCCGCCACCTTCCCGGGCGAGGATGGGCCGGTAACCACCCCCATCCACAAAGGAAACTCTGTGACGCCCGAAAACCGCACCTTCCGTCCTGCACGGCATTCGCACCCGCACCGCTGCCGCCGGCATTCACCCCTGGCGCCCCGTCCCCTACTGGCCGCCGCTGTCAGCCTCGGCCTGGTGCTCAGCCCCGCCATGGCCAGTGCCGCGGCCCTCCCACAGGACGCAGCCCACGACCAGCAGAGCACTCCGGCCACCGCCGCCCCGGAATCCGACCGGCAGGGCGAAACGGACAAGAAGTCGAACGAGTCCACCGGCATCGATGCTCCCGCCGCAGAACGCAAGGGAGACGACCCGACCGACGAGTCCACGGAAAACGACACGACCACACAGCCCGAAGACAACGCCCCGGCCGATCCACCAACCGAAGACGACTCCGCGGACCACCAGACCGACGACGCGGACCCGGCGACCCCGGGACTGGGGAAGTCGAAGCCGGGAGCCCCTGTGTTCAACCCCGGCCCCAAGGGCAAGCAGGCGCCGGCGCCGGAGGACGCCCGCGACCAGTTCGCCGAAAGAGACGCCGCAGGCGGTCCACGCACGGCGGCCCAGTTGAAGAAGACGACGAAGACTCACAAGGCGCGGTCCATCGCCAAGCTCGACTCCCCCAAGGCCGCTGCGAAGCAGACGATCAGCCCCCTGGACGGACTCCTGCAGATCACCGAACTGCTGCCCGACTCCACCAATGTCAACGGCTCCGACGGCTATGAGTACGTGGAAGTCCACAATCCGACGGATCAGTCGGTGAGCATGGCGGACTTCGACCTGCGCTACCTCTACCCGGCGGCCGACTTCACGATTGACTCTGCGGCCGTCTGGCGGCTGAGCGACCCCGCCGCCCAGATCCCCGCCGGCCAGTCGCTCATCGTGTGGATCAAGAACGGCGCCAACGACGATAAGACGACCAAGGACTTCACCGACTTCTTCAACTCCCGCAAGCCCGAACCCACCGAGGGTGAGGACCCGATCCCGGATCTGGACCCCGATTCGATCAATCTGGTGACGACGTCCACCGGCGGCATGGCCAACGGTTCCCCGCGCGGCATGGAGATCCGCACCAAATCGGGCACCACCGTCAACCGGGTCTTCTACAACATGAACGGCGCGAACGACGTCGCGGCCAATCAGGGCATCCAATACGCCTACGATCCGGACAAGCCCGCCACCGGTGTGCTGATCGGCCACACCGAAGCCACCCCCACCCGGGTCGCACCCGAGCAGGTGCCGACCGCGCCCCTGCACTGGCCGGCCGACGCCTCGGCCCCGGTGATCGACGATCGGACCCCGAAGGAATTCGCCGCGGATGAGGACGCCGTCTTCCGCTTCACCGTGACCGACGATGTGCTCACGCGCAAGGTGACCCTGCGGCTGAAGTCGAACGCCGATCAGGACTTCACCGCATACAACCTGGTCGCCGAGGCCGCCGGCGGCCAGGAGTCCGGCGGCCAGGACGGCGGCCCGGCGGCGGGCGGATCGGCCACGACCTACACCTTCACAGTGCCCAAGGCGGATCTGCTGGGCAAGCGGTCCTTCGACTACGAGCTCACGGCCGGCGATGGCGCCCACGAGGCGAAGAAGGCCGGTACCGCGAAGGTCGCCGGCGCAAATGATGCCCCACTGCGGCTGAACCTGGAGGACGGGCAGTTCGTCTCCGGACCGACCCGGGTAGCGGCCGCCGGCGACGGTTTCCCCGGCACGGCCAAGCTCAGGGTCACCGCCCCCGATGGCAAGGTCACGGATCTGCAGACGGAATCGGAGCTCGAACGCGAGCCCATGTTCGTCTTCGAGGCCAGCCAGACCGACGATTACTTCCGCAACGGCGTCGTGGTCGACGGCAAGGTCGTCAACGTCTTCGACCGCGGCCTGTACTCCGACTGGGGCACGATCGAAACCGCCATACCCTTGGAGGCGATCAAGGACGGCAAACTATCGGCGGCGATCTACGCGGGAACCAAGGCGAAGACCGATATCGACCCGGATGAGAACAACGACGACTTCGTCGTGCGCAATGTCCGCCTGCTGCTGCCCGACGGCCGGACCCTGCGCCCGGCCGGTTACGACGATCCCTCGGTCGAACTGCAGATGGGCGATTCGGCGGGCAAGATGGACTTCTTCGATGCGCAGTTCGAACTGCCCGAGGACGCCGAGCACGCCCAAGCCGCGGTCTGGGACACCACGGGCACCGGCGACGGGGACTACACGGTGACCGCCACGGACGATTCCGGCAATGAGGTCGGCCGGAAGGTCACCGTGGACAACACCGCCCCGCAGATCTCCACCGAGCAGGCCGAGGGCAAGCTCTACCAGGGGAAGTTCGACCTGGACGCCGAGGTGACCGATGCGGGTTCCGGCCTGGCGCAGGACGGGGTGCACGCAACCCTCGACGGCCAGGACATCGAACTGCCGCACAGCACCAGCAGCCTGGACCTGGCGCCCGGTAAGCACACCTTCACGGTGCACGCCCGCGATGAGCTGGGCAATTCCAGCAGCAGGGAGATCGAGTTCTCAACCCCGGAGGAGAACCCCTTCGCCGAGCTCCTGACCCCCGACGGCTCCACCGCCCGGACCAAGGACGCGCGCTTGTCCGCGAAGGTCACCGACCCGACCAAGGACGAGCTGCGCGTGGAGTTCCTGCGCGGCGAGCGCCTGCGCTTCGATCGGGACAACGACGGCGCGGGCAAGATCGCGGCCGCCTCCGGCAGTGTGCGCGACGCCGACCAGGCCGAGCGCGAGGACGGGCAGGAGCTCACGGCCGGCCAGGCGACTGTCAGCGACGACTCCCTGCCCTACAACTCCTTCGACGTCGAGGTCCCCCAGGGCGCCGACGCCGCTGCCAAGGTGCGCGTGGCCTGGGCCGGCCGCGCCAACCCCGGCGCCCGGGTCCGACTCCTGGTCTGGGACGCCGAGGCGGCCAAGGGCAAGGGTGCCTATGTCGAGGTGGCGGCCCAGCTGGCCGCAGCCGAGGACGGTGAGGGCGACGCAGGCGACGCGGCCAAGGACGGCACGACCTCGGCCGGGGACGGCACGACCTCGGCTGGGCGGGTGCACCTGGAGGCCCTGGTCCCCGTCAAGGGCCATGCGATCGAACGGGACGGCAAACAGGTGGTCCGCGCCCTGGTGCAGCACTCAGTCGGTTTCTCGGGCGAGAACCTCTCGGATCGCGACACCAAGGTGAAACCCGCGCACAAGGAGGACACCCCGCGCGATCAGTACGACTTCACGCTGGGCTGGGAGACCGATACGCAGTACTACAACGCGAGCTATCCCGCCCGGCAGAAGGACATCCACACGTACTTCCTGGACCGGCGCGCACCGCTGAACCTGCAGTACATGTTCCACACCGGCGATATCGTGGACAAGTCCAAGCAGGAATACCAGTGGGAGAACGCGGATCCGGAGTACAAGCGCCTCGACGACGCCAAGCTGCCCTACGGCGTATTGGCAGGCAACCACGACGTGGACCAGCAAGCCAGTGACTACACGGACTATGCACGCTATTTCGGCGCGGACCGCTATCAGGGCAATCCCTGGTACGGCGAGTCCTTCCAGGACAACCGCGGTCACTACGATCTGATCTCCGCCGGCGGCAACGACTTCCTCATGCTCTATATGGGCTGGGATCCCACCGATGAGGGCATCGCGTGGATGAACGAGGTGCTCAAGAAGTATCCGGAGCGCACCGCGATCATCAATATGCACGAGTTCATGATGACCACCGGGGGCCTGGGCCCCGTCCCGCAGCGGGTGATGGACGAGGTCGTGGCGAAGAACAAGAACGTGCGGATGGTCCAGTCGGGGCACTACCACGACGCCTTCACCCGCAAGGACCAGTTCGACGACAACGGGGACGGCACACCCGACCGGACGGTCAACACCGTCCTGTTCGACTTCCAGGCCCTGCCGGAGGGCGGCCAGTCGTATCTGCGCCTGCAGCACTACGACAACCAGAACCGGACGATGACCTCGCGCACCTTCTCGCCGTATCTGGCCGACTACGACTCGGATGATCCGGCGCTGGAGGAACAGCACCAGGAGTTCACGATCTCCTATGACGAATTGGGCCTGCACCCGCAGGACAAGACGCTGACGACCGATTCCTTCACCGCCGATGTGCTCGGCGGCAATATCGCCGGGGCCGGGCTCGACTCCGGGCGCACCTTGCGCACCGGTATGCCAGGGGACCCCGGGGAGAAGGCCGGTGCGACAGGACGGAAGAAGAAGGCACTGGCGCAGACGAAGGAATCCGATCCCTCTTTGCTGGCACAGTTCGACAAGGTGGAGTCCGGTTCCACGGTCACCGCGAAGCTCGAGGACGTCGAGGCCGGACCGCTGAGCTGGTATGTGCGGGTGACCGATGACAACGGCGGGGAGTTCCTCTCCGATATCCGCACGCTCGAGGTCCGCGCTGACGAGGGTTCGGACGAGGACGGCTCCGGCGGGGATTCCGGGGACGCGGACGGCAATGGCTCCGCAGAGCCGAGCGAGCCGAACGAACCGGGGACGCCCACGTCCGGGCCCGAAGAGCCGGGCGACGAGGGTTCGGGGTCGGATGGGCCCGGGGCCTCCGGGAACGCGGACGGTGCTAACGAGGCCTCTGCCGGGGATGCGGCGCGCCCCGGCGGCAGCCTGCCTGTCACCGGCCCCGCCGCCCTGGGCCTGGCCGGTCTGCTGGGTGCGACGCTGCTGGGCCTCGGCGCCTGGTTGGTCGCGCGGGCTCGTAGAAGGCGCTGAGCCGGAGCCCAGACACCACCCTGGCGCGGGAATCACCTGTTATAGCAGGTAGTTCCCGCGCCACGGTGGTGTTTATGCGCCAGGGTGGTGTCTGTGCGCGAAGACACTAACCCGCCAGCCGGGGTGCCAACACGCCCCCGCCGGTCAGCCCCGCGGCGGCCCGGTGCAGGCAGTCGATGAAGGCGCGGTCGGCGGCGGGCTGGCGCGGGTTCTTCAGGGTCGCGGCCAGCAGTCGGGTGGTCGGATCCCCCTCCAAGGGCACGACCGCGATCGAGGCCGGGACCAGATGGCGGATCGACTCCGGCAGGATGCTGGTCCCCACCCCGGCCGCTACGAAGCCCAGCGCGGTCTCCTGGTGGACGACCTCCTGGACGGTGTTCGCCTGGCCGGCGCAAGGTCCCAGCGCCAGGGCCACGCGGTCGACGAAGCCGGTCATCTTCTCCCGTGGATAGGAGATCATCGGCACCCGGGAGATGTCCCTGGCCGACACCCGCTTCCGCTGCGCCAGCGGATGGGTGATCGGCAGGCAGGCGACCAGGCGCTCGGCGTAGACGACCTCGGTGACGATCTCGCTCGAATCGTCCTCGACCTCATCGCGGATGATCGCCACATCCAGTTTGCCCCGCAGCAGCTCCGTCCGCTGTTCCCCACTGGTCAGCGGCGCCAGGTTCAGAGCGACCTTGGGCCGGGATTCCCTGAACAGGGGAACCACGCCCGGCAGCACGGTGTAGTTCGCCGAGGAAACGAATCCGACGGCCAGCGTTCCCGCATAGCCGTCGGCGAATTCGCTCAGCTCATCCACGCTGTCGTCCAGATCTTCGAGGATGGAGGCCACCCTGTCCTGGAAGCGCTTGCCCGCGGCGGTCAGTTGGACGTGGCGGGTGGTGCGTTCGAAGAGTTTGACCCCCAGTTCGCGCTCCAGCCGGCTGATCTGCAGGCTCAGCGGGGGCTGGGACATGTGCAGCGACGCGGCGGCCCGGCCGAAGTGGAGTTCCTGGGCGACGGCCATGAAATAGCGCAGCTGACGAAGTTCCATGCGAGGAATATTAGGTGTCACAGATCACGGGAGTGTTACAGGCATATTAAGACGCAAACGCTATCAATCGGCATCCAAATCGGTATTTGACCACAGTCGGATTCCGGGGGTTTGCTTGACATCGACACACGTCAACGAGACCCGGATCACCCAGACGGATCACTCGACCGGATACCCGAGGAGACCACCATGACGGCAGAACCCACCACCTCCACCCAGGCCCCCACCGAGATCGGCTCCGCGCCCTCCACCGACCCAGCACAGATCCAGGCCCTGGAAACCGCCCCGCAGGGCACCAGGATCGACCTGCTCTACCTGGACGAGCCCCAGGTCATCGCAGCCGGCATGAAGGACATGGCCACGTGCATCGACGTGATGGAGGAGGTCATGGTCCTCGTCGCCCAGGGCGACTACCGGATGGCGGGCAACTCCGCGAACTCGCACGGCGCCCAGATCTCCTTCCCCGCCTCCAGCCCCTTCCCCACCATGCCCGTGGATGCCCCCGACCGCCGCTTCATGGCCATGGCCGCCTACCTGGGCGGACGCTTCGACACCGCCGGGGTGAAGTGGTACGGCTCGAACGTCGACAACCGGGAGAAGGGCCTGCCCCGGTCCATCCACATGATCGTGCTCAACGACAAGGAGACCGGCGCCCCCTTCGCCATCATGTCCGGCAATCTGGAGAGTGCCTACCGCACCGCGGCCGTCCCCGGCGCCGCCGCCCGCAAACTGGCCCCGGAGAACGCGAAGGTGCTGGGCATCATCGGCCCCGGCGCCATGAACAAGTCCGCCCTGCACTCCATGACGGTGGCCCGCCCCAGCCTCGACACCGTCAAGATCTACGGCCGCCGCCGCATCACCAGCGAGACCTTCGCCGAATACGTCAGGGAGAACTACCCGCAGTTCACCACCATCGAGATCGTCGATTCCGTTGAGGGCGCGGTGCGCGACTGCGATATCGTCTCCGAGGCCGTCACCGGCCTGGTCGGCTCCGAGAACTACCCCTACATCGACGGGGAGTGGATCAAGCCCGGCGCCTTCCTCAGCCTGCCGGCGAACCTCAAGATGGACAAGGAGTACACCCTCTCCGGCAAGGCGCGCCTGCTGTGCGACGCCAAGAAGATCTACGAGGCCTGGGCGGAGGAATACCCCGCACCCAGCCACGAGACCGCCTTCGGGATGATCGGCCTGTATTGGCAGGACCTGATCGATGCGGGCGAATTGGACCCCGAGCGCGTCGTCAACGTCGGCGATGTGTTCGCCGGCCTGGCACCGGGCCGCGAATTCCCCGAACAGCCCGTGCTGTTCTCCGTGGGCGGGATGGGCGTCGAGGACGTGGCCTGGGGCAAGACCGTCTACGAGTCCGCGGTGAAAATGGGCATCGGCACCAAGCTCAACGTCTGGAACACCCCCGATCTGGCCTGAGAGGACGACGCACAGTGGCAACCCCCGCAAGCACTTCCGACAGCACCACCTACGCGATCATCGGCGCCGGCCTGGCCGGGGCCTCGGCCGCCTGGCATCTGGCCCGCACCGGGGCCGAGGTCGTCCTGCTCGAACGCGACCGCCCGGCCAGCGTGCTCGGCAGCTCGCACGGCTCGGCGCGCATCTTCCGCTACGCCTACCCCGACCCGTTCTACGCGGACCTGGTCGTCCAGGCGCGCACCGCATGGGACAAGCTCGAGGCCGAATCCGGCCGGCGGCTCATCACCCCGTCGGGCTCCCTTGACTTCGGAGCCGTGCGCGATCCGCACGCCCTGGCCAGGACCCTGGAGTCCGTGGGCGTCGAGCACGAACTCCTGTCCGCTGCGGCGGCGCAGGAGCGCTGGCCCATGCTCGACTTCGACACCGATGTGCTCTGGCACCCCGGCGCGGGCGTGATCGACGCGGAGTCGACCGTCAACGCGATGGTCGAGCTGGCCTGCGCCGCCGGCGCGACGCTCAAGACCGATTGGGAGGTCGCCTCGGTGACCCGCGGCCCGCGCGCCGGCTACACGCTGACCTCGGCCACCGGTGAGACGATCTCCGCCGCCGAGGTCATGGTCGCCGCCGGCGGCTGGCTGCCCCGGCTGCTCGGCGGGCTGGACCTGCCTGCCGGGTTCGCCGACCGGCTGCCGGAGTTCGAGGTCAAGCAGGAGAACGCCTACCACTTCCCCTATGCCGACCCCGCGGCCACGGGCGAGACCCCGGCCGGCGGCTCCACCAGCTGGCCCACGTTCATCTACAAGGGCGAGTCATTCCAGGCCTACAGTCTGCCGGGCGGGCGCGATGCCGACTTCCGCGGGCAGAAGATCGCGGAGTACAACGGCGGCAAGGCCATCGACTCCGCGGCCGACCAGGACCGGCTGATCGATCCGGTCAACCGCGAGCGCGTCACCGGTTTCGTCCGCGAGTTCGTGCCGGGCCTGGAGACGACGCCCTATGCGGAGACCACGTGCCTGTTCACGAATGTGCCGCGCGACGATATGATCATCGACCGGGCCGAGGGCATCACGATCATCAGCCCGTGCTCGGGACAGGGCGCGAAGTTCGCACCGCTGTTCGGCGAATTGGTCGCCGACCTGGTGGCCTCGGGAGTGACCCATGAGCGGTTCAGGGCCGATCACCAGCGATTCGCGGTGGCCTGAGATGAGTACATCCGAGATGAGTGCATCCGAGATGGGCACGCCTGGGATGAGTGCGCAGAACGTGGCGCCGGCCGATGTCCGCGATGCCAATGCGCTGCTGGCCGAGATCGCGGGCATCGGGTGCGATGAGGTCCGCGGCGGGTACTCCCGGCCGGTATTCGGCCCGGCCGAACTGCGCTTGCGCGACTGGTTCGCCGGCCATGCCAGGGCCCTGGGCCTGGATGTGCACACCGATTCCAATGGCGTGATCTGGGCCTGGTGGGACACCGGCGACCGGGCCGACGCCGTGGTGACCGGCAGCCATCTGGACTCGGTGCCGGGCGGCGGCAACTTCGACGGGCCGCTGGGCGTGGCCTCGGGACTGGCGGCCGTGGCGCGGCTGCAGGAGGCGGGATTCCGCCCGGCCCGGCCGATCGCAGTGACCGTCTGGCCCGAGGAGGAGGGTTCCCGCTTCGGACTGGCCTGCCTGGGCTCGCGCCTGGCCACCGGGAGTGCCGACCCTGACACCGTGCGCGCCCTGTCCGACGACTCCGGCGCCTCCTTCGCCAGGGCCGCCACCGAGTCCGGGGTCCTCGACCCCGCCACGATCGGCCCCGACCCGGCTGCCCTGGCCCGCATCGGCGCATTCGTCGAGCTCCACGTGGAGCAGGGCCGGGGGCTCGCCGACCTGGACCAGCCGGTGGCCCTGGGCGGGGCGATCCTGGCCCACGGGCGCTGGCACGTCACGCTCACCGGCACCGGCGACCACGCCGGCTCGACCCGGATGGCCGACCGGCACGACCCCGTGTTCGTCGCCGCCGGGCTGATCCGCGCGGTGCGCTGCCAGGCCGCTGCCGTCCCCGAGGCGCGCGCCACCGTGGGGCGCCTGCAGGTGACCCCCGGCGGCACGAACGTCATCGCCTCCCGGGTCGACGCCTGGCTCGACGTGCGCCACCGCGATGACGCCACGGTCCGCGGGATCGTCTCCGCGATCGAGGCCGCGGCCGGGCAGGCGGCCCGCGCCGAGGGCTGCACGGTGACCGTCGCAGAGGAGTCCTTCAGCCCCGCTGTGGACTTCGACGCCGGCCTGCGCGCCCGGCTGCAGTCGGTTCTGCCCGATGCCCCGGTGCTCGACACCGGGGCCGGCCACGATGCCGGCGTCCTGGCGGCCGCCGTGCCCACCGCGATGCTGTTCGTGCGCAACCCGACGGGGACCTCGCACGCCCCGGCGGAATCCGCCCGCCCGGTCGACGTCGAAGCCGGCGTCGCAGCCCTGACCAGGGTGCTCGCGGCCCTGGCCGGCTGACCCCGAAACGCTCCACCCCGCCCCGCTGTCCCCTTCGAAGGACCGCCCTGTTGGAAGACAAGGAACGAGCATGGATACAGAATCGATGATCAACTCCGGCTGGATGCTCACGGCGACCGTCGCGGTCACCCTGATGCTGCCCGGCCTGGCCCTGTACTACGGGGGCCTGTCCCGCACCAAGAACATCCTCAACACCGTCATGATCGTGTTCGGCGGATTCGCCGTCACCGCCGTCCTATGGGTCCTCTACGGCTACGGGCTGACCCTGGGCGATTCCGCCGGCGGGCTGGGCCTGATCGGCAATCCCGCCGGGCTGTTCGGCATCGGCTCTCTGCTGGGCGAGGAGACCGCGCCGGGGGCTGTGCCCGCGATCCTCATCGCGGTCTTCCAGCTGATCTTCGCCGGGCTGACAGTCGGCATCATCGGCGGGGCCGTCGAGGGCCGGATGAAGTTCTCCAGCTGGCTGGTCTTCGCCGGAGTCTGGGCCACCCTGGTCTACTTCCCGGTGGCCCACTGGGTCTTCGCCTTCGACTCCGAGGACGGATCGGTCACCGGCGGCTGGATCGCCAATAAGATCCAGTCCTTGGACTTCGCCGGCGGCACCGCTGTGCACATGAACGCGGGCGTCGCGGCCCTGGTGCTGGCGATCTTCCTGGGCAAGCGCAAGAACTTCCCCGCGGTGGGCCGGCCGGGCAATCTGCCGGTGGCGGTCATCGGCGCGGGGCTGCTCATGGTGGGCTGGTACGGCTTCAACGGCGGCTCCTCGGGCGGGATCAACGAAAGCGCCGGGGTGGCCCTGGCCAATACGCTCATCGCCGCCTGCGCCGGACTGTTGGGCTGGCTGTTCGTCGAGCGGCTGCGCCGGAAGTTCGCCACCTCCCTGGGCGCCATCTCCGGCATCCTGGCCGGCCTGGTGGGCATCACGCCGGCGGCGAACTCGGTGTCGCCGCTGGGCGCGGTGCTCATCGGCCTGGTCGCCGGAATGATCGCCTTCGCCACGCTGGGGCTCAAGGAGCGGCTGGGCTACGACGATGCCCTGGACGCGGTGGCGATCCACATGTTCCCCGGCATCTTCGGCACCCTGGCCATCGGCTTCCTGGCCGCCCCCGATTCCCCCGCGGGCGAGGCCGGTCTGCTCTACGGCGGCGGCCTCACCCTGTTGGGGCGCGAGGCCATCGCGGTCGTCGCGGTGTTCGCCTACACCTTCATCGTCACCAGCCTGATCGCCTGGGTGATCAAGAAGACGATGGGCCTGCGAGTTGACGGGGCCGCGGAGGCCGCGGGCCTGGACACCACCCTGCACGCGGAGACCGCGTACGATCTGGACGATATCCGCGCCTGATCGGCCGGGCCGCACCGCGGCCGAGAACTACCACGAAGGAAGCACCATGCAACTCATCACCGCAATCCTCCAGCCCAGCGCACTGGGACCGGTCAAAACGGCCTTGGACGAGGTCGGCATCACCGGCATGACCGTCTACGAGGCCAAGGGCCACGGCACTCAGGCCGGCAAGGTCGAGGTCTACCGCTCCCAGAAGGTGCGGGTGGAATTCCTGCCGAAGATCTCCCTGGAGATCGTCGTGGCCGACGAGTCCGTGGACGCCGCGATCCAGGCGATCGCCGAGGCCGCCCACACCGGTCAGATCGGCGACGGGAAGATCTGGGCCACCCCGGTGTCCAGGGTGGTCCGCGTGCGCACCGGCGAAACCGGCACCGACGCCATCTGACCTTCCAGTTCCACTACGTGACGAAATGTCGATTTCTGGGCGAATCAGCCCGGATTTCGACATTTCGTCACGTAGTGGACGGCCAGAGGTGCGGTCAGCGGTCCTCCCAGAGGGCCTCGGTGGCGTCCGAGACCACATCGGCGACGGCGTGCGCGATGCCGGCCGGGACCTCGTAGGGGCGTTCGGGGGTGTCGGGATGGGCCACCAGCACGCCGTCGGAGACGAACCGGGCCAGCACCTCGCGGGCCACGGCCGGCAGCTGTGCCGCGGCCGGCGCCGCCGCCTCGATGCCGGCGTCCGGCTCGCCGTAGAGCAGCGCGGCCGTGAGCGTCCCCAGCAGCAGTGGCAGGGCGCGGCCGGCTCCGGCGGGGTCGGCCTCGGCGGCGTCGTAGGTGTAATAGGACAACACGTCCTCGACGTAGTTGGCGACGATCGCGGCCCGCAGGCCGGCCCGCTCCACCTCGCGCGTCGCGCCGAAGGACTCCGCCCGGGGCCCCGGCAGCACGCGCTCGTCCGTGTATTCCAGCACCCCGCTGGTCTCCAGGGTGTGCAGCCACACCGCCAGGTGCGGCACCTCCCAGGCCGACTGCACGCCGCGCACGTCCGCGGTGATCCCCAGCAGGCCGGCCAGCGGCTCGATGTCGGCGGTCTGCACTGACCCGGCGCCCGAGAGCGGGCGGCCATCGCCCAGCCAGTCCAGCAGTCGTTCGATCGCGGCCACCGGTTTGATGGCCGAGGTCGCGGCCAGGACCGTGTCCGCGGGCGGTTCTTCGAAGGCATCGGCCAGGCGGGGCGTGTGGCCCCCGGTGCCCAGTCCATCCGCGCCGGCGCCGCCCGGTGTGTCGAGCAGCAGTTGATCGCCGATGTCGACCATGCTGAACAGCCGGAACTGGATGAGGTCGTGGGCCTGGGACAGTTCGGCCGATGGCACATCCGGGCGGTCGAGTTCGAGGAGGTACTGCAGGTAGTCGTCCAGGGCCAGGGCGACGACGGTGGGGAACTGCGCCTGCGCCTGTGTGACCTCCTCCAGGTAGTCGGGGTTCTCGGCCAGCAGCGCTTCGAGCTGCTCGGCGTCCACCGCATCCTCCAGCGGTTCGCTCGCCAGCGATTCGGCGTCGGACAGCAGGGCCTCGACCAGCTCCTCGTCGGGCCGGGCCAGGGTGTAGGAATCGTCCAGGGTGGGCGCCAGACGGAACAGGTGCTCGACCAATTCCACCGTCTGGCGCGCATCCTCGGCGGCCATTTCGGGCGATAGCGTGGAATCCACGGCGAACGGTGCGGTGGAGTCCGGGCCGTCGGCGGGCTCGTCGCCGGCGGCGTCCTCGGTGGCCGAGGCGACCTCGGCCACCGCACGGACCAGCAGCCAGTCGCGGAAGCCGTCGAGCAGGGCCCGCTCGGGGCTGCCGAGTTCGGAGATGTCCTGGGTGCCAGGTGTGCTGCTGTCCATCGCGTCCTCCCAATCGCCGCGGACGGTCGGTCCGGGTGCGTCCGGTCTTTTCGACGACTCTACGCGGTCATGGGCCCCACCGCAGCAGCCCACACCCGGCGGGGTGAGGCTCAGGCGGCGCTGGGTTGGAGGCCCAGCCCGGCAGCCATCGCGCCGACAGTCATAGCCGTGGTCAGATCGGGGAAACTGCCGATGCAGCGGCCGACCTGGTCGGTATAGGTGTACCGGCCATCGGCCTTAAAGATGTAGCCCGCGTAGTCTCCGCCGCGATTGCCGGCGAAGGTATGGTGATCTACCCTGCGCCACGTCGTCGTCGGCGCGGCGGTGGGGGATCCGATGGGCGGTGCCAGGAATGATGACTCGGGGCCGCTCTGGCGACGGTCCTGGGGGACTCTGTTGTGCCGATGCTTGGGTGAAGCGGGCAGGGACGATGATTGAAATGGTTGAGCTGTGGTGAAGATATGCTTCGATTCGTCGCCGCGCTGAAAAAGGGATTGCGCGGAAAAGTGGAAGGACTGCTAACGGTATCCGCCGTTGTTCTGGCAGCCACTGGCCGGCACAGTATCGCCCGGCATCCCAATTAGTCTACCAGCCACAGGTTCCACTACGCCCCGGATTGTCGATATATCGGCATTTCGGGCTGAATTTCGACAAACCAGGATGTAGTGGAACTCAGCTGCCTGGATGAAGCTCAGGCCTTCGGGTTGGGCACGACGACGGCGCGGGCGGACAGCTTGCCGTCGACCAGCTTCCGGTAGGCCACCAGTGCGTCGTCCATCGAATAGGTTTCGATCTCCGGCTTGATCTGGCCCGCACGGTACATGCCGGCGACCTCGTGCAGTTCGGAGATGGAGCCCCAGTAGACGCCCAGCAGTTCCTGCTCATAGGGGCGGGTATACCAGTCGAATTCGGCCTTGCCGCCGGCGATGCCGACGACGGTCACGCGCGAACCGACCCCGGCAGCGGCCTGGGCTGTGGCGATCGTCGGGGCGATGCCGACGAAGTCGAAGGCGGCGTCGACACCGCGGCCCCCGGTGAGCTTCAGGATCTTCTCGACCTGGCCCTCGCCGCCGGGCACGGTGACGGCACCGGCGGCCTCGGCCTTGGCCATCGCCTCGGGCTTCATATCGGTGGCGATGATGGTGGCGCCGGTCAGGGCTTTGAGGATCTGGATGGCGATCTGGCCCAGCCCGCCCAGGCCGATGACCAGTGCGTACTTGCCGCCGCCGGCCAGCTTGGGCAGCGCGGCCTTGACCGCGTGGTAGGGGGTCAGGGCGGCGTCGGCCAGGGGTGCGGCGGCGACCGGGTCGGCATCGCCCAGCGGCACGAGGTTGCGGGCGGGTACCTTCATGTACTCGGCCATGCCGCCGTCGCGGCCCAGGCCGATGGCCAGGGCCTCGATTCCCTCCGCGTTCTCGCAGTAGTTCTCCTGGCCGGCCACGCAGCGCGGGCAGTGGCCGCAGCCGGTGGGCCCGTAGACCAGGTAGGCATCGCCCTTGGCGAAGCCGGTCACGCCGGTGCCGACCTCTTCGACCCAGCCCGCGGTCTCGTGGCCGAGGATGAACGGCGGCTTCGTGTGGCTGCCGGTTTCCGGCGTGTAGTCCTGGAACACGGAGACGTCGGAGTGGCAGCAGCCGGCGCCAGCGACCTTGAGAAGGACCTCGCCGGGTCCGGGGGTGGGCTTGTCCACGTCCTTGAGGACGGGGAATGTCTGGAATTCTTCGAAGACGACGGCCTTCATCGCATGTCCTTTCATAGGCGAATGTTTATATAAGGCCAGCCTACGCCGGATGGGCCCTGCCGGACCAGGGTGGGATGTTCCAAGAATCCGCGACCGTTCACGGAATGGAAGACCGGGAGCTCTGCCCTTTGGTTCCGATAGCCTCAAGACATGCGTGGTCAAGTTACCGAGGTCTACAAGATCTATGATTCCCGAGACAAAGAGCTGGTCATCCCCGTCTACCAGCGCAATTACGACTGGAAGATCGACAACTGTCGACAACTCCTCGACGACCTCGCAGAGCTCATTGCAACGGGTCGCCGCAAGCACTTCTTCGGGGCGGTGGTGGGTAAGCCCGACAGTTCATGGGAATGGGTCGTGATCGACGGCCAACAGCGTCTGACCACAGTCAGTCTGCTGATGTTGGCCCTGTCCCGCCTGGTCGACGATGGCGCTATCGAGGCGCCCGACCCGGGCTTGGGAGAACGGCTGCGCCGGAATTACCTACTCAAGGATCAGGCCACAGGCGACACCCGTTTCAAGCTCAAACCGGTCAAGAACGATGCGCGGGCGTACCGACGGCTCTTCGGACCGGAATCCGAATTCATCGAGCGGTCCAATGTCACCGCGAACTACCGTTACTTCCTCACCGAGCTCCCCAAACTGGGCCTCGATGCCGACCAGATCTGGGACGCCATCTGCCGTCTGGAGGTCATGCACTTGGACCTCGAACCCGAGGACGATCCCCAGCGCATCTTCGAAAGCCTGAACTCAACAGGTTTGGCTCTATCCGAAGCCGATAAGATCCGCAACCTGGTGCTGATGGGCCTATCCGCGAAGGACCAGGAAGTCGTCTACGAAGACTTCTGGAACCGCATCGAGGTCAATGTCGGCTACGAGACCGATGACTTCCTGCGCTGGTACCTCACCGCCAAGACCTCGAAGACCCCACGCTTCGACCGGGTATACGAATCCTTCAAGAAATTCGCCGCCGACACCGGCTTGCGTGGCGCCGCTCTCCTGGCCGAGGTCCGGGACTATTCGGATTGTTACCGCCGGGTCCGCGCCGCGGACACAGGGTCGAAGGCGGCAGACGCCAAACTGCGCAAGTTGAACATCCTGCGCCAGGATGTGGCCCTGCCGTTCTTCATGCCGGTGATCGCCGACTTCCGTGCCGGTGCACTGTCCGAAGGCGAATTCGTCCGGGTCATCGACATCATTGAGTCCTATATGTTCCGCCGCTTCGCCTGCGATATCCCGACTAACGGCCTCAACAAGGTCTTTGCGACTTTGTACGCGGAACTGCGCCGCATCCAGACGCCCGACAGCAGGTTCTCAGACGTCTTGGCTTACTCCCTGCGCCGCCGCGAGGGCAGCGGAATCTTCCCAGACGATCAATGGTTCGCCGAGGACTTCGCCACCCACAACCTCTACAAGATCCGGTCCGAACGCCGCCAGTACATGTTCGAGTGCTTGGAGAACGGGGACTCCAACGATGTGCGCGATATCGCCGGACGCCTGGCCGAGGGGACGTTGAGCGTCGAACACATCATGCCGCAGACACTCACGGAAGCGTGGCGGGCCGAGCTCGGCCAGGATGCTACGGAAATCCATGAAACCTGGCTGCACCGGATCGGCAACCTGACGGTCACCGGCTATAACTCCTCGTACTCCAATTCCCCCTATGAGCAGAAGCGCACAACGGAGAACGGCTTCGCCCACTCCCCCTACCGCCTCAACCAGGAGATGAAGGAATCCCCCGTGTGGACCGTGGAGCAGCTCCGCGCCCGATCCGAACGTCTGGTGCGCGAGGCCCTGGCCTACTGGGACTACCCACAGACTTCCTTCGTCCCGCCCAAGCCCCAGCTACCGGTCGAACCGCTGGGAACCGACACGGAGTTCACCAACCGCATAGCGATACGGTTCGAGTATCAGGACGCCACCGCGACCGTGCGCAATTAGCGCGACCTGTTCATCCGCGTCTTGACGATCCTGGCGGAGGGACACCGCGATCGGGTATTCGAGTTCACCGCCACTTTGGGCACCGGACAGGAATGGCTTGTCGCATCTGACAACCAACCCGAACGCATGCACAAAATGTGGCCTGTGGTCCCGGGCCTGTGGGCATCCGCGAACACATCGACATGGACAAAGGTCGCTCAACTACGCCGCATCTTCGGGTACTTGAACCTCGACCCGGACGAACTCCTCATCACTCTGCGCCCCGACCCCAATGCCGCTACACCCCTGGATCAGAATAGGCCCGATGATCCCGAAGACTCCCCCTATGCGAACCTGACGAAGTTCGTCAACGTTCTGGAGCCTTTGGAAGGTACTGCCGCCCAGCCGGTCGAGACCTTGGCTACGGTGGCCGAACTGCGTACCACTCTGGCGGAATTCCACGTGGACGACGCCTTCATGAAACTCGCACAGGCGGGCACCCCGTGGATGACCTTCGATCGCTCGCGGCTGGCGCAGGCCGATGCAGACACCCTGCTGACCTTCATTTCCGCCACCTACGAGGCGCAGGACCTGGGCATCGATCCGCAGGCCGTCCACCGGACGATCCTCGACGGCAGCCTGCTCACCACGCTGCACGGGCTGGCATCCGTGGAGTCCACGGTCTCCGCATAGGAACGGAGGCACTACCCACCAGACGATAAAATGGACTCATCACCCCTGTTCCCCGTGGAAGGACTGCATCTCTTTTGAGCCCCTCGGCCCCGTCATCGCCCACTCCCGACCAGCCGAGGGGGAAGACCGGCAGGACCGCAGCATTCGCCCGCGAATTCGCGCGGATCTCGCCGCTCAACGGTGATGTCCAGGTCTCCATCAAAGCGATGCTGTGCCTGATCGTCCCCCTGCTCATCCTCACCGGATTCGAGCGCCCCGATCTGTTCGGCGCCGCCGCCTTCGGCGCATTCTCCGCCCTGTTCGCCCGCAATGTCCCGCCGCGGCATGCTATGCGGGCCCAAGCCGAAGGCGGGCTGGCCGTGATCGCGGCCATCATGATCGGCGTGGCCTGCGCGGCATGGTCGCCCAGTCCACTGGTCTCCGTACTGGTCGTCGCGGTCTACGCCGTGTGCATCGACGCGGTCAACCGGTCCAGGGTCTGGCGCGCCCCCGCCGGTCTGTTCGTCGCCTTCGCAGCCGGCGCGTTCTCCAATACCGCCGAGGTCGACGGGCCCAAAGCGCTGTCGATCTTCTTGGCTGCGGCCGGCACAGGGGCCTTCGCTCTGATCCTGACACTCCTGCAGTCCTTCCACCACAATCCGACTCTGACACAGGATTTCCCGCCGAAGACCCACCGTCTGCGGGGCACGTTCTTCTCCCAAACCACCCTGGTCGTACTCATCGCAGCTCTTGCGGGCAGCCTCTTCGGCTGGCTGGCCACCCCGGAACACGCTTACTGGGGCACGGTCACCGCAATCGCGATGGCCTCGCGGCCCCACGGTGCCAACTGGCAGATCCGGGCTCTGCACCGATTCACCGGCACCCTGCTCGGCGCGATCATCGCCGCACCCCTCCTGTTGTGGGACATGCCCGTGTGGGCCATGATCGCAGCCCTGGTCCTGGCCCAGGGCCTGACCGAACTGTTCGTCCTGCGCAACTACGCGATCGGCATCGTCTTCATCACCATCCAGGCCCTGACCATGACCTCGGTCAGCCATCCCGGGGTGGGCCTGGACATCGCGGGTGAGCGCCTCCTGGCCACCGCCATCGGTCTGGTCTGCGGTGTTGCGACGATCGTGTTGGAGCAGATCCTCGAGGGCCGCGAGCGCCGCGCCGCCGAGGCCGCGCAGGCAGAAGGGAACTAGGCCGGCTGGTCTCGGGCCTGCCAGACCTTGCAGCACCGTCTCAACTCCCTCACACTCAAGTTGCATGCAACATGCAACAAGGTGCTAAAGTTCACACGGAGCTCAACACGGATGCCCGCGAACCGGGCCCAGAGCAGAGCGCCCAAGCACAACAACCCCCAGCAGACCTCGAGGACGCAGTCATGCCGCACGCCGCCAGCGCACCCCAGCGCGTGCCCGCGACACCCTGCTGCCTCCGTGCCGGGCATGCGTCCGGCGCGGTGCTAATCCACCAACCAACTCAGCGCCGCGAGGGTGTCGACAGTGCCGAATTCGGGTCTCTTCCCCGCCTCCTGGCGCATCAGGATCTGCGCGGTGTTGACGATGTGCCGGCCCATCGCCCGTGCCAGCGCGTCCTGGTCCCCGGCTTTGAAGGCCGCATAGACATCCGCGTGGTCCGCGAAGCACTCGGCGGCGCTGCGCGAGGCCGGCACCGTTCCCACCCCCGTGTCCAGCACCAGATCGCGCTGCTGGCGCAGCATGTCCAGGGCCCGTCGGTTATCCGCACCCCGCAGCAGCGCATCATGGAAGTCCCTGTCGGCGCGCAGCAGGGCCGCGGTGTCCCCTGCGTCGGCGGCACGGGAGAAACTCGCATAGGCGGCATCGACCTCGGCGACGGATTCCGCGGTTGCCAGGGCCACCGCCCGGCGCGCCAGTGGGACCTCCAACATCAGCCGCAGCTGGTAGATCTCGATGAAGGTCGACGGGCTGGAACTGAGAATCCGCACCCCGCGGTTCTTCTCGATCTCGACCAGGCCCAGCCGGGAGAGTTCGAGCAGGGCCTCGCGCACCGGAGTGCGCGATACGCCGAGCGTCTGCGCCAACTGCCCGGCCGTATACCGTTCGTCCGGCACCAGCGCTCCGCCCATGATCTGGCTCTTGAGTTCGGCGGTCACGGTTTCCGTGAGGGTGGCGGGTTTGGGCAATGCGGGCATGCTGGCATTATCTCAGCCCGCCCGCACTACCCGGCGCCGAGGCCACGGGCCGGACCGTGCCCGCCCGCACCTCGGCGCCCTGCCGGTCGCCGATCGACCGCCACCTTCAGCACACCTACCAGGATGGAACACAGACATGACTGACAAGACCGCATCGTTCGCGGTGATCGGCGCCGGGATCATCGGCATCGCCACCGCCCGCGAACTGCTGCTGCGCTACCCCGGCGCGGACGTCACCGTATTCGAGAAGGCCGCTGACGTGGCCGCCCACCAGACCGGCCACAATTCGGGCGTCGTGCACGCGGGACTGTACTACCAGCCCGGCGGCCTCAAGGCGCGCCTGTGCCGGCGCGGCGTTGGCCTGCTGCACGACTTCGCCCTGGAGCACGAGGTCCCCTACGACGAGTGCGGCAAGATCGTCGTCGCCCTCGACGCCGAGGAGGAGCCCCGCCTGCAGGCGATCTATGAGAAGGCGACCGCCAACGGCGTGCCCGACGTCGCGATGATCGGCCCCGAACAGATCCGCGAAATCGAACCGAACGCCGTGGGCCGGACCGCCCTGCACTCCCCGCACACCGCGATCGTGGACTACCGGGCGCTGACCGAGGCCCTGGCCGAGGACTTCGTCGCCCGCGGCGGCGCCATCCACTTCGCGACCGAGGTCGTCGGCATGACGCCCAACGCCTCCGGGGTGAAGGTGCGCACCCCCTACGGCGAACACTCCTTCACCTATGTCGTTGCGTGTGCCGGCCTGCAGTCCGACCGTGTGGCCAAGCTGGCCGGCGGGGACAAGAACCCGGCGATCGTGCCGTTCTTCGGCCAGTACTCACAGGTCGAATCGTCCCACCGCGATGTGGTGCGCGGCCTGGTCTACCCCGTGCCGGACCCCGCCTACCCGTTCTTGGGCGTGCACGTGACCAAGCGCGTCGACGGCGAACTGCTGGTGGGCCCCAACGCCTTCCTGTCGTTCGGCCGGGAGAACTACGCCGGCTACAAGCTGGGCGTCAAGGACAGCCTCGACGTGGCGCTGAACCCAGGGTTCTGGAAGTTCGCCGGCCAGAACGCGAAGGCCGCGGTGCGCGAGATCAAGTCGGTGGTATCGCGCAAGAGCTTCCTGCGCGGGGCCGCCGAATACGTTCCGGCTCTGGCCGATGTGGAGACCACGCCGATCACCCGCGGCATCCGCGCCCAGGCGATGGCGGCCGACGGCGGCCTGGTCGACGACTTCGCGATCGAGAACCTGGGCAATGTCACGCTGATCCGCAACGCCCCCTCGCCGGGCGCCACGTCCTCGATGGCCATCGCCGAATACATCGTCGACGGCCTGGCCGACCGCCACGGGATCTGATCTCCCAGATCTGAACCGCGGGAGTAGACACTCCCCTCGTAATACCACCCTCAATAAATCAATAAATATGGAGCATCAATGACGAACTCTGTCATCACCGGTGAGACCCCGGAACAGGAGAAGAAGCGCCTGTCCCGGGTCCGCACTGCCACCCTGGTCGGAACCACTGTCGAATGGTACGACTTCTACCTCTACGCGACGATGGCCTCAATCGTGTTCGGCCACGTCTTCTTTCCGAAGTCCGATCCCCAAGTCGCAACCCTTTCGGCCTTCGCGACCTTCGCCGTCGGTTTCATCGCACGTCCACTGGGCGGATTCCTGTTCGGCCACTTGGGCGATCGGATCGGGCGGAAGAAGAACCTGGTCATCACCTTCACGCTGATGGGCATCGCCAGCTTCCTCATCGGCTGCCTGCCCAGCTACGACACCGCCGGCGTCTGGGCTCCAATCCTGCTCGTCGTACTGCGCATCCTGCAGGGTCTGGGCGCCGGTGCGGAATACACGTCCTCGGCCGTCAACGCCTATGAGCATGCCAGGGCGGACAAGCGCGGGGCACAGGGATCGTGGCCCGCACTGGGCCTGAACATTGGTCTGCTCATCAGCTCCGCGGCCGTCTACCTGCTCAGCCTCAAAGGCGATGAATTCCTGATCAACGGTGGCTGGCGCATCGGCTTCCTCGTCAGCATCGTGCTGGTGGCGATCGGCCTGTGGGTTCGCTCCGCCGTCCCGGAATCCCCCGAGTTCGAAAAGCGTGTGAAGAACAACGAGCAGGCCGACACCCGCTTGCGCACTCTGTTCGCCAAGCACTGGCCCAGCCTGCTGGTCGTCCTGCTGGTGGCCCTGGGCTACAACGCGGTCAGCTATATCTTCAAGACGTTCTCGATTGCCTATGTCAAACAGTTCCAGGGGTTCTCGGCCTCGACCGCTTCGGCCTCCGTGACAGTGGCCGCAGCGATAGCGATCATCGTCGTGCCGATCTTCGGCTGGCTGTGTGACCAAATCGGCTCGAAGAAGGTCATCGGCTACGGTGGCGTCATCTCCGCGGTCTTCGCCTTCATCTTCCTCTGGCTGCTGTCCAACGGCACCACCTGGGGCGTGTTCGTGGCGCTGGGCATCGGCACCGGGATCATCGCGCCGATGATGTTCTCCGCCCAGGGCGCATTCCTGTCGCGGCAGTTCCCCGCCGATGTGCGCAGCAGCGGTGTGGGCATCGGACGCGAGGTCGGTACCGCGATCTCCGGCGCGCTGGCACCCTTGGGCGCACTCAGCCTGGTCGTGGCATCACCCACCAACTCGACGTTCTGGGTCGGTGTGGTCCTGGTGTTCGCAGGCTTGCTGGTCATCGCAGGCGCCCTGGCCGACCGGGGCGGGAAGTTCTCAAGAAGCCAGAAGAACTAACCGACGGACTCATCCGGGATCCCGCGATCCCGGTCGGTCGGCAACGCAAGCGCAGATTCACATCGCGTGCGGACATACCCGCACGCGATGTGAATCTGCGCTTGTCATGCGTCAGGGTTCCTCTTGCGCTGCACTGGTGTGGAACTCAGTCCGCCCCACCCCGCACAGGCCCCGAGGTTCACACCGTTCGGGTGACGAAGCGGGCGGCGAATTCCGTTGCGGGGGCCGCCTGGAAGTCCTGCAGCGGAGCGTCTTGGACGATTCGGCCCGCATCCATCACCAGCACCCGGTCGGCCAAGTCCAGATCCCGTTGGTCGTGGGTGACCAGCACTGTGCTCGTCCCCGCCAGGAGTTCACGCAACAGGACGCGGATCGTCTCCTGCGATTCCGTATCCAGCGCGGCCAGGGGCTCATCCAGCAGCACCAGCTCCGGGCGCACGGCCAGGGCCCGGGCAATGGCCACCCGCTGGGCCTGTCCACCGGACAACTGCATGGGCCGGCGGCCCGCCAGTTCGGCCGCTCCCACACGGTCCAACAGGTCGAACGCCCTGTTCCTGGCCTCCCGTTTGCCCAGCCCCCTGGCGCGCAGCCCGAAAGCCGCATTGTCCAACACGTTCAGGTGCGGGAACAACCAGGGCTTCTGGCTCAGCTGCACGATGAGTCGTTTCCACGGCGCCGCCGTCACCCCACGTCCGGCACTGACGTCGGTCAGCAGCTCCGAGCCCAATCGAATCCGCACGGCTCGCGGGCGCACCAGGCCCGAGAGCACATCCAGGGTGGTGGACTTGCCCGAACCATTGGGCCCGATCAGGGCACAGGTCACCCCAGCGGGAACGATGAACGACACGTCCAGGCTCCGGCTGGGCAGGTCGAAGTCGCATTCCAGGCCGGCACCGGCAGAACCCGACTCCTCGCCTGCACCGGCAGCAACGGGTTCCCCGCCAGTGCCCCGGCCGGATTTCCCGGATGCCCCACTCGTTCCAGGCCCACCCGCTCGGGCGCTACCACCGCTGGCCCTACCACCGACGGCCCCGCTGCCGGCGGTCTCACCGCGCCTCCGATGATCCGCCCATCCGTAGGTCCCCACGACAATGACCATCGCGATGACGACCAGCATCATCGACATGGCCACCGCCGCATCCGAATCCGTCTCCCGGGTCAGGTAGATCTCCAGGGGCAGGGTCCTGGTGGTGCCCTGCAGGGACCCGGCGAAGGTCACGGTAGCGCCGAACTCCCCCAGCGCCCGGGCGAAGCACAGCACCGTCCCCGACACCAGCGCCGGCCCCAGCACGGGCAGGGTGACGCGGCGCAGCACGTATCCCGGCTTGGCACCCAGGGCCAGGGCCGCCAGTTCGAACCGGCTGTCCAGACTGTTGAGCGCCCCCTCGACGGTCATCACCATGAAGGGCAGGGCGACGAATGCCTGCGCCAGGATCACCGCCACGGTCGAGAATGCGATGTGGATGCCCACGGCTTCCAGCTGCCGTCCGACCAGGCCCATCCGCCCGAAGGTGAAGAGCAGGGCGATACCGCCGACCACGGGCGGCAGTACCAGCGGCAGCAGCGTCAGCGAGCGCAGGACGGACCGTCCGGGAAACCTCGTCCGGGCGAAGACCAGTGCCAAGGGCACCCCCAGCAGCAGGCAGATGAGGGTCGCGACCGTGGCGGTGAGCAGTGACAGGCGCAGCGCGGTGAGCGCCGACTCGCTGGTCACCAGCGACCAGAAGTGGGTGTAGTCGACTCGGCTGAGCAGGCCGGCCAGGGGCAGGAGCACGAGCAGGGCGGCGAGCCCGGCCGGCACCCACAGCCAGCGCGGCAGGGGAACCCCCGCCGGTCCACGTCCGCCTGCCCCCGGCTCAGACCTCACGGCTTGCCGAAGCCCGCTTCGCCGAGGACCTTCTGGCCCTGTTCGCCGGTGACCATGTCCTGGAATTCGCGGGCCAGGTCGGCCTGCTTGGCGTCTTTCACGACGCCGATCGGGTAGGTGTTGACGGCCTGGTCGGATTCGGGGAAGTCCACGGCGGTGACCTTGTCCCCTGCGCCCTTGGCGTCGGTCACGTAGACCAGCCCGGCATCGGCCTGACCGGACTGGACCTTGCCCAGCACATCGGTGACCTTGGATTCCTCACTCACGGGCTTGAGCTTCACCCCGGTCTTGTCCTCCACCGTCTTGGTGGCGTTGCCGCACGGCACTCCCTCGGCGCACACCACGACGCTCGTGCCGTCCTTCGTCAGGTCCTTGAACCCCGTGATCTTCTTCGGGTTGTCAGGTGCGGTGGCGATCGTCAGCACATTCGTGGCGAAAGGCACCGGGGTACCGTCCATCAGCTTGGCATCGGTGGCCTTCTGCATGTTCTTCTCGTCCGCGGAGGCGAACACATCGGCCGGCGCGCCCTCCTGGATCTGGGTGACCAGTTCGGAGGAGCCCGCATAGCTGAAGCGGACCTTCACGCCGGGGTGCTCGCCCTCGAAGGTCTTGCCCAGTTCGTCGAAGGTCTGGGTCAGGCTGGCGGCGGCGAAGACCGTCAGGGTCTTCTCCTCACCATTTCCGTCCTTGGCGTCCGAGGTCCCCTGCCCGCAGGCGCTCAGCAACAGTCCCGCTGCCGCGAGTCCCGCCAGCAGGCCCGCAGTCCGCTTGCCGTTGAATCGCATGTCCGTCTTCCTTACGTTCGTCCCGGGTGGGGACCGATCGAGTGTTCCCGCCGGTGGCCGAAGGACGCCGCACTGGCGGCGTTCATCTGGCACAGCGATGGGAGAAGTCGGAATCAAGTTTCGCACATACGTCTTCGATCACGGCTCCAGGAACGCACCTGCGGCGACAGTTCTGGGATTCTATGAGCACTTGCCGAATCGGGGCCTTAACTTTCAGGACTCTCCACGATGACATTCGTCGCCTTCACGGTGGCGACTGCCAAAGATCCCAGCTGTAGGCCCAGATCGTCCAGGGCCTCGCGGGAGATCAGGGAGACCACCCGGTGTGGGCCCGCCTGGATGTCCACCTGGGCCATCACGGTGTCCTTCTTGATCCCCGTCACCAGGCCCACGAAACGGTTCCTGGCCGAACTCGCGGACTGGTGCACGCCCTCGGGAGCGGTGCTCAGCTCCTGGGCCAGCTGGGCCAGACCGGCACCGTCGACCACGGTCCGCCCCGATTCGTCACTGCCGTCCGGCAGGCGTCCCGCGGCGATCCAGCGCCGCACGGTATCGGGGCTGACGCCCAGCAGGTCTGCCGCCTGTGCGATCCGATAACAGGGCCCGTCAGTTCCGCTCATCGCGCACCCACTCCCCCGACTTGCCGCCGGACTTGTGCTCGACGCGGATGTCGGTGAGCACCGCGGCCTTGTCCACCGCCTTGATCATGTCGAACACGGTCAGGGCCGCCACGCTGACGGCGGTCAGCGCCTCCATCTCCACCCCGGTCTGCCCGGAGGTCTTGACGCGCGCGCTGATGTGGACGGCGGATTCCGCCAGCTCGAATTCGACCTCGACTCCGGAGAGCAGCAGGGTGTGGCACAGCGGGATGAGTTCGGGGGTCCGCTTGGCCCCCATGATGCCCGCGACCCTGGCCACCTGCAGTGCTTCGCCCTTGGGCAGGCCGCACGAGGAGATCAGCTCGATGACCTCCCGCGTGGTCCGCACGGTTCCCGTGGCCAGCGCCACCCGCTTGGTCTGTGCCTTCGCGGACACGTCGACCATCTGCGCCCTGCCCTGTTCGTCGATATGCGACAGGTTCACTGCCCCGTCCTCACTCATCCGATCCTCCACACGTCCAGTTCCTCTCCGGGCTCCACCCGGTCGACGCCCACCGGGATGATGGCCAGCGCATCGGCCCGCGCATAGGCCGCCAGCAGGTGCGAGGACGGCCCGCCCTGCAGGGTGACGGTGCCGTCCTCGCACAGCAGCGCCCTGCGCACCTGGGTATTCGCCACAGGCGAGGCCTCACCCGACTCCGCATTCAATCGCGCCCGCATGTGCGGCCGGGGCGCGATTCCGGGGGCGATGCCCAGGAGTGCGGGTCGGATGAACATCTCGATGGTGATGAGGGTGGACACGGGGTTGCCGGGGGCTGCGATCCACGGCAGTCCGGCCAGTCGGCCACAGCCCTGGGGTCCGCCCGGCTGCATGGCGACCGAGGCGAATGTCAGCTCGCCGCACTCGGCAGGTTCCGCACCCGCCGGCTCCGCGCCCGCGGCCTGCTCACCCGCTCGCTCGGCCTCGAGGTCCGCGGCCAGTCGGAGCACTTCCTTGGCTCCCTTGGAGATCCCGCCCATCGAGACCACCAGGTCGACGTCTGCCCGGATGGCGGCGATCCGGTCCAAGAGCAGGCGCGGGTCGTCTGGCACCCGCAGCACGTGGACGACCGTGGCGCCCGCGGCGTTCAGTGCGGCGGTCGCGGCGAAGGAGTTCGCATCGTAGATCTGGGCCGGGCCCCGCTCCTGCCCGGGCGCCACGACCTCGTCGCCGGTGGAGACCAGGGCGATGCGCACAGGCGCCAGGACGGGCACCTCGGCCAGGCCCACGCTGGCCAGCACGCCCAGCAGGGCGGGCGTGAGGACCGTTCCCGCGGTGGCGATCAACGCGCCCGGGGCCGTGTCGCTGCCCGCCGTGCGCACGAATCGCCCCGGGCTCAGCTGCGCATCGGCCCGCAGGCGCACGCTCTCCCGGTGTGCGAAGCCTGCTTCCGTCTCCTCCACCGGCACCACACAGTCCGCCCCGGCGGGGATGCGCCCGCCCGTCATCACGGGCATCGCATATCCGGGTTCCAGGGCCGGGGGCGGGCTGCCCGCGGTGACCATCGGCATGAGCGGCAACTCCGCCACCCCGCCGGCGGGCCCTGCGCCCGACTGGGCCCCGCCGGCGAAGGAGCTGTCCACCGCGAAACCGTCCATCTGGGAATTGTCGAACGGCGGGACAGCCAGCGGACTGTGCACATCATGGGCCAGCACCACGGGGGTGGGAGCGGCGGCCAGATCGGCGATCGACACGGTTTCGACCCGGCGCAGGACGTGCACCAGATCCCAGATCCGGGCTCGGTACTCCTCGACGCGCAGGGCGGGGGCAGGGGTCTGTGGCATGGCTCGATTCTATGCGGCCGGCCCGCCGCCGGGCAGCCTGTGCGCCGACGGGCCGGGTAGCGGCCCTGGCCGGCGCATCCCGTAGCCGGTCGCGACTTCGAAGGCGTGGGCGATCTGCAGGACGCCCGCGTCATCCCCCGGCGCGCCGATGATCTGCAGGCCCACCGGCAGACCGGAGGCGCTGAACCCGGCGGGCACACTCACCGCGGGACAGCCCGTGGCCGAGATCAACGTGGTCGCGTCCATCCAGGACAGATAGTCCCGCACCGGATGCCCGGCCAGTTCGGCTGGGAATTCCAGTTCCGCGTCGAAGGGCAGCACCTGGCTGGTCACGGTCACCAGCGCGGCATGGTCGGCGAAGTAATCCTGCACGGCCGCCCAGAGGCGGCCCCTGGCGTGGACCGCCGCGAAGATCCGTTCGGGGCCCAATTCGAGCCCGGCCCTGATGTTCCCCCGCAGCGCCGGCTTCATCTGATCGGCGTGCTCGGCCAGCAGGTGCCCGTAATTGAGGCCGAACTCGAAGGCGCGGGCCACAGCGAACACCTCGCCGGCGCACGACAGGTCGGGGACCGTCCCGTCCAGGTCAGCGCCCAGCCCGGCGAACACCTCGGCAGCGGTTCCCACAACGGCGGCGACCTCGGCGTCGACCTCCAGCAGGCCGCCCAGATCGGGGGCGAACCCGATCCGCCGTCCCCCAAGATCCGGTTGGAAGTCCGGCTGGGTGTACTCGGGCAGGTCGAATCGGCCCGGTTCGTGGCGGTCCGTCGCCGCCCGCGGGTCCGGTCCGGACACCAGGTCCATCAGCCAGGCGACGTCGCCGACCGTGCGCGCCATGAAGCCCGCCTGACTCAGCCACTCCCAGGGATTGCCGGGCAGGGTGTGCGGGATCCAGCCGTTGGACGGCCGCAGCCCCACCAGATTGTTGAACGAGGCGGGCATCCGCAGGGAGCCGCCGGTATCGGAACCGTCGCCCGCGGCCTGCACGCCCGCGGCGATCGCGGCCGCCGCGCCGCCGGAGGAGCCGGCCGCTGACCGGCTCGGGTCATAGGGGTTGACGGTGGTGCCGAAGAGCGGATTGAAGGTGTGGGCCCCGCAGGCGAATTCCGGGACATTCGACTTGCCCGTGCCGATCACTCCGGCCGCGTGCAGGCGCGCGACGATCAGCGCATCGCGCCGGGGCACGTTCTCCGCGAAGATCGGCGAGCCGTAGGTGGTGCGCATTCCCGCGGTATCGTGCGTGTCCTTGTGCGTCATCGGCACGCCCAGCAGGGACGGCAGCCCGGTGGTGTCGCCGCGCCGCCGCGCGATGTTCAGGCGGGCCTCGGCCGCCCTGGCCGAGGCCATCGACCCTTCGGCGTCCACGGTCACCACCGCGCCCAGCACGGGGTTGACCTCGGCGATCCGGTCCAGGTGGGCCTCCATCGCCTCACCGGCGCGCACGTCGCCGGAGCGCAATCCGCACGCCAGTTCGCGCAGGGACAGGTAGTCCAGTTCGGACGTCACTTCCGGCCGGCCAGGATGCCGATGCACGTGCCCAGCAGTGCGGCGCCGGCGCCCACCACGGCGCCCGCGAAGAACTCGTTCATTCCGCCGCGCGCGGGTGCCGCGGCAACGGGATAGGCGCCGAGCGGGGCGGGCACGGCTCCCGCGGGCGCTGCGGGTTGTCCCGCGGCGACACCGGCCTCGCCGCCGGAGGCGGCTGCGGCGGTTGCGGCACCGTCCGCGCCGGCGGCCTCGGCTCCGGGCGCGGCTTTGCCGGCATCGGGGCCGTCCTTGATCGCCTGGTCGATGTCCTTGAAGAACTTGGCCGCGATCCGCTTGGCCACCCCGGTGAGCATTCGCTGGCCCACTCCGCCGATCGCCCCGCCCAGGACCGCGTCGGCGCTCCAGGTGATGTCGGTGCCGCCCTGTGCGCCGGGGGCCATCTGCACGGTGACGTCCGCGCCGATCGTGCCGGGGCCGCCCTGGCCCTTGGCGGACATCACGAAGGACTCCGGCTCCTTCTCCTGGGAGAAGCCGACCGAGCCCTTGTAGGTGCCCTTGATCGCCGCGACCCCCATGGTCATGACAACGTCATAGGCTCCGGGGCCGGCGGGGGTCAGCGACTCCACGCCGGGGATCGTGCGCGCCAGCACCCACTCCGCGTGGAACGCATCCCAGGCGGTCTGCGGATCGGCTTCCATATGGGCAGTGGCGGTGATCTCCATGGTGTGATTTCCTTCTGTGCTCTAAGCGGTGATCGATACGGTGATGGTGCGGTGAGGACTGCGGGAGCCGGGCTGTGGGAGCCGCGCCGGAGCGCCGCAGCCGGAGCGCGTGGCCCCGGCGCTCAGGCCCGATGCAGACTGGGAACGGCGCCGGCCGCGTGCTTCCGGCGCAGCTCCCACAGGGTCGACGGGTCGATGGGCATGCTGCGGATCTCGAAGCCCTCGGCGTCCTCGATGGCCGAGGCGATGACGGAGACCACGGGGATCGCCCCCGCTTCGCCCGCGCCCTTGATCCCCAGGGGGTTGAGCGGGCTCGGGGTCTCCAGATGGTCCGTCTCGACCTTCGGGACCTCCGATGCGAAGGGCATGAGGAAGTCCATGAACGATGCGTTGAGCAGCTGGCCGTCGGCGTCGTAGGCCATCTTCTCGTACAGCGCCCCGCCCACTCCCTGGGCCACTCCGCCGTGCACCTGGCCCTCGACGACCATCGGGTTGATCATCGGGCCGCAGTCGTGGACCACGCAGTACTTGAGGATCGTGATGTCGGCCGTCTCCGGATCCGTCTCCACGATCGCGGCGTGCATGCCGTTGGCCACGGTCGAGCGCAGGGGCGAGAAGTAGTCCTGTTCCTCCAGGCCCGGCTCCTCCCCCGGCTTGATCGGCGGGGTGTTCGGATCGGCGGGCTTGGCGAACTGGGTCGCCTGTTTGGCGCTCTCGTCGAAGGCGTAGCGCAGCGGATTGGACAGCACCGCCACGGAGGCCAGCGGCATCGAGGCCGACGGGTCCCCCTTGACCTGGACCGTGCCGTCGACGATCTCCAGGTCCTCCGGGGACACCTCCAACAGGTCCCCGGCGATCTTCAGCGCCTTGGCCTTGACCTTCTTCGCCGTCACGTGCAGGGCGTTGCCCGCCATCACCCCGCCGCGCGAACCCCAGGTGCCCACGGAGTAGGGCATCTTCCTGGTGTCGCCCGTGGTGACGTGGACGGTGTCGATCGGCACGCCCAGTTCATCGGCGACGATCTGGGCGAACACGGTGGCGTGCGCCTGTCCCTGGGTGGTCAGGCCGGTCCACACATTGACCCGGCCGGAGGATTCGATCTCGATATGGCCGCCCTCATAGGGCCCGGCGCCCGTGCTCTCCACATAGGCGCCCATTCCGATGCCCACGTGGCGGCCCTCGGCCCTGGCCCGGTTCCGGTAGTCCTCGAATTCGTCCCAGCCGACCAGTGCCTTGAGCTTGTCCAGCGAGGTCAGGAAGTCCCCGGAGTCCAGGCATCCCTCGGCGCCGTCCTGCATCACCACGCCCATGGGGTGCGGGAATTCGCGCACGAAGTTGTTCAACCGCACCTGTGCCCGGTCCAGGCCCAGCTCATCGGCGATCGCGTCCATCGTGCGCTCCATCATGAAGGTCGCGTGCACGCGCCCGGCCCCGCGATAGGGGGTGACGATCACGCAGTTGGTGTAGAGCGACCACCATTCGACGTTGAAGTTCGCGATGTCGTAGGGACCCATGATGTGGGTGGAGGTGTTGAGCGGGACGATCACGCCATAGGGCAGATAGGCGCCGTTGTCGTGCCAGAACTTCACGTCCAGGCCCAGGATCCGGCCCTCGTCGTCGAAGCCCACGTGGACTTCCTGGATCTGGCCGCGCTCATGGGCCGATGATACGAAGTGCTCGCGCCTGTCCTCGGTCCATTTCACGGTCGTGCCCAGGGCGCGCGCGGCGCAGGCACAGGCCAGCTCCTCCGGCCACGGGTGGTTGATCTTCACGCCGAAGCCGCCGCCGATGTCGGGGGCGACGACCTCGACCTTGGTCAGCGGCAGGCCCAGCTTCGCGGCGATCGCCGCGCGCAGGCCCGATGCCGTCTGGGTCGAGGAGTGCAGCAGCAGGGTGCCGTCCTCGGTGTTCCATTTGGCGACCACGCCCTTGCCCTCCATCGGCATGCAGGCCGAACGGGACACCTCCAGTTCCAGCTCCAGGCTGTGCGGGGCCGAGGCGATGGCACCGGGTGCATCGCCGACGGTCTGCTGGTAGTGGGCCGCGACATTGTCCTCGATGCCCTCGTGCACAGCGGTCTGCGCCGCACGGGCCTGGTCGACTCCCACCACCGGGGGCAGGAATTCGTAGTCGACCGAGATCCGCCCGGCCGCGTCCTCGGCGATATAGCGGTTCTCCGCCACGACCATCGCCACCGGCTCGCCCACGAAGTTCACGTGATCGCGGGCCAGGGCGTACCCGGTCATGGGATTGACGATGGAGGGGTGGGGCAGCAGCATGGGCAGGCGTTCCGCAGCATCGCCCGGCAGGTCCTCGTGGGTCCAGATCGCCACGACCCCGTCGACGTCGATGGCGTCGGTGACATCGATGTCGACGATATTCGCGTGCGCGTGGGGGCTGCGGACGAAGGCCGCGACCAGGGCGCCGGCGCCCAAATCGTCGACGTAGCGGCCGTTCCCGGTGACCAGGCGCGGGTCCTCGCGGCGCTTGATCTTCTGCCCGAACATCCTGGTGGTCATTCGGCGCTTCCCTCCCCGCAGCAGCCCCCGCCGCAACAGCCGCCGCTCCCGGACGGCGCGCTGGAACCCGCGGCCAGGGCCTTGTCCTGTTCCTGCAGTTCGGCGGCGCGCTGCACCGCCTTGACGATGTTCTGGTAGCCGGTGCACCGGCACAGATTGCCGGAGACGACCTCGCGGGACTCCTCCTCCGTTGGGTGGGGGTTGTCCTTGATGAAGGCGTCGATGGTGGTGATGAAGCCCGGCGTGCAGAATCCGCACTGCAGGCCGTGGCAGTCGATGAAGGCCTGCTGCACGGGCGAGGGGTGCTCAGGATCGTTGCCGATGCCCTCGACCGTGGTCACCTCGTGGCCCTGTGCGCTGGCCGCGAAGACCAGGCACGAGCGCACGGGAACCCCGTCGAATTGGACCGTGCAGGCCCCGCACACCCCGTGTTCGCACCCCACATGGGTGCCGGTCAGCTCCAGGTCCTGGCGCAGCACATCGGAGAGCAGTTTGCGGTCGGGGACGTCCAGATCGTGATCGACGCCGTTGACGGTCAGTCGGATCCTGTTCAGCGTTTCGGCGCTCATGCCGCCTCCTCCGTTTCCCTTCCGGGGACGGCCCCGGAGATCAGTCCTGTGAAAACCCGACCGGCCATCACCCCGGCCAGGTGGCGCCGATAGTCCGCAGTGGCATGGATGTCGCCCACCGGATCGACGAACTCCTCGACCGCCTGTGCGATCGCGGGCACCAGGGCGGCGGCCTCGGCCCGCTGGGTCCCGGCCACGACACCGCCCAGGTCCAGGATGTCGGGCAGGTCGGTCACGGACACGAAGCCCGCCCGCAGCCCGGTCAACTCGCCGGTGTCCGGATCGGCGCTCAGGACCATGCCGACCCCGGCCAGGGCGTAGTCGCCGGTGCGCCTGGTGAGTTCGGCGAAGTCCGCCGACTGGCCGGGGGCCAGACCGCCGAACACCGCCTTGACGATGAGCTCATCGGATTCCAAACAGGTCTCCAACGGGCCCACATTGAGTTCGGCGGCCTCCAGGCTGCGCGTCCCCCTGCTGCTCACCACGTCGACGTGCCCGCCGGTCAGCGCCAGGATCATCGGCATCTCCCCGTTGGGGTCGGCGTGGGCCAGGGAGCCCACCGTGGTCCCCCGGTTGCGAATCGCGGGGTGGGCCACGCACTTCAGAGCCGCCCGCAGCACGGGCTGTGCGGCGTGGGCGCGCTCATCGTGTTCCAGCCGGGCATGGCTGACCAGGGCTCCCACCTCGACGTCGCCATCGTGCACGACGATGTCGGACAGTCCGCTGACCGCGGTGATGTCGATGAGGTGTTCGGGTGCCGCGAGCCGCATATTGAGCACGGGGACCAGGCTCTGGCCGCCGGCGATGATCTTGCCGTGGGCGCCGAACTCGCTCAGCAGTTCCAGGGTCTGTTCCACGCTCGTGGGCCGATGGATGGTAAATGGGGACGGCTTCATTCCTTATATCACTTGCCTCGTCGACTTCTTCCTTCAGTGTTTCCGATCCTGCCGGAGTTCCTCGGAAACCCGTTCCTCCAGGCCCTTCGAGCCGACGCTGATGGCGGTTCCACCGACATCGGACTCGGCCGCCTCCCTGATGTCCTTGGGCGCCAGCCAGCGCGCCACATGGTACATGACCAGCATCACAAGGGTGCCAAGGGCGATGCCCGAGAGCGTGAACGATTCGCTGAACTTCAGGCTGACGTCGCCGATTGCGATGATGATGCCGGCGGCCACTGGGACCATGTTGAGCGGGCTGGAGAAGTCGACCTTGTTCTCGATCCAGATCTTCGCGCCCAGCATGCCGATCATGCCGTAGAGCACGACGGTGATCCCGCCCAGCACACCGCCGGGCACGGACGCGATGAGCGCGCCGAACTTCGGGGAGAGCCCGAAGACGATCGCCACGATCGCGGCCACCCAGTAGGCGGCGGTGGAGTAGACCTTGGTCGCGGCCATCACGCCGATGTTCTCCGCGTAGGTGGTGGTGGGCGAACCGCCGACGCCGGTGGCCACCATGGTGGCCACGCCGTCGCCCATCACCGCTCGGCCGGTGTACTTGTCCAGCTTCTCGCCGGTCATCTCCTCGACCGCCTTGACGTGGCCGACGTTCTCCGCGACCAGGGCGATGATCGCCGGCAGCATGACGACGATGGCGGCGGCGTTGAATTCGGGGAGGTGGAGGCCCACCACGCCGGCCGCCTCATCCGATACCGGGGGCAGGCCGATCCAGGGCGCGGACTGCACGCCGGACCAGTCGATGCGGAAGTGCTCGGTGACCTCGCCGGCGCCCGCGTCGAAGGAGGTGATCTTGCCGAACACCGTGTCGAACAGCCAGGAGAGCAGGTAGCCGAAGATCAGGCCGAGGAACACCGCGACCCTGCCGATGAATCCCTTGATGCACACGGAGAACAGGATGATGAACGCCATCACCAGCAGGGCGACCCACTGGTCCTGGGGCCAGTAGGTGTTGGCCACCACGGGCGCGAGGTTGAAGCCGATGAGCATGACCACGCCGCCGGTGACGACCGCGGGCAGGACCCGGGTCAGGGCGCTGGCGCCGATCCAGTGGATGAAGGCGCCCACCAGGGTCAGGACGGCGCCGGAGACCAGGATCGCGCCGGTCACCTGTGCCGGGCTGCCACCCTGGGCGGTGACCGTGGCGGTGCCGCCCACGAAGGCGGCCGAGGTGCCGACGTAGCTGGGGACCTTCCCGGAGACGATGAGCAGGAAGATGATCGTGCCGAAGCCGGACATCATCACGGCCAGCTGTGGGTTCAGCCCCATGATGACCGGGAACACGAAGGTCGCGCCGAACATCGCGAACACGTGCTGGAAGCCCAGTCCGATCGTGCGCGGCCACGTCAGTCGCTCACTGGGGGCGACCGCGTCGCCGGGGGCGATCGTCTTGCCGTCGCCGTGTAGTTTCCAACCGAATATCGCCATGCTGTGCTCCTTAGCCGGTGGCGCCGAGGTGGGGGTTCCGTTATTGACAGGCCGCGCCGTATCCCACACTCTAGGACAGCCGTGAGGCGCAGGTCACAGATAGATATGCCAAAGACGAATGGTGTCCGCAGGCAAGGTTTGCTCATACGAGCGCGGTCATTTACTCGCGCTTAACATTGCGGGCGCCGGGGTCGGCGGCCGCACCGGCCCTGCCGGCCGACCGGTCCGTCAGCCAGCGGCCCAGGTGGTACATCACCAGCACGACGATGGTGCCCAGGGTGATCCCGGACAGGGTGAATGTCTCCGAGAACTTCAGGCTGACATCGCCAATGGCGATGATGACGCCCGCGGCGATCGGCACCATATTGACCGGCCGCGCGAAGTCGACCTTGTTCTCGATCCAGATCTTGGCCCCCAGCAGCCCGATCATGCCGTACAGGACGACCATGATCCCGCCCAGCACGCCGCCGGGCACCGATGAGATGAGCGCGCCGAACTTCGGGGAGAACCCGAAGAGGATCGCGATACCGGCCGCCGCCCAGTAGGCGGCGGTTGAGTAGACCCTGGTCACGGCCATCACGCCGATGTTCTCCGCATGGGTCGTCGTCGGGGAACCGCCGACCATGGTGACGACGGCCGTCGCCACCCCGTCGCCGACGACCGCCCGCCCGACGTACTTGTCCAGCGGCTCCCCCATCATCTCCTCGACCGCTTTGACGTGTCCGACGTTCTCCGCCACCAGGGCGATCACCCCCGGCAGCATGACGATGATCGCCGCCGCGTTGAAGACCGGCAGGTGGAAGCCCACGACCCCGGCCGCGGCATCCGTCATCGGGGGCAGCCCCAACCAGTCGGCCGCGTACACGGAGGACCAATCGACCCGCCAGTGCGTCGTCGCCTCTCCTGCGGAGGAGCTGAAGGAGGTGATCTGGCCGAACGCACGGTCGAACACCCACGACAGCAGGTATCCGAAGACCAGGCCCAGGAGGACCGCCATCCGGCCCAGGAATCCCTTGGCCACGACGGCGATGACGATGGTGAAGAGCATGACGATGAGGGCGATCCACTGGTCCTGGGGCCAGTAGGTCCTGGCCACCACGGGCGCCAGGTTGAAACCGATGAGCATGACGACCCCGCCCACCACCACAGGCGGCAGGACCTTGGTCAGGAACTGCGCGCCGACCAGGTGGATGAAGACGCCGGCAAGGGCCAGGACGATGCCGGCGACCATGATCGCACCGGTCACCTCCTGCGGCATCCCGCCCTGGGCGTGGACCGCCGCGACGCCTCCGACGAAGGCCGCGGACGTTCCCAGATAGCTGGGGATCCGGCCCTTGACGATGAGCAGGAAGATGATGGTGGCGACCCCGCTCATCATCACCGCCAGCTGCGGGTTGAGCCCCATGACGATGGGGAAGATGAACGTGGAGCCGAACATCGCCACCACGTGCTGCGCTCCGAAGCCGATGGTCCGCGGCCAGGTGAGGCGCTCATAGGTCTTGACGACCTCACCCTGTTTCACATGCTTGCCATCGCCATGGACGGTCCAACCGAATATCGCCACGAATGCTCCCGGGTTCTTCATCACCATTGATCGAACGAAGGTCTCACACCCCAGGCTATGTGGTGTGAACCACTGCCGAACCCACAGATTCTGCCAAAGACGGCCCGGTCGGCCCTATGGAAGTTTGACGATCTGCAGGGCGAGTTCGACGGCGAGCCGCAGGTGCGGATCACGGGTGAATGGACCGATCATGCGTTCGAGTTTGGTGATCCGATAGCGCAGCGTGTTGTAGTGGAAGAACAGCGCCCTTGCCGTCTCCGCGACGTTGAGATTGTGGTCGAGCAGGGCCTGCAGGGTCTCCCGCAGGTCCGCGTATTCCGGTTTGTCATCGCCGGCCAGCACGCCCAGGGTCTCCTGGGCGAAGGCGCGCAGTTCCTCCTTCTGCCCCACGTGCAGCAGCAACCGGTAGACGCCCAGTCCGTCGAAGTGGCTGAAGTTGTGGCCGGCCCCCAGCTGACGCCCCACGTCCAGGGCCCTGGTCGCCTGCTGATAGGCATCGGCCAGGTCGACGACGTCCGCGGTGGGTCGTGAGATCCCCACGGAGAACTCCCTCCGGCCACCGCCGCCGCGCCCCCGCACCGCGGTGGCGTAGGCGCGCACCCGCTCGACGATCTCGTCGCGGTCGGCCGCCGCCAGCAGCAGGATCACCTGATCGCCTGACCCGACGACCGCCGCATGGGGATCGTCGGCGGAGACCACAGAGGACCAGGCGCGGGCGAACAGCGTCTGCAACTGGGACAGATCGTCGGCGGCCACGCTGTCATCGCTGGGATCGGCCTCGGCGACGACCACGTTGAGTTCACGGTCCAGGTCCCATCCCAGGGACTTCGCATGTGACACCGTGCGCTCCGGGGACGCGATGTGCCCGCGCAGCACTTCGAGCACGAAGTCGCTGCGGTACTTGCTCTCCACCGCCGCCACCGACTGCTCGCGGGCCAGCACCAGGGCGGCGGCCGCGGCCGCCTGCTCCAGCACCCGGAATTCGACGTCCCCCGGGGTCCGGTCGGAGAACGCCACGATCCGGCCCAGCGTCCGCTCGTCATCGAGGATCTGACAGTTGCCCCAGAACACCTGCCCCTGGGACCTGGCCGCCCTGGCCGGCTCGTCCTCGACGATGAACCTGCCGGATTCGTCGAAGCAGCTCAGGCCCAGCAGGCGTTCGCGTTCGGCATCTGATTCGGCCACCATCGCCTTGAGGCGGCCGTCCAGGGTGGTGACGGCCGCGGCGAAGCCGATGCGCTCGATGAGCATCCGGCACACGTCCGTCAGGTCGCCACCGCCGACGACCACGTTGACCAGTTCCCGCATGGTGTGTTCGGCCAGCCGGATCATGGCCACGCCCCGGCTCAGGCTCGAGGAGAGCACCTCGTGCATGATCTCGTCGAATCCCACGCCCTCGCCCAGCTCCAGAATGGGCAGGGACAGGCGTTCGGCCTCGGCCAGCGCCTGCGGCGGGATCCGGTCGATATAGCGGCCCGGTTTGATGCACAGGGCAGAGACCCCCGCCGCTTCGACGCGGCCCAGCAACTCCACCAGGGCGTCGGGGGCCTCCCGCAGCGGATATCCGGTGGTCAGCAGGAGTTCGCGCGGTTTGACCCAGGGGAGGATGTCGGGGACCTCCATGACATTGGTCTTCTCGACCAGCCGGTCCAGCCCCGCGCGACCGGCGACCACGGTGCAGCCCCGCATGCTGGGCAGCTGAAGCACTTCGCGGACCGTCAGCGCCACCGTTTCGACACCCTCGAGCTCGAGTAGCATTTCTTGCTGCAAATCGGGCCTCTTCTTGGCATCGTTTGACATGCTTGGACCCTAGCAGCCCGCGATAACCTGGGAAAGTGAGGTCCAGATCACTTATCATCCCGGCGGCGGCCTCCCCCCTGCCCTTTTCGACCCCGCCGACCCCGAGTCCGGTGGCCGGGGCCCCAGTTGCCGGCCGGCCCCGCACGGTCCGGTCGGAAGCCGTGCTGCCGGGTGCCGTTCTGCAGATCTTCGGCACCGGCTTCTACGTCTGCACCACCGGACCGTGCCCGCGCGTGCTGCCCGTCCTGGGCCCCGGCGCCCTCGAGCTGCCAACCGGACTGCGCTGCCCCGGACTGGACCACCGGCACCTGGCCGGAATCTCCACCGGCGATCCGGTCCTGGTCCACACCGACCGGACAGGGCTCGTGCGGGCGTTGGAGACCGACGGCCTGCAGCTGCGCGCGGCCCGCACCTGGCGGCCCACCAGGATCGCCCGTCGGCGGGTACAGCCGGTGGCCGCCCGCCCTTCGCCCGCCGCGGCGCCACGGGCCGCAGCCGGCGGGGCCGCCGAAGTGCTCGCGACGATCGCCGCACACACCGGGCACTCCGACCTGGCCCGCCGGGGCCGGGAACTGCTGGCCGCCCTGACCGAGCGGTCCCCTGCCCTGACCTCCGCCGTGCACCACCTGCTGGGCTTCGGCCCCGGCAGCACGCCCTCGGGCGACGATCTGCTCTGCGGCGTCGCCCTGGCCCTGCGCGCCGGCGGGCAGGACAGCGCGCTGGCGCTCCTGCGCGAACACCTGCCTGGCCCCCTGCTCTACGCGCGCACCCCGGCGCTGTCGGCCTCGCTGATCGAAGCCGCCCTGGCCGGCTACTGCCTGCCGCAGACGGCCCGCGCGATCGCCTCGCTCGCGGATCTCACCGACCCGGAACCGGCCCTGCAACTGGTCTCCGGGATCGGCCACAGTTCCGGATACGACCTGCTGCTGGGAGCGGCCCTGGCCCACCGGGCCCGCGGCGCACCGGAGGCTCCGGCGGACCCGGCCACCGCGACCGCGCGCGCCGCCCCGTGAACCGCACCAGCGCATCCTGCACTACCAAACGTCCACGTCCATCCACCCCGATCGAAAGGGACAAGCCCGTGCCCGAACTCCTCGACGTCAAAGCCGGCCTCTACTTCGACTCCGTCGCCCTCATGCAAGTCTCGACCCGGGTCAAGCAGACCACGGAGGGAATCACCGATGCCCTGATCGGCATGGGCACCGAACTCAACCTGGAACTGATGCGCGGGGTGGGCTTCACGGTACCCGCCGACGTCACCCCGAACGACCTTGTCATCGCCCTGCGCGCCACCGACGAGGACACCCTGGCCGCCGGGCGCACCGCCGTCGACTCGGCCTTCGCGGAACTGACCGCCGCGGCGAAGTCCGCCGGCGGTCTCGGCGCGGGCGTCCAGCCCCCGTTGACGGTCGAGTCCGCGGTGGACCGGGCCGGCGCCAACCTCACCGTGGTATCCGTGCCGGGCGCCTACGCCGGGATCGAGGCCAGGGCCGCCCTGGACGCCGGCAGTTCCGTCCTGCTGTTCAGCGACAATGTCGACGTCGCCACCGAGGTCGAACTCAAGCGCTACGCCGGCGAGCGCGATCTGCTGCTGATGGGCCCCGATTGCGGCACCGCGATCATCGGCGGCGCGGGTCTGGGCTTCGCCAACCGGGTCGCCGCCGGCTCCTTCGGCATCGTCGGGGCCTCTGGCACCGGGTCCCAGCAGGTCTCGACGCTGCTCGACGCGGCCGGTGTGGGTGTGAGCCATCTGATCGGCACAGGCGGACGCGATCTGAGCGCGCAGGTCGGCGGTCTGACGACCAAGCAGGCGCTGCGCGCCCTGGCCGCCGATCCCGCCACCGAGCACGTCGTCGTCGTGTCCAAACCGGCCGATCCGCAGGTCGTGGCCGAGGTCGAATCCCTGGCCGCCGAGCTGGGCCTGGCGGTCAGCTGGGCCGTCTTGGGCCCGGACTCCCCCGATCTGACGGCCGGCGTCGAGCACGCCCTGGCCGCGGCCGGACACCCCGCACCCCGGTGGCCGCGCTGGCTGCCGGAGAGCACCACTGCGGCCGGAGACGTCGCCGGCCCGCTGCGCGGTCTGTTCTGCGGCGGCACCCTGGCCGATGAGGCCATGCTGATCGCCGCGGCCGGGCTGGGCCCCATTCCCTCGAACATCCCGCTGGCCGGCGCCCCGCGCATCGACGGCGCGCGGATTCCGGCCACCGGTCATGCCGTGGTGGACTTCGGCGACGACGCCATGACCCAGGGGCGCGCCCACCCGATGATCGATCCGGGCCTGCGCCTCGAGGCGATCCGCGCCCAGGCCGAACACGCCGGCGTCCTGGTGCTGGATCTGGTGCTGGGCCATGGCGCCCATCAGGACCCGGCGGCTGATCTGGCCGCGGCGATCTCGGACGCCAGGGCCGCCGCGGCGGACTCCGGCCGGAACCTGCCGGTGGTCGTGAGCCTGTTGGGCACGCCCGCCGATCCGCAGGACCTCGCCGCCACGGCGCAGACGCTGGTGGCCGCCGGGGCCGAGGTCTACGCCTCCAATGCACAGGCCGTGCGTCGGGCGCTGGAACTGCTGGGCGTCGCGTCCGCGCAGCCGGCCGCAGCCGCGCCGGCCGGGTCTGCGCCGGCTGCCGCCGGTGCGGAGTCCGCCCTGACCGCCGCGGCCGAGGCCGCCGGCCCGGCGCTGCACGGCCTGCTCGACGGGGAGCCCACGGTCGCCACCGTGGGCGTGGCGCTGTTCGCCGATGCCCTGCGCGCCCAGGCCGTCGACGTCACCGAGGTCCCCTGGCAGCCGCCGCTGGGCGATGCCGCCGCGATCTACCGGGTGATGTCCGATCCCCGGAGACTGGCGGCGAACCAGGAGGCGCTCGAGCGGATCCTGAATGCCGGAGCGGAACTGGTGGGTCTACGGCCCGCCCGCGAATGCCTGGGCCTGGCGGACAACGAGTTCCTGCACTCGGGCCCGCCGCTGCAGTGGGAGAACGCCTCGGGCCCGATGCGCGGCGCGCTGGCCGGCGCAGTGGTCTTCGAGGGCCTGGCCGATACCCTCGAGGAGGCCGAGGCCGGCCTGGCCGACGGCCGCTTCACCATGGCCCCGTGCCATTCGCGCGATGCGGTGGGCCCGATGGCCGGCGTGGTCAGCCCCTCGATGTGGATGTTCGAGCTGCGCGACCCGGTCTACGGCGGCCGCGCCTACTGTTCGCTCAACGAGGGCCTGGGCAAAGTGCTGCGCTACGGCGCGAACAACGACGAGGTGCTCACCCGGCTGCGCTGGATGCGCGATGTGCTGGGCCCTGTGTTGGGCGCGGCGGTGGCCGCGCACGGTCCGATCGACACGAAATACTATGTCTCCCAGATGCTGCAGTCCGGCGATGAGGGGCACAACCGCAACCGCACGGCGACCCTGCTGTTCCTGCGCGATCTGATGCCCGATCTGCTGAACCTGGACGGCTGGGAGTCCTCCGATCTGGCCGAGGTCTGCCGCTTCCTGGGCGCCAACGACTACTTCGCGCTCAACCTGGTGATGCCCACCTGCAAGCTCGCGATGCACGCGGCCAAGGGCGTGGCCGGTTCGTCCATGGTCGTGACCATGGCGCGCAACGGCACGGAGTTCGGCGTGCAGCTGGCCGGCACCGGTGACACCTGGTACACCGGTCCCGCGCAGATCGCCGAGGGCCTGTTCCTGGGCTCCTACGGACCCGAGGACGCGAACCCGGACATCGGCGACTCCGCCATCACGGAGACCGCCGGGATCGGCGGCCTGGCCATGGCCGCGGCACCGGCCGTAGTGCGCCTGGTGGGCGGGGACGTGCCCTTCGCCGTGGAGACCACGCAGCGGATGTACGAGATCACCCTGGGCGAGCACCCGGTCCACCAGATCCCGATCCTGGAGTTCCGCGGCGTGCCCTCCGGCATCGACATCGTCAAGGTGCTGCGCACGAACGTGCTGCCGCAGATCAACACGGGCATGGCCGGCCGGGTCGCAGGTGTGGGCCAGGTGGGCGCCGGGCTGGTCAATCCCCCGCGCGAGTGCTTCACCACCGGCATCGAGACCCTGGCCCAGCGGGCCTGAGCCAGCGCCCGGGGTCGGGTTTCCGGCCCGGCCCCGGGGTCGCCGGCCCGGTCAGTGGATCGGGCCGACGGAATCCTTCAGGCTCCCACCGGTGTGGCCGGCTGCCGCGCCGATCACCTCGGCGAAGATCGACACGGCCGTGGCCTGCGGGGTGCGCGCACCCAGGTCCAGGCCGATCGGCGCGTGGATCCGGGCGATGTCCTCGGCGGCCACCCCGGCCTCGGCCAGGGCCTGAACGCGCAGGGCGTGCGTGCGCCGGCTGCCCAGCGCGCCGATGTACGCCGCGGGCGATGCCAGGGCCTGGGCCAGCACGGGCACATCGAACTTCAGGTCGTGGGTGAGCACCGCCACCACGGTCGAGGCCGCGACCCGCCCGGCGTCCACCTCGGCTGCCAGATAGCGGTGCGGCCAGGCCACGACGACCTCGTGGGCGGCGGGGAAGCGCGCGGCGGTGGCGAACACCGCGCGGGCGTCGCAGACGGTCACCCGGTAGCCCAGGAACCGGCCCAGTTCGGCCAGGGCGGCGGCGTAGTCGATCGCGCCGAAGACGATGAGCCGCGGCTGTGCCGCCGAGGCCGTGACCAGCACCCGCGGTCCGTCCGCGGGCTGCAGGACCCGGGTGGCGCCGGTGCCGATCAGGTCGGTGGCCAGAGTCCCGATCCGGGCGTCGAGCCCCGAGTCCCCCAGGGTCCCTGCGGCGGCGCCTGGACTCGCGGAACTGTCCGCGGCCCCGGGCGCACCACCGGGCCCGATCCGCATGAGGTGCGGTCCCGCCGGATCGGGCTCACCGGGCCCGGCCGGCAGCCGCACCGCCAGGGCGCTCGGGCCGCCCGCCCGGCCTGCCGCCAGATGGGCTGCCAGGGCCTCCCGGTCGCCGGGGCCCAGCGCGGTGACGAGCACGTCGAGCTTGCCGCCGCAGGCCAGGCCCACCGCGAAGGCATCGTCGTCGCTGACCCCGTAATGGGCCAGGGCAGCGCCTCCTGTGCGCTGGACGTCGAGCGCCAGCTCGTGCACCGCGCCCTCCACGCAGCCGCCCGACAGGCTGCCGACCACCTGCCCGTCGGCGGCCACGGCCATCAGCGCCCCGGCCGGCCGCGGTGCCGAGGACCAGGTCTGCACGACCAGGGCCAGGGCGAAGGGCCGGTCCGTGTGCAGCCAGTCGAGCAGGGTGCCGGCGAGTTCGGCTGTGCTCGGATCCGTGCTCGGACCCGCTTCGCCGCCCGGGGCAGCCCCCGGAGCAGTCCCCGGTGTGTTCGCAGTGCTCATCGCATCTCCCTCTCCATCGCGATATGGGTGCAGGCCCGCTGCCAATCGGCCACCGTGGTCGCGGGTATCAGCGCATCGCTGTAGCGCTGGGCGATCCGCATCCCGCGGATCTCGGGGGCGAAGCCGGTGCGCCCGGCCCGCGGGTTGATCCACACGAAGTGCCGCGCCAGCCGGCCGATCCGGCCCGCCGCCGCCTCCAGCCCGGCGCAGTCCCCGCGCTCCCAGCCGTCGCTGATGAGGACGAACACGCTGCCGCGCACGGCCTCGCGCCACCGGGAGTCCACCAGCTCGTGCAGCCCGTCGCCCAGCCGGGTGCCCGAGGCCAGATCCGGGATGGCGCGCTGAGCCGCCGCCACCCCGCCCGGCCCGGTCAGCCGCGGGCTCAGGTGCGTCAGCCGGGTGCCAAGGGCGAAGGCGCGCGCGTCGATCTCCACCACTGCCCGCTGCATGAAGCGCAACAGCGCCGGCAGCCATTCGTCCATCGAAGCGGAGACATCGGCGACCACGATCACCGGGCGGCGCCGGACCCGGGGCCGGGCGGTGGGCAGTCGGTCCAGTTCGCGTCCGCGGGCCAGCAGCCGCAGGGTCCGCCGCTCATCCGGCGTGCCCCGCGGCGCAGGGCGGACGCGGTGCGAGCGCCGCCGGGGACTGCGCAGCTCCAGCCGCTCCATCAGGGCCAGCGCCTCGCCGGCCAGTTCGGAGGCGCCCAGGTCGACGTGGCGCAGCAGTTCGGTGCGCGCCGCCCTGGCCTGCGGCACGATGGGCCCCGCGCCCTCCTCCCCGTCCTGCCCGCCGGCGCCCTCCTGTGCCGTGGGGACCCGGACCTCGTCCGGGGTCGAACGCGGCAGCCGGCGGCCGGCCAGGCCGAAGTAGCGGTCGAAGACGCGGTCGTGTACGGCCGGGTGCTCCCGCTGTGAGCACATGATCGTCCGGGACGCGGCGCGCACCTGCGCCACGTCCAGCGGGTCCACCAATGCCACAGCGCGCAGCAACAGGCCCACTCTGGTGGGGTCGGCGGCGAGCCCCTGGGCGCGCAGCGCTGCGGCGAAGTCCGTGAGCACCCGGGCCAGTTCAGGCACCGCCGGTCACGCCCAGGACCTCGCGCGCCACGGGGATGTCTGCGGCGTCCTTGACCACCGCGGACAGACTCGCCCGCAGCGCCGGCTCGTCCAGTTCGTCCACCCGCAGGGCGTGCAGGGCGCGCAACCAGTCGATCGTCTCCGAGGTCCCCGGCGGTTTGAGCAGATCGGCCGCCCGCAGGCGCCCGGCGGCGGCGACCACGGCACCGCGCAGCCCGCTCGCGGCATGTGGGACGTGCAGGGCCAGCACCTCGCGTTCCCGCTCGGGGCCCGGCTGGTCGAACCAGTGGTAGAGGCAGCGGCGCTTGAGCGCATCGTGGACGTCCCTGGTCCGGTTCGAGGTCAGGATCACCACCGGCGGCACCGCGGCGCGCACGGTGCCCAGTTCCGGGATCGTCAGGGACCAGTCGGAGAGCACTTCGAGCAGCAGGGCGTCGAATTCGTCGTCCGCCCGGTCCAGTTCGTCGATCAGCAGCACCGCCCGCCCGCCCGCGGCGCCGGCAGCCACGGGCGCGCCGGCCTGCAGGGCCTTGAGGATGGGCCGGGCGACCAGGAAGCGCTCGCGGTGCAGTTCGTCTTCGATGCCGGCGGCCGCCAGTGCGGTCCCCGTGCTCGTGGCCTGGGCCTCCAGGGTGCGCACGTGCAGGATCTGCGCGGCGAAGTCCCAATCGTAGAGGGCGTGGGTGGAGTCGAGGCCCTCGTAGCACTGCAGGCGGATCAGCGGTCCGCCCAGAACCTGGGCCAGGGCCCGGGCCAGGCTGGTCTTGCCCACCCCCGGCACGCCCTCGCACAGCAGGGGCCGGTCCAGTTCCAGCGCCAGGAAGCAGGCGGTGGCCACCGCGTCGTCGGCGATGTAGCCGGCGGCCGCCAGCGCCCGGCGGCAGGATTCGGGACCGTCGAGCGGGGTGTGTTCTGATCGTTCCGTCATGCGCGCTCTCCTCTGGCCCGTCCGGCATCCTCGCGCGGGTCGGCCCCCTGTCCCCGGGCGGGTAGCGCTGCGGGCAGCCGCAACCCTGCGGCAGCCGCCTGCTCCGGTGTGTCGATATCGGCGTCCCCGTGCACGCCGGGCGCCAGCAGATCGGCGCATTCGACCAGGTTCACGGCGGCGGGTGCCACGGCGGCGAACAGTCCGCGCGCGCCGGCATCGCCGTGGCAGGCGGTGATGGCCGCCGGGATGTGCGCTGCGCCGATGGCCACGGGGTGTCCGGGCACGCCGTTCCACAGCGCCCGGGCCAGCTGCCCGGGGTCCGTCTGTGCGGCCAGGCGGGCCAGGGCCTCGGCCGGGACGTGGGGCAGGTCGAGCAACATCACCAGGGCCCCTGGCGCATCCGCCGGCACGGCGCGCAGGCCCGCGGCCAGCGAGCCGCCCATCCCGGAGGCCCAGTCGGGGTTGTGGACGATCCGCGCACCGGCGGGCACCAGGTGCTCCACCCGCTGCGCGGCGGCGCCGAGCACCACGATCGGATCTGGATCCAGGTTCGGTTCCAGGGCGGCGGCCCGGCGGATCGACTCCACCTGGCAGGCCACCAGGGACCGGCCCCTATCGTCGCGCAACAGGCCCTTGGGCCCACCCATGCGGCGGCCCCGGCCCGCGGCCAACAGGACCACGGGGATCTGTGGATTCTTCGGTGTGACCATCGCCTCCATCCTAAGCGGCGCAGCTGGTGGAGGGGGTCGAGCGCCACCGACCGGGCCCGGCGTCCGCCGCTACGCCGTCACCACCGTGCCCGCGGTGCCGGCCACGGCCTCGGGCAGGGCGTCCAAGGAGGCGATCACGCCCATCGGCCCGCCGCCCTCGACGAAGCGCAGGACCGCCTCGACCTTGGGGCCCATGGACCCGGAGGCGAAGGTGCCCTGGGCTGCGATCGCGCGCAGTCCGGCCACGTCCACCTGTTCGATATCGCGTGCCTCCGGCGTGCCGAAGCCCGCGACCGCATAGGGCACATCGGTGGCGATGACCAGCCGGTCCGCGCCCACGGACAGCGCCAGCCTGGCCGCGCTGAGGTCCTTGTCGATCACGGCCGAGGCCCCGTTGTAGCCGGTGCCGTCGGGCACCACGGGGATGCCGCCGCCACCGGCGGCCACGACGATCCAGCCGGCGTCCACCAGATGGGTCACGGTGGGCGTCTCCAGGATCTCCTGCGGATCCGGCGAGGGCACGACGCGCCGCCAGCCCTTGGCCCCGAAGTCCTTCCAGACCTGGCCCAGCGCGCTCATCCGCGCGGCGTGGGCCGCGTCCTGGTAGGACCCGATCGGCTTGACCGGATCGTCGAAGGCCGGATCGTCCGGGTCCACCACGGTGCGGGTGACGAGCGCGGTGACGTGCTTGTCGATCCCGCGGGCACCCAGTTCCTTCTCGATCCGGTTGACGATCGTGAAGCCCAGGGTGCCCTGGGTCTGCGCCCCGCACCAGTCCAGGCTGACCGGTGGGAGCTCGACCGATGCCAGCTCGTTCTTGCGCATGATGTTGCCGACCTGCGGGCCGTTGCCGTGGGTGACGACCACCTCGTGGCCGGCCGCCACCAGATCGGCCAGGTGCACGGCGGCCCGGGCGATCGCGCGCCGCTGGGCGTCCGGTGAGGCGTCCCCGTCCGGCCCGGTCATGGCGTTGCCGCCCAGGGCCACCAGTACCCTCATCGCGTCACAGCCAGTCCACGGACGGCGCCTGGGACCCGTCGCCGGCCAGGGCCGCGAAGCCGGGCCCGCGGTCGAAGAACGGCTCCTCGCCGGTGCGTCCGGCTCGCATTTCGGCGCGCAGCGCGTCCGAGGCCGCGACGTCCACCGCGACATCGTCGCCGGTGCCGGTGATCACGACGCCGTAGGAGTCGTGCGCCCCGGCCACGGACACCTTGGCCCAGCGGACATCGCGCAGCACCTCGTCATAGGGCCGCTCCAGCGGGTCGCCCCAGCCGCCGCCGCCGGTGGTGCGGATGCGCACCACCTGGCCGGCCCTGATCGGCTCGTCGTCGGCCAGCGCCTCAACTTCGCGCTCCTCCGGGCCGCCCGGGTCGATGGTGACCTGGAAGGGCTTGCCCGCCAGACCGCCCTTGACACCCCAGCAGGCCAGGATGGACCTGTCGGCGATCGACATGAAGTGTCCGTCCTTGAGCATCCGGATGTGCTTCTCATAGCCCAGCCCGCCGCGGTAGCGGCCGGCACCGCCGGAATCCTGGGCCAGGCCCAGGCGCTCCACCAGGAAGGGGAAGCGGGACTCGGTGAACTCGGTGGGCAGGTTGCGGGAGTCGGGCACCACGTGGATGGTGTCCTCGCCGTCGGAGTAGTAGCGCCCGCCGGAGCCGCCGCCGAGCACTTCGCGCATCAGATAGTCGTTGCCGTCGCGGTCCTTGCCGTAGACGCCGGTGTAGCGGATCGTCTCCTGGTCCGCCGGCATCTGTCCGTCCACGGCCTTGGCGACCACGCCGGCCAGCACGCCCAGCAGGCGCAGGATGACGAAGGTGCGGGCGTTCGTGGGCCCGGGGAACACGGGGGTGAGCAGCGTGCCCTTCTCGGGGAAGCGCATCTCGATGAGCGGCACGATGCCCTCGTTGACGTCCAGTTCGGCCATCCGCTCCGGGGTGTCTGCCAGGTTGCGCAGGATCGGCGCCAGCCACTTCTTCAGGAAGTTCCCGCCCACGTAGTCGCCGCAGTGGTTGATCGGGCCCACAGCCTGGGCCGCAGTGCCGGTGAAGTCGATGATGAGGCGCGGGCCATCGCCCGGGCCGCCCGTCGAGGTCTTCGTCAGGGTGATCCGCTGGGTGTGCAGCATCGGATCGGAGACCCCGTCGTGTTCTGCGTAGTCCTCCCACACGTACTGTCCGTCGGGGATCTTCGAGAGGATCTCGCGCCGGTAGATCTCCGTCGTATTGTCCAGGATCGTGTCGAAGGCGGCCTCCACGGTGTCCACGCCGTAGCGGGTGAACAGCTCGGACAGCCGGCGGGCGCCCATCAGGCAGGCGGAGCACTCCGCGTCCAGGTCCGCCGCGATGGAGTCGGGCATCCGGGAGTTGCGCGTCATGATGCGCTGGGCGGACTTGTTCGGCACGCCCTGGTCCCACAGCTTGATCGGGGGGATCATCAGGCCCTCCTCGAACACGCTGGTCGCGGCCGAGGGCATGGAGCCCGGTGTCGCGCCGCCGATGTCGTCGTGGTGGCCGAAGGCCTGCACGAAGCACACGACCTTGCCGTCGGCGAACACGGGGACGGTCACGCACATGTCCGGCAGGTGGCCGATGCCGCCTTCGGATTCGTAGACGTCGTTGTGGAAGAAGACGTCGCCTTCCTTCATCTGGTCGATGGGGTAGTCACGCACCACGGGGTGGACCAGGGCGGAGTACGATCGGCCGGTCAGCTTGCGCAGCTGCCGGTCGTGGATGCCGGCGCGGAAGTCGTGGGCGTCGCGGATCATCGGCGAGCGCGAGGTCCTGGCGATGGCGGTCTCCACCTCCATCTCCACGCTGGCCAGGGTGCCCTCGACGATTTCGACGACGATCGGGTCGACCGAGGTCCCCTCCGGGGTCAGCCGTTCGCCGTGTTCGTACGGCGTCGGCAGGCCGGCGGGGTTGATCGGTTGGGCCTCGATGTAGTCCTGCAGGGCCTGGCCGGTCAGTGGTTCAAGGCCCAGCATGGATCCGGAGTCGGTGGGGGTCTGCACGGTGTTCTGCGCTGCCTGCATCACTTGGCTGCCTCCTGGTTTGCGCTGCGGGTGATGATGATGTTCGCCGCCTGGTCGATCCGGGCGGTGAAGCCCGGGTGCAGGGGCACGGTCGAGCCGAATTCCTCGATGATGGCGGGGCCGGTGATGACATCGCCGGCCAGCAGTTCGGGGCGCCAGTAGATGGGCGCTTCCACGAAGCCGGCCTCCGCGTCGAAGCACACGCCGCGTTCTCCGGTGCGGGCCCGCTCGTCGAGGGCCGCGGCCCCGGTCGCCGAGGCGATCTGCTTGATCTGCGGGCGGGTGATCGGGCCGATGCCGGAGACCCGGACGTTGACCCATTCGACTTGCTGATCGGCATTGCCCTCGAAGTCGTAGCCGTAGAGCCGGCGGTGTTCGGCGTGGAAGGCGTGGGTCACCTCGTCTGCCCAGTCGCGGGTGATCGCGCCGGAGGGGGCCGGCACCCTGACCTCGAAGGCCTGGCCGAAGTAGCGCAGGTCGACCGAGCGGTCGAAGCGGTGGTCGGCGGCGGCGAAGCCCTCGTTGTCCAGCGCTGCGGTGGCCTTGGTCTGCAGTTCGTCGAAGATCCCGGCGATCGTGTCGATGTCCAGGCCGATGTCCTTGGCCACATGGGTCTGCACGTAGTCGTTCTTCACGTCCACGGTCAGCAGGCCGAAGGCGGAGACGTTGCCGGGGTTCAACGGCACGACCACGCCGGCCAGGTTGAGGATGTCGACCAGGCGGCAGGCCAGCAGCGAGCCGGAGCCGCCGAAGGTCGCGAGCATGAAGTCGCGCACGTCCAGGCCGCGCTTGACGGAGATCTGGCTCAGGGCGTTCGCCTGGTTCCAGGCGCTGATCTCCAGGATGCCGGTGGCGGCCTTCTCCGTGGACAGGCCCAGCTTCGCGGCGATCTGCGCGATGCCGGAGCGGGCGGCGTCCGCGTCCAGCGGGATCTCCCCGCCGAGCAGGTGTGCGGGGATCCGGCCCAGGTACACGTGGGCGTCGGTGATGGTGGGCTCGGTCCCGCCGTTGCCGTAGCAGATGGGGCCGGGGTCGGCGCCGGCCGACTGCGGGCCGACCTTGAGCTGGCCCTCCGGGGTGGTCCAGGCGATCGAGCCGCCGCCGGCGCCCACCGTGACCACGTCGATCATCGGGATCTTCGAGGGGTAGACGCCGACGGAGCCCTCGGTGGTCAGTGCCGGGTCGCCGTCGAGCACCACGGTCACATCGGTCGAGGTGCCGCCGCCGTCGCAGGTCAGGACCTTGTCGAAGCCGGCTTCGCGGGCGATCAGCCCGGCTCCCAGGGCGCCGGCGGCGGGTCCCGAGAGCACGGTGGTGATGGGCTGGTTGACGACCTCGTCGGCGGAGAGCACGCCGCCGTTGGACTTCATGATGTAGAAGGGGATCGCGGCGCGCTTGCCGGCTGCGGTGCCGGTGTACTGGTCGAGGCGATCGTGGATGTTCGCCACGTACTTCGACACCTTGGGCTTGACGGCCGCATCGACCAGGGTGGTCATGGAGCGTTCGTATTCGCGGTATTCGCGCAGCACCTCGGAGCTCAGGGAGACGATGGCCCCGGGGTGCTCCTCGTGCAGGATCTGCCGCATCCGCTGTTCGTGCGCGGGGTTGGCGTAGGCGTGCAGGAAGTTCACGCCCAGGGTGGTGATGCCCTTGTCCTTGAACCAGCGCGCCACCGTGCGGGCGGCGTCCTCGTCGAAGGGGCGGACCTCATTGCCCTCGAAGTCCATCCGGCCGCCCACGGTCTTGACCAGGTCGGCCGGCACGATGCGGTCGGGCTTGACCCAGAAGTAGGAGTTGCCGTAGCCGTCGGGCACGGCCTGGCGGGCGATCTCGAGGACGAACTCGTAGCCCTCGGTGGTGATGAAGCCCAGGTCGCCGACCTTGCCCTCGAGCAACTGGTTGGTGGCCACCGTGGTGCCGTGGCTGACCGCCACGATGTCCTCGCCGTCCGCGCCCAACATGCCCAGCACCTTGTCGATGCCGTTGATGAAACCGTCGGCGGGGTTCGACGGGGTCGACGGAGTCTTGGTGGTGGTCAATTCCCCGGTCGCCTCGTTGAATGCGACGACATCGGTGAACGTACCGCCGGTGTCGATACCGATACGGATACGCGAACTGTGATTCGACATCTGAGTCCCTTCAGGCTGCTTTGTCTGCTGAGACTATTTTTCCAAGTGACGGGCATCACTCCATCGGCATATTCCGCCAACCGAAAACACAGTCACCGGCAAAACCTGACAAAGGGTTACCGGGGTGTTTCCACCGGCGGCCTGCTCAGCCCCCGGCGAAGGGCGGGAGCACATCGACCACCGCGCCTGCGGGGACCTCGTCGCCGGGTTCGAGCACCAGGCCCTCGCACAGCAGGCTCGACAGTTCCAGCACCTCGTGCAGGGCGGGTTCGCCGACGGGCGGCTGCGGATGCCGCCGTCCCAGCTCCCGGCGCAGCCCGGCGGCGTCCAGCGCCCCGGCCCGCAGCCCCACCGTCTCCTCGGCCAGGCCGGCGGCCGCCCTGGCCGCGGCGAAGTACCGCACCCGGACAGGGGCCTCGGCCCCGCCGGGGGCATCCCGTGTCATCTCATCCAGTCTCACCGGACCATCATCCCCCGATCGCGCTCATACTGCGCTCCGGCTGGACGTAGTCCGCATCGCCCAGACCCGCATGGTCCATTCCATGGGCGCGGGGCTTGAGCCACATGGCGCGCTGCCAGGTGTCGGCGATGAGGGCGTCGCCCGCCCCGGAGCGCAGCAGCCCGGCCAGATCGAACTCCTCCCGGGAGAACAGGCAGGAGCGGACCCGCCCGTCCGCGGTGATCCGGGTCCGCGTGCAGGCAGCGCAGAACGGCTCCGTGACCGAGGCGATCATCCCGACCCGGCCCAGCACGGCGGCCCTCCCGGGCGCCACAGGGTCCGCCGCGCGGACCTCGTAGAGTTCGGCCGGAGCGCCCCCGCGCGGTTCGGCCACCGGTTCCAGCACGTATTTCCGGGCCAGGGTGGTGCGCAGCCAGGCGGCGTCGACCATCCGCTCGCGCGTCCACCCGTGGTCGGCGTCCAGGGGCATCTGCTCGATGAAGCGCAGTTGCAGGCCGTGGGCCAGGCAGTAGTCCAGGAGTTCGAGCACGGTGTGGTCGTTCTGTCCGTGCAGCACCACGGCGTTGACCTTGATCGGGTCGAGCCCGGCGGCCCGCGCCGCGGCGATCCCGGCGAGCACCCGCGGCAGCCGGTCGCGGCGGGTCATCCGGGCGAACACCTGCGGGTCGACGGTGTCGAGGGACACGTTGATCCGCCGCAGGCCGGCGCGCACCAGGCCGGCGGCGCGCTTGTCCAGGCCTATCCCGTTGGTCGTCAGGGAGATCGGCAGCTCGGGGTGTGCGCTGTGCACCCCGGCGATGATCTCCTCCAGATCGGGGCGCACCAGTGGTTCGCCCCCGGTCAGGCGCAGTTCCCGCACGCCCAGCCGGACCCCGATGCGCACGATCCGCACGATCTCGGCGGCACTGAGCAGGTCCTCGCGCGGGAGCCATTGCATCCCCTCCGCGGGCATGCAGTAGCCACAGCGCAGATTGCACTTGTCGATCACCGATATCCGCAGGTCCTCGCCGATCCGGCCGAACCGGTCGGCCAGCCCCGGCCCTCCGGGGAAGTCCTCCGTGCGCTCCACGAGTCGCCTGCGCGCCACCGTGACCGTATCCTCGCCGCGGACCATCGGCATTCCCAACGCCACAGACATGTGACCGATGTTACCAACCGCGTCGGCGGAGTCCATTCATCGGCCGCGCCCGCTTGGGCGGACGGCGTTGTCCGCCCGGGCGCCCGGTTGGATAGTCTTGGCCCCATGACCGACGTCACCCTCGACCCACAGCCCCGCGCCACCGTCATCGTCGCCTCCACCTCGGCGGCCCATGGCAGGGCCCAGGACCGGTCGGGCCCCGTGTTGGTCGACTGGCTCGCACAGGCCGGCTTCGCCGTCACCGGCCCCCTGGTGGTCGCCGACGGCGCCCCCGTGGGCCACCTGCTGGGCGAACGACTGTCCGCACCGGCGGGCGCGCGGCCCGATCTGATCCTGACCTCCGGCGGCACCGGCGCCACCCCGGACGATCTGACACCCGAACAGACGGCCCGCTACATCGACCGCGAGCTGCCGGGGATCGTGCACGCACTGCTGGCCGGAGGGCGGGAATCCACTCCGCTGGCGGCGCTGTCCCGCGGGCGTGCGGGGATCGCCGGGAGCACCGTGCTCATCAACCTGCCTGGTTCCCTCGGCGCGGCGCGCGATGCGATCGCGGTCCTCTCCCCGCTGCTCGGGCACCTGCTGGCCCAGGTCCGCGACATCCGCACCCACACTCCCGAGGCCCCGGCGGAGTCCGCCGTGGGCGCGGCGACACCCGATGCGACCGGTGCACCCGGCACAGCCGAAGCAGCCGGCACAGCCGAAGCGGTCCCGGCCGTTGTCACCGGGCTCAGCGAGCTCCCACTGGACCCGGCCTCGGCCCGCCGCGCGGTGTCTCATGCCGGAGCGGGGGCCACCGTCGACTTCGTCGGCACCGTGCGCAATACGGATTCCGGGCGCTCCGATGTCACCGGGCTGGAGTATTCGGCCCACCCGGATGCAGCCGCGATCATGCAGCGCACCGTGGCCCGGATCGCCGCGGACTTCCCGGAGGCCCGGATCCACTGCACGCACCGGACCGGCCGGCTGGCCGTCGGCGATGACGCGATCGTCGTCGCGGTCTCGGCCCCGCACCGCGGCGAGGCCTTCGCCTGCTGCGCTGCGGTCGTCGATGCCGTCAAGGCCACGGTGCCGATCTGGAAGCGCCAGAGCTATGCCACCGGCGAGCACACCTGGGTGGGCGTCGATGGGCACTGAGCCCGATGGCCGCTATGCCAGGCAGATCAGCCTGCCCGGCTTCGGCTCCCGCGGCCAGGAAGCTCTGGCGCGGGCCCGGGTGCTGTGCATCGGCGCCGGCGGCCTGGGCTCCCCCGCCGCGATCTACCTGGCCACCGCCGGCGTCGGCACGCTGGGGTTGATCGACGACGATCGGGTCGAACTGTCGAATCTGCACCGTCAGCCCCTGCACACCACCGCGGATGTGGGGCTGAAGAAGGTCGATTCGGCCGCCCGCACGCTGCGCGCCCTGAACCCGGATGTCCGGATCGTGCCGATCGACCGCAGACTGGACGCCGCCGACGCGGTGGAACTCGTGGACGGCTGGGACCTGGTGATCGACGGCAGCGACTCCTTCGCCACCCGCTATATCGTCTCCGATGCCACGACCCTGCTGGGCATCCCCCACCTGTGGGCGGCGGTCCTGGGCTACGGCGGACAGCTCAGCGTCTTCGATCCGGTCACGGGTCCCACCTACCGTGATCTCTTCCCGCGGATTCCAGCGCCAGGGTCGGTGCCCAGCTGCGTGCAGGCCGGGGTCCTCGGCGTACTCCCCGGCATCATGGGCACCGCCCTGGCCGCCGAGGCGATCAAGCTGATCACCGGGATCGGCACTGTGCTGCGCGGCCGGGTGGGCGTCTACGATATGCGCACCGCGCAGTGGGAGTTCATCGACCTCGCGGCCCGGGAATCGACGCTCCGACCGGCCGGCCCCGACCAGATCGGCCAGGGCCTGGCCCCCGCGGTGAGCGCGGGCGAACTGCACCGGCTCCTGGCAGGGACGGGGCACGCTGCGCCCGAGGCTGCTACCGGGACCGGCACCACGGGGACGGCAGTGCCGGTGGTCGACGTCCGCACCCCGGCCGAACACGCCGCCGACGCCATCCCGGGATCGGTCAACCTGCCGGTCGAGGACATCGCCGCGGACCCCGTCGGGGCCGTGGCCCGCCTGATGGAACTCGGCGGGGAACCCGGCGCGGGCGCACCGCGCCGGTGCTATGTCTACTGCGAGTCGGGCACCAGGTCGGCCCACGCCGTGCGCCTCCTGGGAGGGACACCCGGCCTGCAACCCATCGATGTGACCGGCGGGATGCGCGCCTGGCGCGCCCTGGAATCCCGGTCCACCTAGGAATCCCGTTCCCGCCGGCCTCCCTGGTCCGCCGCCTCGGCCTCGGGCACCAGGGCACGGCGCAGCAGCCGCTCCATGGACTCGGGGCGACGTCCCAGGAGCATCTGCGCGACCCTGCCTCCGACGGGTAGGCCGTGGGCGTCGTAATAGGCGAACATGGCCGCCAGCCAGTCCCGCTCCCTGGCCTCGAGTCCGGCGCCGGGGCCGGCTGCCCAGTCGTCGACCGACTCCACCCGCAGATCGACCGGTCTGCCCAGTGCCGCCTCGGCGATCCGCGCCACCTGGCGCACCGTCACCAGCTCCGGGCCGCCCAGTTCGTAGCTCGCGCCGGTGTGCCCGGACTCCAGGAGCACCCGGGCCGCGATCGCGCCCACATCGTCCAGGCCGATCAGCCCGAAGGGTGTGTCCGGACTGTAGGCGATCCGGATCTGCGGCTGGGGTTCGCGCAGGCCCGGCAGCAGGTTCTCCGCATAGGCGCACGGCTGCAGGATCGTCCAGTCCAGGCCGCTGCGGCGCACCAGGTCCTCGCTCATCGCCTTGTGCAGATGGTGCGGCATCTGTGGGGCGTAGGGGGCTGCCACGGAATGGTAGACCACCCGCTCGACCCCGGCCTCGGCCGCGGCGGATAGCCAGGTGTCGACGAATCCCGGTTCGTCGGCGCACATATTCGGGGCGATGAGGTAGATGGCCGCGGCCTCTGACAGCGCTGTGCCCGGGTCCGCCAGCTGGGCCCTGCCCACGGCCACGGACTCCTGATCCAGCCGTTTCAGGCCGCCGATCACCGCACGACCCGTCTTGCCGTGCCCGCCGATCACCGCGATCGTCCCTCGGTCCCTACCCATGCTCCACTCCTCTTCCGCTTCTGTGCTGTGCGTTCCCGCGCTGCGCCGTTCCCGCGCTGTGCCGGGGCTCCTTTGCCCCGCCTCGCCGCCGCCAATCCGTCTCGCCGCGATCCTATCCGCCAAGTGACCCAGCCCTCAAAACTATGCACACCAACCTTTACGTGCTTACACTGCACAATGGCGGACTCCGGCCCCGAAGAGCCGTCATCGAGCCGTCGTGAAGGAAGCTATGAAATCCTCGGATTCCGGTGCCCCAGCGGGCGCCACCCCCGATTCCCCCGCCACTGACGAGGTCGTCGTACGCGACCGCGGCAAACTGGCCAACCGCCACGTCACCATGATCACGCTGGGCGGCATCATCGGCGCCAGCCTGTTCGTGGGCTCCGGCGACGTCATCCGCTCGGTGGGCCCCGCCGCCATCATCTCCTATCTGATCGGCGGCCTGCTGGTCTGGCTGACCATGCAGATGCTCGGCGAAATGGCCGCCCGCCGGCCCGCCGTCGGCTCCTTCATGGAGTACGCCGACGAATCACTGGGCGGCTGGGCCGCCTATCTGTCCGGCTGGCTGTACTGGTACTTCTGGGTCGGCATCATCGCCTATGAGTCCGTGGTCGGCGGCAACACCCTCTTCGGCTGGTTCCCCGCAGTGCCCAGCTGGGCCTGGACCTCGCTGCTGGTCGTCATCTTCCTGCTGACCAACCTGTTCTCGGTCCGCATCTTCGGCGAGATCGAATTCTGGCTGGCCAGCATCAAGGTCATCACCATCATCGTCTTCCTCGTCGCCGGCGCCCTGTTCGTCCTGCACCTGTGGCCCACCTCGGGCGCCCACGATCCGGCCATCTCCAATCTGTGGAGCCACGGCGGCTTCATGCCCGAGGGGGCCGGCACCGCAATCGTCGCGGTCGCCACCGTCATCTTCAGCTACTTCGGCACCGAAATCGCCGTCATGGCGGCAGCGGAGTCCGTCGACCCCGCCCGCGGCATCAAACTGGCCACCCGCACCGTCGTCTGGCGCATCCTGCTGTTCTTCGTCGGCGGCGTGCTCATCATCGTCATGGCCGTGCCGTGGAACGAACTGCCGCCCACCGATGTCGCCGCACCCTTCGCCTACGTCTTCGAGATGCTGGGCCTGCCCCAGGCCAAACTCATCATGAACCTGGTGCTGTTCACCGCGGCGATCTCCGTGCTCAACTCCGGGCTGTATTCGGCCCCGCGCATGCTGGCCAGCCTGTCGGACAAGGGCTTCGCCTTCAAGTGGATCGGCCGCCGCACCAAGTCCGGCGCCCCGATCGGCGCACTTCTGCTGTCGTGCGTGGGCGCGCTGGCCGCGATCGTGGCGAACTTCGCGGGAGCGGAGAACATCTACACGTTCATCATGAACTCCGGCGGCCTGGTCGCCCTGTTCGTCTACGTCTGCATCGCCTGGGCCCAGCTGCGCATGCGCATGAAGCTCTCCCCCGCCGAACGCGCCGAGCTGCCCCTGAAGGTCACGTTCGTCCCCTGGCTCAACCTCGTGGTCTTCGCCGCCGTCATCGCCGTCATCATCATCATGCTGCTCACCCCGGGCGGCCGCGCCCAGGTGTTCACCAGTCTGCTGGCCACCGCCGTGCTGGTCGTGCTGTGGCCACTGGTGTCACGGACCCTGCACCGGCGCGGGGTCGACACCCGCCCGGCGATGGACATCCGTGCCGAAACCGAGGCGGCCGGCAAGTAGCCGAGCGCCCTCTGACCGCCGCGCGCGGGTCGGGGCGAACCGGCCGCCGCACCCCTGGCCGAGGCCACACCCGAGTGGGTGTGGCCTCGGCCACTTCCGTGTCCGGCGACTCTTTCTGAAACAAACATTCAGTAGACTGACCTGTGCTTTGGAACACTCCATATGCCTGGAGCCACTTCTGCCGCACGACACACACGTGCGCGACCGCACGACGCAGTATCCCCCGACAGAAAGACCGATACAGGAAACTCTTGATGAAATCTGAAAACAGACCCCAGCACGGCGATGCCCGCAACCAGGGCACCGGTAAGGACGGCGGTGCCGAACTCGGCGAGCGCATCGACGATATCGTCGTGCGCGACAAGGGAAAACTGGCCAACCGCCACATCACCATGATCACCCTGGGCGGCATCATCGGCGCCAGCCTGTTCGTGGGTTCTGGCAATGTGGTGCGCGCAGTGGGCCCGGCGGCCATCATCGCCTATCTGATCGGCGGCCTCCTGGTCTTCCTGGCCATGCGGATGCTCGGCGAGATGGCCGCCCGCAAGCCCGCCGTCGGCTCCTTCATGGAGTACGCGAATGAGTCCATGGGCGGCTACGCCTCCTACCTGACCGGTTGGCTGTACTGGTATTACTGGGCCGGCATCATCGCCTACGAGGCGGTGATCGGCGGCGGGCTGCTCAACGGCTGGTTCCCCGCGGTCCCCACCTGGGCGTGGTCGATCCTGCTGGTGGCCGTGTTCATCATGACCAATCTGTTCTCGGTGCGGATCTTCGGCGAGATCGAGTTCTGGCTGGCCAGCATCAAGGTCGTCACGATCATCGTATTCTTGGTCGTCGGCGCCCTGTTCGTCCTGCACCTGTGGCCCACCGCCGCAGACCACGATCCCGGCATCTCCAATCTGTGGGCCCATGACGGTTTCGCCCCGATGGGCGTGCCCGCGATCTTCATCGCGATCGCCACCGTCATCTTCAGCTACTTCGGCACCGAGATCGCCGTGATGGCCTCGGCCGAATCCGTCGACCCCGCCCGCGGTATCAACCAGGCGACGAAGACCGTCATCTGGCGTATCCTGCTGTTCTTCGTCGGCGGCGTGCTCATCATCGTCATGGCCGTGCCGTGGAACGAACTGCCCGATCCCTCCATCACCGCGCCGTTCGCCTACATCTTCGGCATGTTCGGCCTGCCGGGGGCCTCGACGATTATGGAGATCGTCCTGTTCACGGCCGTCATCTCCGTGTTGAACTCGGGTCTGTATTCGGCCCCGCGGATGATGGCCGCTCTGGCCGACAAGGGCTTCGCCCCGAGGTTCGTGGCCAAGCGCTCGCGCTACGGCACCCCGGTGGTGGCCCTGTTCGCCTCCTGTGTGGCGGCGCTCATCGCGATCATCGCGAACTACGCCGGCGACAAGGGTACCGTGATCTTCGACTTCATCATGAACTCCGGCGGTCTGGTCGCCCTGTTCATCTACGTGTTCATCGCCCTGGCGCAGTGGCGGATGCGCCTGAAGCTCACACCCGAACAGCGCAAGGGCTTGAAGATCCGCTCCTGGCTCACCCCGTACCTGAACATCCTGGTGATCGCGCTGGTGCTGGTCATCGTCGTCATCATGATCATCGATCCGAATGACGGCGGCACCCGCGTCCAGGTGTGGACCAGCCTGATCCTGACCGCAGCACTGTTCGCCCTGTGGCCTGCGGTCAAGTCCACCCTGGCCAAGCGCGGAGTCGACACCCGTCCGGCGATGGACGTGCGCCGGGAGCAGGGCCTGCCGGACTGAGCCGGCCCGCCCCGGCCTGCGCATCACCTCAGGCGGTGACGACCTCCACGAAGCGCAGGCCGGGGACGGTGGCCAATTCGGCCAGCGCCGCGTCGAACTCCTCGGGCGTGCCCACCCTGGCGGTGCGCGCGCCGAAGGACCCGGCATAGGCGATGAAGTCCGGGTTGACCAGATCCGTGCCGGACACCCGGCCCGGATACCGCCCGTCCTGGTGCCGGCGGATCGTGCCGAAGCGCGAGTTGTTCACCAGCACCACCAGCACGTTGAGCCCGTAGCGCGCGATCGTCGCCAGTTCCTGCCCGTTCATCAGCAGGCAGCCATCGCCGGCGAAGCACACCACCTGCCGCCCTGGCAGGGCCAGTGCCGCCGCGGTGGCGGCCGGCACGCCGAAGCCCATGGACCCCGACTGACTGGCCACCTGGCTGGGATAGGCACGGTACCGGTGGTAGCGCTGGGGGAAGGCGGCGTAGTCACCGGCCCCCACGGTCATCACAGTGTCGGCGTCGAAGTGCCGATTGAACACGTCCATGTAGACCGCTGCGGCCGGCGTCTCCGGGGCCGCCGGGTCCGGGCGGGAGACCGCCAGGTAGTTCGCGCGCAGTTCGGCCAGCCATGCAGCCCGCTCCGCCGCCGAGGCCGCGGCCTCGGGCACTGCGCCACCCGGCGTCTGCTCACCGGGCGCCTGCCCGCCGGCGGCCTCGGGCACTGCCGCCGCCGGATCCGCTGCCAGGTTCGCCAGGCCCTCGAGGAACGCGCCCGGCTTCGCCACAACACCAACATGTGCAGGGTAGATCCGGCCGATCACATCGGATGACGGGTAGACGTGGATGAACCGCCTGCCCGGGTCGGAGGCGAACAGCAGATCAGCATTCGCCATCGACAGGCCATCGGGCCTGGCGCCCAGCAGCAACACCACGTCCGCCCGCTGGATCAGGGCGTCCAGGCCCGCCGTGGTGTTCAGGCCCAGGGTGCCCACATAGGCTTCCGAGTCGTTGTCGAGCGCGTGCTGACGGCGCACCACGGTGGCCACCGGGATGCCGGAGGACTCGCCGAACTCGGCCAGCAGGCGCGCCGTCCCGACATCCCAATGGTCCGAACCGGCGATCACCAGGGGCCGGTGGGCCTGTGCCAACAGGGCCGCTGCGCGCTCCAACTCGTGGATGGCCGGCTGCGGATCGGGGCGCGGCAGGCGGGGCACCACGGGCGCGCTGGTCGGTTCGACCAGGGTGTCCTCTGGCAGCACGACCACCACCGGGCCCGGCTCCCCCGAAACCGCCAGGGTCAGGGCGTAGGCGGTGAGCTCCGGGGCCCGCTCCGGGCGGTCGATGACCACGACCTCCTTGGCCAGCCCTGCGAACATGAGCCGGTAGTCAACCTCCTGGAAGGCCCGCCGGCCGTTGACGGCCGTGGGCACCTGGCCGATGAACAGCACCATGGGGCTGGCGTCCTGACCCGCCACATGCACCCCGATCGAGGCGTTCGTGGCGCCGGGCCCGCGCGTGACCATGCAGATCCCCGGGCTTCCCGTGAGCTGCCCGTGGGCCGCCGCCATCATCGCAGCGCCCCCTTCCTGGCGGGTGATCACCAGGTCGATGGACTCGCGGTGCTCGTACAGCCCGTCGAGCACGTCCAGATAGCTCTCGCCGGGCACGGCGAACACGCGCTCGATGCCGAAGGCCAGCAGCTGCTCGACGATCGCGTGCCCGGCCGAGCGCTCGGCAGCGGTGGGGGAAGCCGAACCGGGTGCAGCCGGGTCGGGTGCGACCGCAGCGTCGACGGCCGAGGCCTCGGCCGCCGTGGGCGCACCCGCCCCGGTCGGGGCCTCGCTCACCCAGGCCTCACCGTGCGTCACAGGAACTCGACTCCCTGGGCCAGCGGCAGCTCATCGGAGTAGTTGACGGTGTTCGTCGCCTGCCGCATGTATGCGTGCCAGGAGTCCGTGCCGGATTCGCGACCCCAACCGGTCTCCTTGTTCCCGCCGAAGGCCCCGCCGATCTCCGCGCCCGAGGTCCCGATGTTGACGTTGGCGATCCCGGCGTCACTGCGCGCGATGAAGCGCTCGGCCTCCTTGAGCTCGGTGGTGAACACCGCCGAGGACAGGCCCTGCGGCACCGCGTTGTTCATCGCGATCGCGGCATCGAAGTCCTCGTACTCCATCACGTAAAGGATCGGGGCGAAGGTCTCCTCCGTGACGATCTGCGTCTGAGCCGGCATCTTCACCACGGCGGGCTTCACGTAGTAGGCGTCGGGGGCCTGCTCGACCAGCACCCGCTCACCCCCGGTGAGCACCTGGCCGCCCTGCTCGACGGCGGCGGCCAGGGCCGCCTGCATCGCCTCATAGGCAGGCTTCGAGATCAGCGGGCCCACCAGCACACCGGGAGTCGTGGGCGATCCGATCGCCAGGGTGTCATAGGCCGCGACCAGAGCAGCCGTGAAGTCCTCGGCGATCGACGAGTGCACGATCAACCGGCGCAGCGTGGTGCAGCGCTGGCCGGCGGTGCCGGCGGCGGCGAACACCGAACCGCGGATCGCCAGGTCCTGATCCGCGCTGGGAGCCACGATCGCGGCGTTGTTACCGCCGAGTTCCAGCAGGGACTGGCCGAACCGGCGCGCCACGGCCGGACCGATCTCCCTGCCCATCCGGACCGAACCGGTGGCCGACACCAGGTCCACCCTGGCGTCGTCGACCAGCACCTGGCCGACAGTGCGGTCGCCCACGAGCACCTGTGCCAGGTCCGCGGGCGCCCCGAGTTCCGCAGCGGCACGCGTCAGCAGAGCCGTGGCGGCCACCGCGGACAGCGTCGCAACCTCCGAGGGCTTCCAGACGACGGGATCTCCGCACACGATGGCCAGGGCCGTGTTCCATGCATAGGGTGCCACCGGGAAGTTGAACGCCGAGATGATGCCGACCACGCCCAGCGGATGCCAGGTCTCCATCAGCCGGTGGCCGGGGCGCTCGCTGGCCAGGGTCTTGCCGAAGAGCTGGCGCGACTGGCCCAGGGCCAACTCGCAGATGTCGATCATCTCCTGGACCTCACCCTCGGCCTCCGAGGGGGTCTTGCCGGCCTCCACGGTGACCAGCTTGCCCAGATCCACCTTGTGCTCGCGCAACAGCTCGCCCCAGCGCTGCACCACCTTGCCGCGCACGGGGGCCGGCACATCGCGCCAGGTCTCGAAGGCCGCGCGGGCCCGGTCCAGTTTCGCCGAGGCCGTGTCCGGGGTGTCGGCGGCCAGCCGGCCGAGCACATCGCCGGTCAGCGGCGAGCGCGCGGGGATGGTGGGGGCCGTGCCGGAATCCGCAGAAGCGGAAGCGCCGGCAGCGGTGCCGGAATCCGCGCCCAGCAGGGCCTCGAAGTCGAGCCCGCAGCCGGTCAGCCCGGCCTGTGCCAGGGCGAGCACGTCCTCGCGTGTGGGAAGGGATGACGTCATGGTGTTTCCTTTCTCTCCTCCCCGTCCACTACTTGGCGAAATGTTGATATATCGGGATTTTCGCCCGGAATTCGACATTTCGGTAAGTAGTGGACGGGGTTGACGATGGGTTAGACGAAGTTCAGTTCGGTTCGGGTGGATTGGGTTGCGAAGCGCTGCACGGACATGCCGGAGACATCGACGAAGGGGGTGGTGCCCAGGTACAGGTCGCGCACCACCTCGCCCACCGCCGGGCCCTGCAGGAAGCCGTGGCCGGAGAAGCCGCAGGCGTAGATGAAACCGGCGACCTCCTCGGCCACGCCGATGAGCGCATTGTGGTCGGGCGTGCACTCGTAGAGGCCGGCCCAGCCGCGCCCCAGTCCAACATCGGTCAGGGCCGGCGCGCGCCGTTCCATGAGTTCGCCCAGGTGGTCCAGCCAAGCGGGGTCGCGGCGGGTGTCGAAGGCATTGACGTCCCCGGCCTCTGGCGCACCGAACAGCAGGCCCGAGCCCTCCGAGTGGAAGTAGAACGAGGTGGAGAAGTCGATGGTGAAGGGCAGCCTGCGCGCATCGAAGGCGCTGATCGGCTCGCTCACCACGATCTGGCGGCGCAGCGGGGTGACCGGCAGGTCCACTCCGGCCAGCGCGCCCACCTGCTGCGACCAGGCGCCGGCGGCGCACACCACGGTGCCGGTGGCGATCGGCCCGGCGGACGTGTCCACTCCGGTGACGGCCCCGGATTCCACCGTGATCCCCGTGACCGAGGTCCCCGTCAGGATCGTCACGCCCAGTCGGCGGGCGGCGCGGGCATAGCCGGCCACTGCGGACTCGGGGGTGCAGTGGGCGTCATCGGGGTTGAAGGCCGCCCCGACCAGGCCGGTGGTGGAGATGACGGGGCACAGTTCGGCGGCCTGGGCGACGGTCAGCATCCGTGAGTTCTGTCCCATGCCCCGCTGCACGGCGACATTGTCCTCGAAGGCCGCCGCGTCCTCGGCGCCGTCGAGCAGGAACAGGTAGCCGCTGCCCACGAAGTCGATGTCCTGGTCGAACAGGTCCTTGAACCGGCGGAAGGTCTCCAGACTGCGGGCGCCCAGGGCGATGTTGACGGCGTCGGAGAACTGGCTGCGCAGACCGCCGGCGGCGCGGCAAGTGGAGCCCGAGCCCAGTTCGTTGCGCTCGATCACGACGATGTCGGTGACCCCTGCGCGGGCCAGCTCATAGGCGCTGGCCACGCCCATGATGCCGCCGCCGACGATGACGACGGTCGCATTCGCCGGTGCAGGGCGGGCAGCCGGAGTGGGTCGGGCGGGTGCTGTGGGAGTGGACATGACACCACCTTTCTGTGGCGTGACTCAGTGTTTTGGATCTGTGTTGCGTATCACTTTCCAACAGTCTCACCGGTAGAAACCATTAGGTCTATCGATAGGATTTGAATGTTCCGTTTAGGTCTACTGGATAATGAGCCCCATATGAACTGGACCCTGACACAGCTGCGCGCCTTCGTCGCAATCGCCGACCACGGCACTATGACCCGTGCCGCCCGCGAACTGGGCTATACCACCGGGGCGGTCAGCCAGCACATCTCCGCCCTCCAACGGGCCACCCGCGCCACCCTGCTGCGCCCGGCCGGCCGCACGGTCGAACTGACCCCGGCCGGACGCGCCCTGCTGCCGCGGGCCAGGCGGATCCTGGCCGCAGAGGCCCAGGCCGCCGAAGCGCTGCGCGGGGCCCAGGCCGAGTTCGTCCAGACGCTGACGCTGGGCGTGTTCGGCTCCGCCTCGCTCGTGGCGATCGGACCGGTGCTCGAACGCCTGGCCGACACCGGGGTACAGGTGCGCGCGCACGAGGTCGACGTCGAACACATGCAGCAGGCCGTGATCGAGGGGCGCATCGACGTGGGCATCGGCATCGACTACCCCGCCGCGCCCCTGGCACCACTGCGCGGAGCGCGGATGGTGCCCCTGCGCCACGAGACCTTCATGGTCTACGGCATGCGCGGCGGGCTGCCCGCCGATCTGCACACGGCCCCGTGGATCCTGCCGCCGAACGACTCGTCCTTCGGCCGAGCCCTGCGCTTCGCCTGCGCGGACCTGGGTTTCGCCCCGGTGGAGCGGCACATCGTCACGGACACCGCGGTATCCCTGGCCATGGCCGGCGCCGGGGTGGGCCTGACCCTGGCCACCCCCACGATGCTGGCCCTGGCGCCGGGCGTGGCCACCGTGGTGCCGGGCACCGAGTGCGGTGCGCGCACGATCGTGGCGATGGTCCGCGCCGAGGTCGAGGACGGGGCGGCGACCGAGGTCCTACTCGAGGCCCTGCAGGAGACCTTCGGGTAGGGGATAGGCGGCGGGCCGACTGTGCGCGTCGGGGTATCGGCCGGATCGCGGCACGGGCCCCGCAGTCCGGGATGTCGGACGCTTTCACCTCCCGACACGCTTGTGTCACCGGTCACGTTTGAGAACATGGCTAGCGCCCCACTCGGACAAGACCAGGAGAACCCCTATGGCGACCGAACCCGAACACCCGCACAAGAGACTGGACCCGGATCCCCGGGATCTGCACTATGCCGTCGAAGAAGGCGCTCAGAGCCTGGTGGAGGCCCGCACCATCGACTGGGTCCCGGAACGCGAACGACATGGCAGGCCGTTCTCCCAATTCACCCTGTGGTTCGGATCGAACACGCAGATCACCGCCATCGTCGACGGGGCGCTCGCCGTCACCGCCTTCAAGTCCGGCGCCCTCTGGGCGATCATCGCCCTGCTCATCGGCAATATCATCGGCGGGGTGATCATGGCACTGCACTCCGCGCAGGGCCCCAAACTCGGCTTGCCGCAGATGATCTCCTCCCGCGCACAGTTCGGTGTGATCGGCGCGGTCGTCCCCTTGGTCCTCGTCGTCCTCATGTATATCGGGTTCGCCTCCACCGGCGCAGTGCTCTCCGGACAGGCGGTCAACGGGATCCTGCGAGTGGAGACGCCGTGGGTCGGCATCGTGATATTCGGCGTCCTCACCGCGGCGGTCGCGCTCCTGGGGTACCGGTACATCCATGTGCTGGGCCGGATCAGCACGATTACCGGCTTCATCGGGTTCGTCTACCTGTCCATCTGCGTGATCACCCAGGTGGACCTGGGCGCCGTCTTCGGTGACACCACCTTCTCATTCCCGACCTTCCTTTCGGTGGTGGGACTGGCGGCCGGGTGGCAGATGACCTACGGACCCTATGTCGCCGACTATTCGCGCTACCTCCCCAGTTCCACCAAGCAGTCCACAACATTCGGCTGGACGTTCCTCGGATCGGTCGTCGGCTCGCAGTGGTCGATGATCCTGGGCGTCATCATCGCCACCGCCGCGGGCGAACTGTTCCTGTCCAACCAGGTCGGGTTCATCGGCGAGCTGGCCGGCGGCGGAGTGCTCGCCCTGCTCATGTTCATCGTCATCCTGATGAGCAAGCTGACGGTCAACACCCTCAACGCCTACGGCGCCTTCATGTGCACTCTGACAATCGCCACCTCGTGGAACCACCGCGCCGCGGTCACCAAGGCGACCCGAGCGGTTTTCGTCTGCACCATCGTCGCACTCACCGTGATCGTGGCCCTGGCCGCATCCGCAGAGTTCCTGGGCTTCTTCAAGAACTTCGTCCTGCTCCTGCTCATGGTGTTCACCCCGTGGTCGATCATCAACCTCGCGGACTACTACCTGGTGTCCAAGGACCGTTTCGACATCCCCGCGCTCTATACACGGAAGGGACGCTACGGCAGCTGGAACGCGGCGGCGCTGACCAGCTACGTCATCGGCGTCGCCATTCAGATTCCATTCCTGGACCAGACCCTGTACACGGGTCCGATGGTCGAGCTGATCGGCGGCGCAGACGTTTCCTGGATCCTCGGGCTGGTCGTCACGGCCCTCATCTACATTCCTTGGGCCCGCAGGATCAATGTCGCACCGCCCGCGACGATCTTCCCGGAGCACGATGAGGGGCGAGCGGTCTCCCTTTGAGCGCTCGTCCGGGTGCTCGGCCCACGGCCTGTGGGGATGAGACACCGGTGTGGTCTCCCCATTCCTCATCCCCCGGGAGTACCCGGACGGCCTCCTCCCGGACGACGCCCGGCACTGATTCCGCCGCGTAGACTCGGCCCATGCACGGGGATCGGGACGGGGATCGACACACCGGCGGGCCGGAGGGCCCCACCCGTCATCTGCCCGCGTTCCTCGTGGCCGCAGCCGCCATCGCCCTGCTCGTGCAGACCCCGCCCACCATCGCCCTGGGCGTGCTGCACGGCCAGTCCACGGCCTGGATCGTCCTCAAGGTCGTGCTCGCCGCGGCTTCCGCCCTGACCCTGCTCGCCGCGGCCCGCCGGCCGGGTCCCACCGTCGCGGTGGTCGCCGGGCTGTCCCTGGCCATGCTGTTCATCCCGCCCCAGCTCGGTCCGCCCCCGCTCGCGCTCGGTTTCGCCCTGATCGCTGCCCTCGTGTGGGCCGCGCCCGTCTGGGCTGTGGCCTCGGCCGGGGCGGCCTGGCTGGCCGGCGTCACACTGGTAGAATTCCTCGCACCACAGCACGCGGGCCCGCGCATCATCGCGGGCACCGTGGCCCTGGCCGTGTGCACCGGCATCGGTGTGACGATCCGGACCAAGACGGCCCGCGCCGCCCGCCGCACACAGGAACTCGCCGAGCGCGCCAGGGCCGCGGAGCAGGCCGAACGCGCGGCCATCGCCCGCGAACTCCACGACGTGCTGTCCCATTCGCTCAGCCAGATCTCCGTGCAGTCGGGCATGGGGCTGCACCTGTTCGACCGCGACCCTGCACAGGCGCGCGAGGCCCTGAGCAATATCCGACGACTCGCCGGCTCTGGCCTGGCCGAGGCCCGTGGCGTGTTGGCTGCACTGCGCGGCGAGGATGCCCCGCTGAGCCCCGCGCCCCAGCTCGCCGAGCTGCCCGAACTCATTTCCGCGCACCGCTCCCTGGGCCTGGACATCGTCTTCGACGACCGGATTGCGATTCCGGACCGGACGAGCGGGGCCGGACGGATGAACGGGGAGGTCCGGACGAGCGGGGCGGGCCGGACCCCGCCCGCCGGCCCCATTCAGGCGACGGCCGTGCGGATCGTGCGCGAGGCCCTGACGAACGTCCTGCGGCACTCAGCCGCGGACCGCGCACTGGTCCGTCTGGAGCGAGACGGGGACCGACTCGTCGTGCTGATCGAGGACGACGGCGTCGGGCCCGGCGTGCCTGCGGAACAGGGCGGGCCGGTGGAACAGGGCGGGACTGCAAGCCAGGGTGGCTCCGCGAGTGGCGGGCCGACCAGCGCCCGGCACGCTCCCTCCGGCGGCGGCCTGCGCAGTATGCGCGAGCGCGCCGAACTGGCAGGCGGCACCCTGGACATCGCCTCGGGCGCCGCGGGTCGCGGCACCCGCATCACAGCGCGCCTGCCCTGGACGCAGGACCCGACTGCAGGCCGGGCTGCGAATCCGGCTGCAGACCGAATGGATGAGGAGAAGCCGATATGATCCGCGTGGCCCTGGCCGATGACCACCAGTTGGTGCGCGCGGGCTTCCGCGCCCTGCTCGACGCCGAAGAGGACATCGAGGTGGTCGCCGAGGCCGCCGGCGGGCATGAGCTCCTGGCCGCCCTGCGGGATGCCGCGGACCGGGGCGCACCCGTAGACGTGGTCCTCGTCGACATCCGGATGCCCGAGGGCGACGGCCTGTGGGCCACTGAGCAGATCGCCGCAGATCCCGCCTTGGACGGACTGCACGTGGTGATCGTGACGACCTTCGAACTCGACGAGTACGTGGTCCGCGCGATCCGGGCCGGTGCCGCGGGCTTCCTGGTCAAGGACACGGAACCGGCCGATCTCATCCGGGCCGTCCGCGCCGCCTGCGCCGGGGACGCTGTACTCTCGCCGGGTGTGACGCGCCGGCTGCTGGACCGGGCCGCCACCGGCCTGCGCGCCACGCCCGATACCGCTCTGCTGGCCGGGCTGACCGAGCGCGAACGCGAGGTGCTGCGGCTGGTGGGCCACGGCCTGACGAACGACGAGATCGCCGGGCGGCTGGTCCTCTCCCCGCTGACCGCAAAGACCCATGTCTCCCGCATCATGCAGAAACTGCGCGCTCGCGACCGCGCCCAGCTGGTGGTCACGGCCTACGAGGCCGGCCTGGTGGCGCCCGGCTGGCAGTAGCCTCGGCCGGAGTAATCCTCTGGGAGCAGGGAGGAACACTCCCCCGGCCGGATGTGCGATGGCCGGGTCCGGGCTTGGATGGAGGTACGAATCGGTCCCGCGCTCATTGCCGGGGTCTCCACCGCAGAGGAGATCATCATGTTCAGCGCACTCGCCACCTCCGGAACGGGCGGCTTCGGGCCGACTGGCTACGGGCGCGGAGGTTTCGGCCCGCACATTCCGCCGTTCGTCCCGTTCATCGGCATGTTCATCACCGCCTTGTTCATCGCCGCCATCGTCGTGCTCGTGGTGCTGCTCATCAGGCGCACCGCGGCGCTGCGCAGGCTGCGCTCCCAGCAAGCCGGCCCCTTGTTCCAGGCCCAGCGCACCCTGGCCGAGCGCTTCGCCCGCGGCGACATCGACGAAGTCGAGTACCGCGAGCGCCTCGAAGTCCTGCGGGCCAACACCGCCTCCGGAGCCGAGGCCGCACCCGGGAAACCGTGACCGGCTCCGGCTGGGCGAACTCCGATACCGCAGAACCGCGGCGGAACTCGCCTGGAATAGGTGAGTGTCAGCATGGACGCTACCGACTTGTGGCCGGCATTTGCGCAATGCTGGCCCCGGCTCGCCTGATAACCGGTATCACGTCGACGGTCGCATCCGTCGTCTTCTCCTCGGAAAGTGCTGCAAGGAGTTTTTCCGCGGCCCGGGCACCCATTTCGACCCCATCCAGTTGAATCGTCGTCAGAGGGACCCTGGTGAATTCGACCCAATCGTCATCGCTGAACACGACGATCGACAGGTCTTCCGGCACACACATACCGAGCTCGCCTACCGCACGATAAAGACTGCGCGCCTGGTACGAGTCCACTGCCGCAATGGCAGTGAGGTCCCGGCGCCCCCGTAGCCAAGCGGTCAGCCGGTCTTGCGCATCCGGACTTCGATGCGGGCTCAGCAGTAAGTCGTCCTCCTCGACCCGCACGCCTTTTTCCTGCAGTGTCTTGACGAATCCCCTGACACGTAGGACAGAAGGTCGATCGGCTCCATGGACGCTCAGCTCCGCACCCCCGCCCCGGTGGACTTCACCTGGAGTGACGACGATCGGTTCTTCCGTCTGGACAGCAGCCGTCATGCCGATTCTGCGGTGTCCAGCATTCACCAGTAGCTGCGCGGCCAGACTTCCTGCTCCGACATTGTCGGATACCACCCCCGACACGTCCTCTGGGGCACGGTCGAGATAGACAACCGGCACAGTGGCATCGGCCAAATGCGATCGCTCTTCAACGATCACCGGCGACACGATCAAGCCTTCCACTCCATGGGACAGCAGTGCCGATACCCCATCACGTTCCACTCCGAGCTGATCCGAACTGGTGAAGACCACCACCTGGTAACCTGCGGGCTCGGCAACACGGCAGATTCCGGCAAGGGCTTGGGAGAAGAGCCCATCGGAAATATCTGCGCAAATGAATCCCAAGAGCTGGGTGCGTCCGTTGCGCATCGCTCTGGCCAACTTCGAAGGCGCATACTCGAGTTCTTCCGCAGCCCGTAGCACAGCATTTCTCACCGTGTCGCTGGCATATCCGTAGTCGCCCAGTACACGCGCGGCACTGGCACGCGAGACTCCGGCGGCGGCGGCAACGTCCTTGAGCGTCACATTCTTCATCCGACGGCCTCCATCCACCCCGCTGTTTGAAAACGGCTACGACTGCTGTCAGTCGGCTCCGGCCCGATCGCAGGCGTCCCCGGCAAGGCGGGACACCGCCTCGATGACTGCGGCTTCACCGTCTACGATAGCCCAGGCCATCAGGGCGTCCTGGGTCCCTGCACCGCCGATCAGTACCGTCTTCGGTCCGGTCATTCGCCCGAAATCCTCTGTGTACTCACCAAGCACGTCCGTGCCCAGACGGAGGAATTGTGGATTTCCTGCTAGGCTTCCGGCACCGTGGACCGGGCCGAAGGAATCCACTTCGTCGATGTCGGTGATCACCAACCGGGATGCCGCCACAATATCCGGAGCGATCTCGCTGTGATCGGGGGCGAAGGAGTTTATTGAGGCAATTATCGTGCTTTCCCCCGCTCCTGAGGCTTCGAGCTCCCCCAATTCGACCACTGGGCTGCGACTCGAGGTGCAGCAGGCAACGACATCCGCTCCCTGCAACGCCGCAGCCTTGCTTTCAGCCAAGACTTCCCCATCGTTGACAGACGGCCTTGACGGTGCCCAGATCCGAACTTCTGAAGCCCCCAGCACGCTACCGGCTAGCCGCGCCACTTGCCTGCCCTGTGCACCGTAGCCGATCACAGCCACCACGGGGTCTGCAATGGTCAGCACGCTCCGCACCCCGGCGATTAATGCCCCGGCTGTTCGCAGTACCGTTACCGCACCGCCGTCGAGGACCGCCCGAGGTTCTCCCGTCTGTGCGGAGAAGAGCGTTACGGATGCTTGCACCCGGTCGAGCCCCATGCGTGCATTGTCGTTTACCTGCATACCCGATTTCACACAGGTTCCCAGGCCGGGGACGAAGCCCATGTGCCCGAAGAGGAGAGCTTCTGGCTGATCTAGTGCCCTCTCCACTCGACCGCCGAACTGCGATTGCAGGACACCCACATGTTTCGTGATGCACCCCGCCAACCCCATCAGCTCGACCCCGGTGGAATCGGGAACCGCTTTCATGCACTCCGCAGCGGAATACAGGCGGAACGAGCTCGACGTACTCACAACACCCTAGCCAAGAACTCAGTGGTGCGCGGATGTGTGCTGTCCTTGAAAATCTCCCTGGGAGTGCCGGCTTCCACGATGATTCCCCCGTCCATGAAGACGACCTTGTCTGCAACGTCGGCCGCGAAGCCCATTTCGTGGGTGACGATGACCATCGTCATCCCTTGCTCGGCCAGATTCTTCATGACCTCCAGAACATCGCCGACCAATTCCGGATCGAGCGCCGAGGTCGGCTCGTCGAAAAGCATGACTTCCGGATGCATCGCCAAAGCTCTGGCAATGGCGACGCGCTGTTGCTGACCACCGGAAAGCTGTGCGGGTTTGAACCCCGCTTTATCGGCTAAACCGACTGAGGCCAGCAGTTCCGTGGCTTCTGTGTTGATCGCGGTTCCTCTGGAGCCATTGATCAGACGAGGTGCCAGAGTTACGTTCTCCAGCACGCTCAAATGTCCGAATAAGTTGAAACTCTGGAACACCATTCCCATGCGTTCTCGTTGACGTGCCAACTGAGCCGATTTCATCTCACTCAGATCATCGCCTCGCCATGAGTATCCCACCGGTTCGCCGTCTAGGTAGACGTAGCCAGCGTCGGGTCTTTCCAACAGGTTGAGGCACCGTAACAGGGTGCTCTTGCCTGATCCGGACGGTCCAATCACACATTGCACTTCGCCTTTGTGCACATCGAGCGACACCCCGCGCAGAACATGGTTGCTCCCGAATCTCTTATGGATCCCGTCGGCCTTGAGCAGCGGCCATTCCATATCTGCCGAGTTGACGGCACCGGCCGCAGTGATTTTTTCATTCATTACGCCATCACCTTCTTCGGGCCCTTCGAAGCAAACGGGTTAAACCTCAGTCTCCGAACATTGAGCATCGGCTGATCATGTATGCGACGTTCTATCAGCTGTTGCGCGATGGTGAAGATCGTTGTAAGCACCAGATACCAGACTGTGGCTACGAGGAGAAGGGGAATAGTCTGATACGTGCGAGAGTAAATCATCTGCGCGCTGTAGAGCAAATCGGGCGTCGCTAGCCTGGGTTTTTCATGGTGTGGGGTGTCCGGGGTGTGGATGAATAGGTGAAGGTGACCTCTGACCTGGGAAAATAGGACTTGTCTAGAGTTCAATTCCCGCAGAAGAAAGATCACCTTCGAAGTGAAG